>JAYVZL010000001.1:0-2871 GCA_043783505.1 Elusimicrobiota bacterium
ATTCTCGAGCGACTTCATCGGCAGCATCGCGACGATCGCGGCGCGGCGCTCGGTGTCGATCTCGCTCGACGTCGAGGACGGCATCGTGCTGTGGATGGATCCCTCGCATCTTACGCAGGTGCTGCAGAATCTGCTCGACAATGCGATCAAGTACAACCGCAAGGCGGGCTCTGTCCTAGTGACCGCGCGGCGGATCACGGGTGATCAGACCCGGATATCCGTAGCCGACACGGGGATCGGCATCCAACCCTCGGACCTCCCATTGGTATTCGAGCAGTTCCACCGCACCGAGGCCGCGCGCGCGCGCGCCATCAAGGGTACCGGGCTGGGCTTGTACATCATCAAATCTCTCGTCGAGTCCAACGGCGGCCGCATCTGGGTCGAAAGCAAGGAACACGAAGGCTCCGTGTTTCACTTCACGATCCCCCTCGCAAGCGAAGCGAAGACGGCGGCTTAACGGCGCGAGACCAAGGCTACCACGGTACGGCGCGCCGTGCTGTTGCCGGGGGTGGCCAACAGCGAGTTATGCGTCGTCGGTCGTGTCCGGGAGCGTAGGCGCCGACCGGCTGGCTGCCCAGCGGCCTGGATAGCAGCGCGTCCCCCACAGCCGCTTATTTTTTTCCCGCGGGCCCGGGCGGGTCCGAAGGCGCCAGGGGATTCTGGCTGAGCGCGAACTTAAGTCCCGCGCTCCAAACCGTTTCCTTGCGCGAGAAAAACTGCCCTTCCAAGCGCGGGCCGGTCCTGAGCTGCGCGAAATAAGTAATGCCTCGGCCTCGCGAGTAATCCGCCGCGGTCTTCAGTCCCACTTGCGAGGTCCAGGTAGGATTCCAACTCGTCCGCTCCCACGCCTGAAGATCGTTGGCCCAGTAAGGGAGCCAGCGCGCCTTCTCGGGCATGCGGAAGAAGATCTCCGCTCCTCCCTGCACCGACTGGCGGCCCGACCAGGCCGGCGTGGTGTGCATGGCCCTGGCGGAGCCGGCGTAGATCCGCAGAGTCTTAAGAAGATCGTAAGCCAGCACCACCCGCAGGGCTTCCCATGATCTGGACGTGGTTTGAATGCCGCGCTCCTTGAGATAATCGTCTCCGAGATGGGAGCTGTCGTGGTAGAACATCACGCGCATCGACGTCTTTCCCGAGCGAAAGTCGACCGGGACGTTCGCGTAATAATCGATGACCTGAATGTTGTGAGTCGTGGCGTCGAAGCGCGTAAAGATCGCCGCGCCTATGTTGAGCTGGGCGGCGACGTCCCGGGTCAGCGCCATCCGGTATATTCCCAGGTAGTCGCCGACGTCGACGCGGGCCAGCCCCCGCTCGCGGACGCCGGCTCCCAGTGAGAAGCCGAATCGCGGCTCGCTCTCGTCGGCAAGCAAGGGCGCGAAAAACTCGTGCGCCGGCGGGAACACCGCGGCCGAGCCGGAAACGCCGAGGCCGAGCAGAGCGAGCGTCAGGAGCCGAGAAACGTTCATGTGGATTCTTAAGTGTAGCAATCCACGAGGCGCACACCTCCAGTCGGGTTCGTTGTCGTCCTATGGCCTTGGACCTCGGCCTGTTCCATCGCACGGCGCGCTGGCGTCGAGAGGGTCGCAAGCAGAGTGAGATTGCCCTCCAGCTGGGGAATCCTGGGAGTATCAGCCGCGAGATGTGCGGGGAGTGTAACCGGGAAGGCATTATTCCGCCAGATTAAATTTGCTCTGGATGCACAGAAGGATTCGAGCTATACTAAAATCATGAAGCGCCGTTCCCGACGCCTAGCCGCCCTGGCCCGCCGAATCATGCGCCTGCCCTACAACAAGCCGGGCACGGACAAGACCTTTGTCCACATCGCCGCGCATCAGTACATGCTCCATCGTCGGGCCGTCCGCCCGGCATGACGACGCCATCCCATCTTCGAGCGCTGACGGCGTTGATCCGGGCCAAAGTCGATTTTCTGCTGATCGGCGCCTTGGCGTTGGATCACTTTGCGCCTGAAGCCGCGGCCGTTTACGCGACCCTTGATTGCGACATCCTGCTGCGCCCAACTCTCTCGAACGTCCGCAAGGCGTATCGGACGCTGCGGCGCGAGAAGTATGCCCTAAGCGTTGGGGGCGAGCCTCTGGTCGCACCCGATGAACTCGTATTCCGCCGGATCCTCGAATACAAGATTGCGGGGCGGGCCGAACGGACCGACAGTCTGCCCATCGACATGCTCGTCGAGGCGAAAGGATTCTTTTTCCTAGAGTGGTGGGCGGGCCGAACCCACTTCAAGGTAGACCGCATCCGCGTTCCCTGCGCGTCATTGGAACATGTCCTCGAGTCCAAGCGACAGGCGGGCCGGGACAAAGACAAGAAACTCCTCGCCCTCTATGAGACCGCCTACAAACCGCTTCTTAAGCGTCGGCGCAAAACGAGCTAGAAGTCTGAGCCGCCCCAATTGCATGACGCCCGCCCGAGCCCTCGTCTGGATGCTGATCAGCAGCAAAACGGGCTAGAACGCGGACAAAAAACAGATCTTGGGCCAGTGACCCTAAGTGCGGATAAGTGTCGATCATTGAGGCTAATCACTACAGGGGGCTGCCTCACTATCTCCACGCTGTAATCGATAAAGTCTCTTACGTCCTGAGGGCTCTTAGAAGAGCCTCGATTTCCTTCGCGACGGTTATGAAGTGATCGAAATTCACTGGTTTCTGAATATAGAGGTTGGTTCCAAGCCCCTCAGCCTGCTTTCTATCCGTCTTCTCATTGGATGAAGTGAGGATCGCGACCAGTACATGCCTCAACAGCGAATCAGCCTTGAGACGGCGCAATACGTCCAAGCCGCTTATTTTCGGCAGGTTCAAATCCAAAAGGATTAAAGCGGGTGTGTGCCTCTTGTCGCGGGCGGCGAACTCGCCC
>JAYVZL010000002.1:0-2865 GCA_043783505.1 Elusimicrobiota bacterium
GGGACGGCGCAAGTGCTCGACAACCTCCGTGCAAACGACGAAGTCGTAGCGCAAGTTCAACGACTCGACATTGGGAAAGAAAAACGGATCGTAGTCGCGCATCGAAAACCCTTGCTCGCGCATCATGACCGAGGCCGTCGGCCCGGGCCCGCATCCGTAGTCCAAGCCGGAGGCGCCCGGCGTCAAGCGCTCGGCGAGCGGGACGAGGAGGCGGTCTAGAAAAGCGCGGTACCGCGGATCATCGGGGGAATTGCGGTGCTCGGCGTAGCGGGCTCTCTCGCGCGTCTCATCGACATGCTGGGACGCGGGCACGAAGGTCAGAGCGCAGACGCCGCAACGCAGGAAGTCGCGGCCACCGTCGCGATGAAAGTGACGCGCCGCTCCCCCGCACAGCGGGCAAAGCTCGCCGCTTATTGAATCGGCTCCACGAGGGTCGCCTCTTCGCGCGCGATCGGCGGCACGGCCTTCACGGGCTCCACCCGGATTGGACACGCCGCGTCGTCGCAGCGCGCGCAGTACTTGCGCCGGCAGGGATCGATATGGACGTGCAGTTCCCCCTCCAGGCCGGAGGCCGAGATCAAGGAATGCTCGAAGCGATCGGTGCGGTCGTGGGCCGTCGCCACATCGAGGTATTCCGGCACGACTAGGTGGACATCGACGTGAGTGTAGCGGCCGGACCGGATGGCGCGCAGGCCGTGGACGGTGATGACCCCGGTTTTCGCGACCCCCTTCTTAAGAAGGCCGTTGAGGCCCGTCAATATCGCCTCGATCGTCGGCGAGTCCTCCTGATCAAGCAAAGCGGCGGCCGACTCCCGCACAAGCCCCCAGCCGGTCTTGGCCAATACGGCCCCGACGAAGATCGCTATAAGCGGGTCAAGCCACCAGAATCCGGTGGCCCGCACGAGCAGAAGCCCGATAAGGATTCCGCCCGTCGTATAAAAATCAGACAGCACGTGAAGGCCGTCCGCCTCGAGCGTCTTGGATTTCAGCCGCAGGCCGGCGCGCAGCAAGAACCAGCCGAGCAGGCCGTTGAGCGCCCCGGCCGCGAGGTTTACCAACATGCCCAACCCCAAGCTCTTGGGCTCCACGCCGCGCATCAGGGCCAAGGTCGCCTCGTAGAAGATGACCAAGGCGGCCAAGGAGATGAGCCCGCCCTCGAAGACCGCGGAGAGAAACTCCATCTTCCCATGGCCGTACGGATGGTCCCGGTCGGCCGGCTGCCCGGCGAAGATCACCGCGCCGAGCCCGAAGGCCGCGGCCACGACGTTGACGATGCTCTCCAGCGCGTCCGACTGCAGCGCGATCGAACCGGTGAGAAAGTAGGCGTACGCCTTCAGCCCCAAGATCAGCGCCCCGCCCGCCAGCGACACAAAAATGGCGCGGACGCGCTCGCGTTGGGCGGCCTCGGCGGTCACGGCGGGACTCCTATTCGAGGACGAGGAGCTGTCCGCCCACGTGCGCCACGTGCATGGGACAGTAGATGCGGAAAGTCCCGGCCTTGTCGGCCGTGAACTCCACGACCTTGGTGTTGTCGCCTTCTTTATTGTTGACCGAGACCTCGGTGCCGGGAATGCCTTCAATCGAGAAGGCGTGGACGCCGGAGGCGGCGGTGTTGATGAGAGTGATCTTCACCTTGTCGCCCTTCTTGACGATGAAGACGGCGGGCGTCCAAATCTTATTGCCCGCGATCTCGATGTTGACCGACTTGAACTCGCGGACGGTGGCGGCGGGGGCGGTGGGGGCGGCGGGGGCGGCGGGAACTTTGGTCTCGGCGGCATGGAGGGCGGCGGCGGCAAGAACGAGCGACGCGACTATAGCGATCTTCATGAGTGGAACCTCCTGGGCCGCAAGACGCGGCTAACGCATCATAGACCATCGGCCTCTCCCTGAGCAAGCGCGGGATTGTGCGCCAAGCCCCGAAGCGCTAAGATGGCCGCGTGAGCGATCCTCTCGACGTCCTTCGAGTCCTGTTCCGTGCCAAGTTCGGCGCGGACGCGCGCTCGCTTAAGCCGGTGCGCGCGGACGCCTCCAACCGCAAGATTTACCGATTAGCCGCGCCCGGAGCGACCGCCGTCGGCGTGCTCAACGAGGACGTCAAGGAAAACCGCGCGTTCATCGAGTTCTCCAAGCACTTCCGCAAGGAGGGCATTCCGGTGCCGGACTTCTACGGCGAGGACGCCTCCGGCACGGCCTATCTGGAAGAAGATCTCGGCGACACGACCCTGTTTCAGTTCCTCGGCAAGCGCCGCACCCCCGCCGGCTTTCCCGAGGAAGTCGTCTCCGCCTACCGCGACGTGGTCCGCTGGCTGCCGAAGATGCAGATCCTGGCGGGCAAGACCCTCGACGACCGTTGGTGCTACCCGCGCAAGAGCTTCGACAAGCAGTCGATGCTCTGGGACCTCAATTACTTCAAGTACTACTTTCTCACGCTCGGCGGCGTCGCCTTCCACGAGGAGCGTTTGGAAGAAGATTTCACCGTTTTCGCCGATTATCTGCTCGCCGCCGACCGCAGTTTTTTCCTGTGCCGCGACTTCCAGTCGCGCAACGTCATGCTTAAGGACGGCAAGCCCTATTTCATCGACTATCAGGGCGGACGGCGCGGCGCCCTGCAATACGATATCGCCTCGCTGCTGTACGACGCGAAGGCCGACGTGCCGTTCGAACTGCGCGACGAACTGCTCGATCTCTACATCTCCCAGGCGGCGCAGCACGCGAAGGTCGACAAGGCCGAGTTCAAAAAGTTTTTCCCCGGCTTCGTGCTCATCCGCATCATGCAGGCCATGGGCGCGTACGGACTGCGCGGATTTCATGAGCAAAAGCCGCTTTTTCTCCAAAGTATTCCCTACGCGATCCGCAACATCGAGC
>JAYVZL010000003.1:0-7420 GCA_043783505.1 Elusimicrobiota bacterium
TCCGCGCGGACCGAGACGGCCAACGGGCCCGCGGTTTTGACCTCGGCGAGCGCGTCCTTATCGGCGCGGGCCATTTTTTCGGCGGCGAATGTCTTCTCCTGCTCGGAGAGATCGCGCGCTCCGCGGACGTAGTCCCGCGCCGGCGGCACCGGCGAGGTCTCGAGAGAACGGATCTCCAGTCCGCGGCGGACGATGAGAGGCAGTCGCGTGCCGGGCGTCCAGCCCCGCAGGGCAGCCGCGGCCTGCGCGCGCGAGGACGTCGCAACATCGAGGCGCAAGAGCCGGTCTCCGGACATCAGACCCGCCAGATCGGCGCGAGAGCCGGGACGTACGGCGGCGACTAGCAGCCCGTCATCTTCGGCGTTTAGGGCCGCGCCCAGCCCGAAGAGCGGGATTTCATCGAGGGAGTCGGCGGGCGGCGTCGGACGAGCTTGGACGCGCGCCGGGGCCGCGGTCGTTAGGGCGCGTTTGGCGGCGGATTTGGCCGGGACGATTCTGCGCGCGGGGCGTTTGGCCGCGGATCTCTTGACCGTCGGGCTCGCCGCGAAAGCCGGGATAGCGCAAGACGCGGCCAGCAGCAAAGCGGGGAATCGGATCATTTGGACGCCCCCTTGCGCGCCGAGGTCTTTTTCTTGGGCGAGGCTTTCTTGACCGCCGCCGGCTTGGGAGCGGGCGCGGCGACGTCCGTCTCGTGGACGAGCGCCGCGGAAAATTTTTCCGGCGTCGTCGCGGCTTCCAGGCGGCGCGCGCGGTCGGCCCGGATCGCGGCGGAGTCGGAGGCCAAAGTCGCGTCGGGTGGCAGGCGCTTGAGCAACTCGTCCTCATCCGGGGCGGCGAGGTCCTTGGACGCGGAATGCATGAGCGCGGCCGTCCTGCGCGACTCGTCTTTTAGGCACGGCGAGTTAAGGGCGCCCAAGCGCGAGGAGATGGGCCGCAGGAGCTCCAGATGCCTGGTGGGCGTGGCTTCGGCCTCGGCTTTGGCGAGGGCTTCTCTCAGCTCGTCGCGCCAAGCGCGTTCGCCGGCCGCCGCCGTCAGTTCGGCTCTCGCGAGCGTCTCCTCTTGCGCGACGCGTCCGCAGCGCGCGCCGGGGTCTTTGTCGAGCGCGGCCAGAGCCTCGGACCAGCGCGCGCGAGCGCCCTCCAGATCGCATGATCTTCGTTTGGAACGGGCGGAGGCAGAGGCCTCGAGAAACCAAGCCTGATCAACGGCGCGCCGCACGATGGTCTCTCGCAAAGCGTGGAGTTCGGGAAGGTCGCGGTCGCAGCCGGGAGGCAGATGCCTGGAGAGCTTGAGGGCCGCGTCCACGTGATCGGTCTCATAGCGGCAGCGTTGAGGCGCGGAGTCGGCGCGGGCTTCGACGACGGCGTCGTCTCGCTTCGTCAGCGTCTCGCCGGCCGACTTCGCGGCTTGGATTGCCTTGATCGCCCGCTCGCGCAGGCCTTTGTACTGAGGCTTGACCTTGGCGGCGTCGCTCACCAAGGCCTCAAGGGCGGCATAGGCGCCGTCCGCGTCGCCGAATCGACACGCCGCGAACAAGCCGGCCGCTTCGGACTCTTTGTACAGGGCCAATTCAAAGTCCCGTGCGACGGGAACTTCGACGCGTTCAGTCAATGCTGGACTCAGCGGCGAGGACACGATCGCCCGGACGGCGAAAGGGCGGGTTTGCGCGATCTCGACGGCCCGGACGTATGGATAAGGCCCGCCGTTTTTGCGCTTGACGACGCGCGCCTCGAGCGAGGAAAATCCTCGGTCCGTCTCAACGACGAGCGTCTCCTCGACGTCGGCCGAGGCGCCCTCCTCGAGTCCGTCGACCCAGTAAGCTCCAGACACGATCGCCGTGTCGCCGAGCTCGTGCTGGCCGAGGCTTGTGGGCTCCGACAGGTGGATTCCCGCCGAGCGCAGGTGAAGCCGGGACTCGGAAGCCGCCGGGTTAGCGAAGGCGGCCTCGAGCGCGGTCGAGAGATTCGGTCGGGAGTAGAGGCTCTTGGACAGCTCGCGGAGGTCGTCGAGCTCGCGCTTGACGGAGCTCTTGGCGAGAAGCCCGGCGGCCGCCGCGCGGGCGTTTTCCGCGGCCCAGCGCCGCCTTTCGTCGGATAGAGTCCGGCGCAGCTGAGCTCGAAGCTCGTCGGAAGGGTTGCCCGCCGCGGCGTCGCGCACCAGCAGGACGTCGGGCGCTACGACGCCCCGGGCCCCGGCTTCGGCGATGAACAGGGCCAGCGCGTCGCGCTCGGGGCGCGGGCCCGCCAAGAGCTCGTGAAAAATCGGCTTGGTCAAGGACGCGTGATTTTCAAGCATGTCCGCGTGATGGCGCGCGATGAGATCCTTGCCCCAGGCCGTGTCGAAGGCGTTCCTCCGAGCCGCGGCCTCGCTTGCCGCGGCGCTTGTTTGCGCCAGAGCCCAGAGCTCTTCGTTGCGGGCTTCGAGCTCGGCGGCGATCGCCGCGAGCGACGCGGTCATGGGGCCGCCCGCGGCCAGGGCTCGGCAGGCGGACAATCCGAGATTGGGGCCGGCGGGCGCCGGCTCATGGCCGAGGGCGTCGGCGGCCTGCGTCAGCGCCAAGCATGAGGCGCACGCGCGGGACAGCTCATCAAGGGCCTTCCAGTGGACCGCCGCCAATCGGCGCGCGCTAGGCTTTCCCTGAAGGACGACGATGCCGCGCGAGGCGAGCGTCTCGATGCCGGCGTCGCCGAAGGTATCCTTTAGCAGCGCGATCGGCTCAGCGGCGAAAGCGAGCGGCGCGGCCCCGCAGGCCGTCAGAAGAGCCGCGAAAAGAACGGCGCGGGTCATAGGTGATACTTGACGCAGGCCTGGCGCAGCTCGTCGAGCGCCCTGCCGATGGAGTCTTTGGCTTCATGACCGGAGGATAGGGCCTTGTCGGCTTCTTCGAGGAGTGAGGTTGCCTCGACGACGCGGGCGCGGTCGGCGGCGATCATTAGGCGAAGCGCCTCCTGCATGAGCTGAAACTCGCGCGCGAATTCTTGGTGCGCGTCGGTCGTGCGCACGCGCACGGCCACGGCGAGATTGCCGTGCCGCATGCGGGCCATTCCCGCGGAGATCACGCGCAGCGGGCCGGCGAAGCGATGCGACCAGAAAAGCGTGATTAAGCCGCCGGTCAGCAGCGAGATCGCCGAAGCCAACAGCAGCGGCGCGCGCAATGACTCCTTGATCCAATCCAGATGCTGGGAGATCTGTTGGGAGGAGATCCAGGCCTCCTCGATCCCCCGGAACACGCTGAAAGCCGTCAAGAGGAGGCTCGTCGAGATCAGCAGAAGGACGAACCCGACCATTTGCAACTGCAGGGGGGCGTCGACCCAATACTGCTGGCGTTTATAGGAGGCTTTCACCGGATCCGCTTTTTCGTGACCGCGTCCTTTCTGCGTCATGGCTAAGATCGTAACTTTTTCAACTGGATATTGTCGATGAGCCGGGTGCGGCCGACGTAGGCGGCCGCGAGGAGGCGGCGGCCCTCGATCCCGGCATATTGGAACTTCAAGCCCGTGCCGGCCAGCGCCCCGCGCACGGCGGCGGCGACGGAGGCCCGACGAGCGCCGCGCCGCGAGGACTCTCGGCGGCCCGCGACGAGCGCTGCGCGCAGGGCGGGAGCGGCGGCCCGCTCGGAGGCGGAGAGATAGGTGTTGCGGCTTGACAGGGCCAGGCCGTCCTTCTCCCGCACGATGGGCACGCGCACGACGCGGACCGGCACGTCGAGGTCTCGGACCATCCTCTCCAATATGAGCACCTGCTGCCAATCCTTCTCTCCGAAGTAAGCGCGATCGGGGCGGACTTGGTTGAACAGCTTTAGGACCACGGTGGCCACGCCCCGGAAATGGCCCGGACGGTATTTCCCGCAGTAGAGATCGCAGAGCGTCTCGACTTCGACATGTGTTCGAAAGCCGCGAGGGTACATCGCCGCGGCCGAGGGGGCATACACCGAGGCGGCTCCGGCGGCCGCGCACAAGCCGAGATCGGCGCGCAGCGCGCGCGGATAGCGGCCGTAATCCTCGTTGGGGCCGAATTGCAGGGGATTGACGAAGATGGAGACGACGACTCGGTCGCACTCGGTCGCCGCGCGCCGGATGAGCGACGCGTGGCCCGAGTGCAGGGCGCCCATGGTGGGCACGAAGCCGATGCTCAAGCCCCGCGCCCGCCAGCCCGCGACGAGACTCCCGATCGCGGCCTTGGTCTTGATCAGAGGCGCGGCCTTCATAAATAACGCGTGAAGAAGCCGGTGACGCGCGTCTCGTACTCCATGCCGGCCGCCTCGCGGCATTTGGCGTGATAGGCGTTGGGTACCATCCAGAGTTGCTTGGGCTCGCCGGCTGCGTCGAAGACGCGCTGCACGTCCTCCGGGGGCATGAGTCTGTCCATCATGCCGCAGATGATGAGCATGGGCCGGGGCGCGATGCGGCTGACGGACTCGATGGGATTAAAGGAGTCCACTTTCGGATCTCCTACCCGCATGCGCAGGAGGCGCAGCGTGATCATGATCAGCGGAAAATAAGGCACGCTCATCATCTCCCACGCCCAGCGCTTGACCAATTCTTGGTAGTGGGAAAAGGGGCTTTCCACGACCGCGCAGCGCAGGTCCGGGTGATTGGGCAAAGACACGCAGGTCACCGCCGCCCCCATGGAGAGGCCGAAGACCCCGATCGTCTCCGCGAATTCGGGCTTATTCTCTTTCAGCCAAGCGAGGGCGGCGTCGAAGTCCATCGTCTCCTGTCCGCCGACGGTGGTGATGTCTCCTTCGCTCTCGCCGTGGGAGCGGAAGTCGAAGTAAAGAAGGTTGAAGCCGCCGGTCTCGTTGAGGAAATAGGTCTGCTTGAGCAGTTCGCCTTTATTGTCGCCCCAGCCGTGGCACATCAATAGAGTGCGCTTGTCCCCGGTCGTGGAGGGAATGAACCAGCCCTTGATGTTGAGGCCGTCGCTTGTTCGGCAGGAAAAACGTTCGTAGCGCAAGCCGAACTGTTCGGGAAACACCCACATCGGCGACATCTTGGGGGGATGGAGGATGTAGTTCGTGCCCCACCAGCAAATGCCGAGCATGACGGCGGTCAGCAGGAAAGGCAGCGCCACCCAGAAGGTCATGCCTTCGATGTAAATGAATGCTCGGGGCCGGGAAAGGACCCGTCGCGGACTTCGCGGCAATACTCGCCGACGGCCTTGAGTGCTACGGCACGCAGGTCGGCGTAGCGTTTGACGAACTTCGTCGGCCCGTTCTCGGAAAGTCCCAACAAGTCGTCGCTGACCAGCACTTGACCGTCGCAATGCGGCCCCGCTCCGATGCCGATGGTCGGGATCTGCAGGCGCTTGGTCACTTCTTGGGCGAGCTCCGACGGCACGCACTCAAGCACGACGGCGCAGCAGCCGGACGCTTCAAGCACGCGCGCCTCGGTGAGGATGCGCTCGGCGTCCTCTGGACGCCGGCCCTGGACGCGGTAGCCGCCCAAGCGGTTGACGGCCTGGGGCGTGAGGCCCAGATGTCCGAATACCGGCACGTTGACCTTGAGGAGTTCCTTGACCGTGGCGGCGATCTCCATGCCCCCCTCGACTTTGACCGCGTGCGCGCCGCCTTCCTTTAGTAGGCGGCCCGCGTGCCGCACGGCTTCCTTCGGGTCCACCTCGTAGCTGAGGTAGGGCATGTCGGTGACGATCAGGGCGCGCGAGGAGCCGCGCGCCGCGGCCTTGGTGTGATGGAGCATCTCCTCGACGGTGACGGGCAGCGTACTCGTGTAGCCGAGTTTGGTCATGCCGACGGAGTCGCCCACGAGGATCACGTCGACGCCCGCTTCTTCGGCCAGGCGCGCGGTCGGATAATCGTAGGCCGTGAGCATCGCGATCTTAAGGCCCTTCCTCTTCATCTCAAGAAGGGTGGCGATGGTGACCGGCTTTGTCTCCGCGCTCCCGGGCGCGGTCTTCATCTTATCGATCATGCCGCCACAGTTTAACAATTAGGGGGTCGGGCTTCAAAGACGCGAGAAGAGCCCCCACGGTGCGCCGGCCGTCCGGCTTCCACAAGGGCGCGATGTCGGCCAATGGAGCCAGCGCAAAGGCCCGTCCCGCCGTGCCCTTATGCGGGATCTGGAGCCAAGGGGTTTTCACGCGCTCGCGGCCGAGGGAGATGACGTCGATGTCGAGGATTCTCGCCGCCCAGCGGATGCCCGCCCGGCGTCCCGCCGAGGCTTCGAGCCTCTTGGCCTCGATGAGCAGGCCCATCGCGGTGCGCGTGGTCTCCAGGAGCGCGGCCGTATTAAGGTAAGGCTTATGGCTGGGACCGACCGGCGCGGTCTCGTAGATCCGTGAGATCTTCGCGACACGACAGCCTTCAAGTCGGTTGAGTTCCGATATCGCTCGTTTCAACGCGCCGGCGCGATCTCCCAGATTGGCGCCGAGCAGCAGAAGCGCCGCGCGCGGCTTCACTTGCGGGCGTGGCGGCGGTCGGCCCGGCGCAGCGCCTCGACGACGAAAAGCAGCGTGATCAGCGCGCTGACGTTACCGACCCTTCCTTCTTTCGCGCCGAGGCCGCCTTCGTACACCATGAGGGTCCACAGCAGCCAGAACAGCGCGCCCACGACCACCATGACGACGACCAGCGCGGTCGCCAAATGGATGGGGTCGTAGCGCGGCTCCTCGGGTGCCTCCTCCTCAAAAAGTTCGACCCAGCGCCGCCATAGGATGAGAGGGGTCACTTCAGGCCCATGAGATCGAGCATGTCGTAGAGGCCCGGTTTCTTGCGCGCGGTCCACAGCGCGGCCTCGAGAGCTCCTTGGGCGAAAGCGTCGCGCGAGTGCGCGGTGTGGGCGAGCGTGAGGCGCTCGAAGGGGCCGGCGAAGGTGAGCGCGTGGTCGCCGACCACGTCGCCGATGCGCACGGAAGCGGTCTGCACGGCGGCGTCCGAACGGCGGCTGTGCGACACGGCTTGGGCCAGGCGCAAGGCCGTGCCTGAGGGCGCGTCCTTCTTGGTCTTATGGTGCGTCTCTATGATCACGGCGTCGTAGTCGGGCAGGCGGCGCGCGGCCTCGGCGGCCAGGTGCAGGAGCAAAGTCACCCCGCGGCTGAAGTTCGGGGCCATAAATACCGCCGTCTTGCGCGCGGCCGCGGCGACCTGGGCGCGCTGCACATCGCTCAGGCCGGTGGTTCCGATGACGAGCGGCACTTTGGCGCGGCCGCAGGCGGCGGCGAATTTGACGGTGGCCTCGGGCACGCTGAAATCGATCACCGCGCCGCAGGCGCCGATCTCATCTGCAAGTGCCGCCGCCTGCGCGCGTCCCACGCGCGCCGCCAGATGGAATCGGCCGTCGAGTGCCGCCAGTGCTGCGACGCGCGAGCCGGTGCGACCGGAGGCCCCGCAGACGGCGATTTTTAAAGGCCTGTCCATAGGGTTGTAATGTAGCTTTAAGTTCTTCGGATAGACCAGCCCCG
>JAYVZL010000004.1:0-7395 GCA_043783505.1 Elusimicrobiota bacterium
GCCGTCGCGGCTGTCGACGGAACGTACGACGACGGTGTTCTCGTAGGTGCGCTCGTCGCCCATCACGCCCACGGAGCGCACCGAGGGCAGGATCACCACGAAGGACTGCCAAACCTTGTTGTACCAGCCCGCGGCCACAAGCTCTTCGCGCATGATGAGGTCGGCGTCGCGCAGGGTCTTGAGCAAAGCGGGGGTGATGGCGCCGAGCACGCGGATAGCCAGGCCCGGGCCCGGGAAGGGGTGGAGGCCCAGGAGGTCGGCGGAAATGCCGATTTCCTTGCCGAGGCGGCGAACCTCGTCCTTAAAGAGCATGCGCAGGGGTTCCACAAGCTTGAGCTTCATCTTTTTGGGCAGGCCGCCGACGTTGTGGTGGCTTTTGATCACGGCCGATGGGCCGCCGTGAACGGACACGGACTCGATCACATCAGGATACAACGTCCCTTGGGCGAGGAATTCGACGCCCTTGATCCGTTTGGCTTCCCGATCGAATATCTCGATGAAGGTCTTGCCGATGATCTTTCGCTTCTTCTCCGGGTCGGACACGCCTTTGAGGCGCCCCAGGAAAAGTTTGGAGGCGTCGACGATTTTCAAATTGAGCTTGAGTTCTTGGCCTAGGACGCGTTCGGCGCGCTCGCGGTCGCCGTGGCGGAGTAGGCCGGTGTCGACGAAAATGCAGTACAGGCGGGAACCGATCGCTCGCGAGATCAAGGCGGCGGCGACGGAAGAATCAACACCTCCCGACAGAGCGCAAACGACTTTGCCTTGTCCTATCTGCGCCCGAAGCGCGTCAATTTGTCTATCGACCAATCCCGACATCGTCCAGCGCTTGTCGAAGCGGCAGATGCGGCGGGCGAAATTTTCCAAGACCTTGGTGCCCAGGGGGGTGTGCACGACTTCGGGGTGGAACTGCACGCCGTACCAGCGCTTGCCCTCATCGGCGATGGCGGCGAAGGGGGCGGCGTCGGTGCGGGCCACGACGCGAAAGCCGTTGTCGAGCCGGTCGGCGCCGTCGCCGTGGCTCATCCAGACCTGGAGCTTCTTGGGGAGGTCGTCGAAGAGGGGGGTATCCGCGAGAACCTCGAGCTCGGCGCGGCCGTACTCGCGCTTCTTGGAGGGGATCACCTTGCCGCCGTGCAGGGCGACGAGCAGCTGCATGCCGTAGCAGATGCCGAGCACGGGCACGCCCGATTCGAAAACGAACGAGTCGGGGCGGGGCGAGCCCGTGCGGTGCACGGAGTCCGGTCCGCCCGAGAGGATGATGCCGGCCGGGCGCGCGTCCTTGATCTGCGCCTTGGTGGCTTTGTAAGGAAGGATCTCGCAATAGATCTCCAGCTCGCGCAAACGGCGCGCGATGAGCTGAGTGTACTGACTGCCGAAGTCGAGAATGAGGATCTTCTCTCCTTCGGTCGTCGCGATCATTATTTGCCCATCCCGATGCGCTGAGCCTTCTGGAAGATCTTGCCCTCGGTCTTAATCGAGGGGGCGATGATGATCTCGGTGGTTTGCATCTCGCGGATCGTCGCGGCGCCGACGGAGCCCATGCAGGTGCGCAGGGCGCCCACTAAGTTCTGCGAGCCGTCGTCGAGGCGGGAGGGACCGTAGAGGATCTCCTCGAGGCTGCCCGTGATTCCGACCTGGATGCGGGTGCCGCGGGGCAGGTTGGCGTGCGGGGTGGCCATGCCCCAATGGAAGCCCTGTCCGGGCGCTTCCTTGGCGCGGGCGAAGGCCGAGCCGACCATGACGCCGTCGGAACCGCAGGCGATGGCCTTGCAAATGTCGCCGCCGGTGGACATGCCGCCGTCGGTGATGATGGGCACGTAGCGGCCGGTGCGCTTAAAGTGAAAGTCGCGGGCGGCGGCGCAGTCGACGGTGCCGGTGACTTGGGGAACGCCCAGGCCCAAGACACCGCGGGTGGTGCAGGCCGCACCAGGTCCGACGCCGATGAGCAGGCCGGAGACGCCGGCATCCATGAGTTCGGTGGCCACGGAGTAGGTGACGCAGTTGCCCACGATGACGGGGATCTTCATCGTCTTGCAGAACGGGGCGATTTCGAACGGTTTATACTTGGTCGCCTTGTGGCGGACGGTGGTGACGGTGGATTGGACGACGAAGATGTCGGCGCCGGCTTCCATAGCGATCTTGCCGTATCTCTCGGCGTTCTGCGGGATCGTGGAGATCGCGCAGGGAATCCCGGCGCGCTTGATCTGCTTGATGCGCTCGGCGATGAGCTCCTCTTTAACGGGGGGGCGGTACATCTCCTGGACGAGGCGGGTCGCTTCATCGGGGGTGGCGCCGGCGATCTGCATGACGACTTCGCGGGGCTTCTCGTAGCGGGTGCTGATCCCGTCTAAGTTGAGCACGCCCAGGCCGCCCATCTTGCCCATGGCGATGGCGAATTCGGCGTCGACGACGCCGTCCATCGCGGAGGCCAAGAAGGGGATCTCGAGTTTGACGTGGCCGAGCTGAAGGCCGGTGTCGACTTCGTCCGGGTTGACCGTCACATCGCCGGGGACCAGGGCGATCTCGTCGAATCCGTAGGCTCTGCGGGCTTCACGGTCGCGTCCGATGAAAAAAGCCATCGTCTACCTCCGGCAAGATAGGTGTGTTACGACGAGAATATGGTAACAAATTCCTCTAAGGCGGGGCAACGTGGCCGCTTCGGCTTGACGCGGCGCCGGGGTGCTGTGTCATACTGGACGGGTGACCACCGATAAACCGCTGTCGTCGGAACACCACATCGATATCGCCACGGGCATCATTCTCTGTCTCATCACCTGCGGGTTCTATAACATCTACTGGAACTATCGTCAGTTCCAGATGATGAACGCGCTTCTCGACCGTGAGGAATATAAGTTCGTGCCGTGGCTTCTGCTGACGATCGTCACCTGCGGCCTCTACCATCTCTACTACGAGTACAAGATGGGGACCGATCTTCAGATTTGGCTCAAGGAGCACGGCCGCGAGGTCAACCCCAATCTGGGCGTCATCGGCCTCGTCCTGTCCTGCTTCGGTCTGACCATCGTCGCCGATGCGGTCTATCAGCACGAGTTCAACAAGCTGATATGAGCCGACCGGTCCCGTTTGCCGCCGTCGCCGCCGCAGCCTGGGCCGCGTGCGCGGCGCAGGCGGTGGCGGGTATTCCGGAGGGGCTAGTGCTGTGTCCGATCCGTCTTCTCACCGGGCATCGCTGTCCGGGCTGCGGGATCGGGCACGCGGTGGTTTACGCGATGCGGGGTGATTTCATCGCGTCCTTCCATTCTCATGTCCTCGGGATACCGGTCTTGGCGGTCTGGACCTTGTGGCTGGCCGTTGAGGTTCTCAAAAAAGGGGCGCATGACCCAGGCCTCGGAATTTTTCCCCGGGATGAGAAATTTAAGGAACGGCTCTAACAACGGCAGCGGCGCCGTCGTATTGTCGGCGCCGGGGTTTTCATCCCGCCAACGGCGGCGGGCTGAAAACCTGTAACAACGGCGCGGAAACGATCAGCGCAGGTCACGACGTCCAGACACAGTCGCGAACCCTCCACCCACCCTCGCCGTGGCGTCTCGTGAGTCATCAGGCTGCCGCCTGACGCGCGCTGGGCTGAGCTCGTTTCCGCCAGTACTCTTCCCAGCGCCCGTCTTCGCTGCGATGCAGCGCGCATAGCGCCAGCATCTCTTCGGCACCAAGTCCAAAGCCAAACCCATTCCAGAATTTCTCACTGCCCTTGAGCCGCATCCCGAATTGCTTGACCGCTCCCTCAGCCACACCCGAACCGATCGGCCAGCCCTCCACCCGGAAGCGCGGATAGTCCATCCCCTCGCGATTTTCGCTGAAGTAGCCGATATCCCGGTGCAGGATCACACGTGGCGAGCTTGAGGGCTCCTTGGGTTGGGGCTTGCCTACGCGGTTCGACTCTTTTTCGATCGCCCGTATCACGCCGTCCAGGTCTCCCATCCACAGCTTTGTCTTTATCCGCTTGTACCACGCCACGGCCTCATCCGTCGCTTCGCCGAAGGCCGCCTTTGAGCAGCCCGACAAATGCTCGGCGGCGTGATACCAGTCCAGGATGAATGTCGCTTCCGGGAAATGGTCCTGCCGGAAGGTCCTCAAGCTTTGCGCCCCGTCGGATATGAATAATTTCTTCTTGGCCTCCACGTAGCCGCGCTTGTACGCCTCCACGCACAGCATCCCGCCGAACTCCTCCCATGGCTGCATCGTGGCCGCGAATGTTTTTGTGCGCGCCTTGGCGCCGTCGTACTTCTCGGCGTCACGGGCGGCGGGATCTTTGCGTGGGCTCGCGTCGTAAATCGCGCCCACCTTGTCCTCCTTCCGGGCCCCACCATCTTCGTCTTCCTGACGTGTCTGGACGCGACCGCCGTCGGCCGTTACCACGTGTCCTTCCGGTAAGCGGGCCTGATTTTCGCGTTGGCGTTCTGATATTCTCCCGACGCCGCCCTGGAGCGGCAGGGAGGAATCATGGCGAACACGAAGAACGGAAGGTCGGAGGATATGCCGGCGGACGTACAGAAGGTGCAGGAACAGTTTGCGCGCTGGCGGGAAAATAAGGAGGCGGCAGCGGAGCCAATTCCCGCGAGACTTTGGGAAGCCGCCGTCAAGCTCTGCCGAACTTACCGCGTCAGCCAGCTGTCGCGATGGCTGCGGCTGCACCACACGACTCTGCAAAAACGGGCTGGTAGGCGCTCGAGCCCGCGTTCCAGCAGGTTGAGGCCGAACTTCGTCGAGTGGAATCTGCCGGCGGGGAACTCGGCAGGGGTCTCATCGGCGGAATACGTCGTTGAGGCCCCGGTCGGGGAAGATGCGACGCAGCGCGTTCATGTGCGCGGCGCGAGCGTTTCGGAAGTGGCCGCATTGGCGCGGGCGCTACGCGCGGGACGGGAGCCGGGGCTGATGCCATGATGCAGCTCACGCCTCACCTGCGCATACTCGTGGCCGTCGATCCGACGGATTTCCGTCGCGGCATTGACGGGCTGAGCCGGGTGTGCCGGCAGCAGCTTGAAGCCGATCCGATGAGCGGCGCCGTGTTCGTGTTCCGCAATCGGCGAGGCCGCGCGCTAAAGATTCTTGTCTATGACGGCCAGGGCTTCTGGCTGTGCCAGAAGCGTCTATCGACGGGACGTTTCCGGTTCTGGCCGGCGTCGGAGCGGGGTGGCCCGACGCGGCGTCTGGAGGCGCACGAGCTTCAGGTGCTTTTGGCCTGCGGCGATCCGGCGGCCGCCAAGGCGCCGCCGCCCTGGCGGCGCGTGGGTGAGGCGTTCCCGACCGTGAGCATGACGCCGATCTCGATCCCGGCGATCCGCCGCGGTCAACTCCGGCCATAGCCGTTTCAGCGTCTTCTTGATCCGGCCCGTCTCCGCCTAAAACCTGCCGTCCTTTGACAAGACTCCCCGCACCCCAGAATCCCATTGACTTCATAATATGACATATGTTAATATGTCATTATGAAAACACCAACCCGCCGTCTCCGTCTCGAACGTCTCAAAGATAAGCTCGCCCGCCAACTGCCGCCTCCGCAGGACATCCTCCGCGCCAGCGTCTTCACTCGCCGACGCCGTTGCGGCGGAGCCAGCTGCCACTGCGCCACGGGTCCGGGCCACGCCACCTCATACTTGGCCGTCTCTCTCCCGGGTGAAAGCCCCGAGCAGATCAGCATTCCCGCAGAACTCCTCCCGGAAGCGCGTCGACGCGTGGCCGCCTATCGCCGCTGGTGGCGCAACATCGACCGTATCTCTGCGATCAACCGGGAACTCTTCCGCAAACGCTGGATCGGCAGGGATCTCTTGGAATAGCCATTGCCTAAGCGATGCTGGGTGTGCAGGCTCCGGCTGCCATGAAGATCGACGTGGTCGACGTTTCGCGGCAACAGATCGACGAGGCTCTGGCCAAGGCCAAAGTCGCCTTACCGGCCGAGACCTTCGACGTCTTCGAGAAGGTCGTCTGCGCCTACTCGACCGTACTCAGCGCGCTGGAGAGAAAAGACACGACGATCGGACGGCTGCGGCGCATGCTGTTTGGGTCGAGAAGCGAGAAGATAGCCAAGGTTCTGGCGACGCAGGGGCAGGACCAGAACACGGGGACGACGCAACCGCATGGCGGCGGCAAGGCCAAGCCACCGGGTCGCCCGCCGCCCGGACACGGTCGCAACGGACACAACGCCTATCCCGGCGCGAAGACGGTGTGCGTCTCGCATCACAAGCTCAAGCCGGGGGATCGCTGCCTGGCGTGCGGCAAGGGGAAGGTCTACGAACAGCGGGAGCGCCCGAAGGTTCTCGTCCGCGTGACGGGTCAGCCCCCGCTGGCGGCGACGATCTATCTTCTCCAGAAGCTGCGCTGCAACCTATGCGCAAAGGTATTCCCGGCGCGCCCTCCGGCGGGCGTAGGGTCCGACAAATACGACGCGAGTGCTGCGAGCATGATCGGACTTTTGAAGTATGGCGGCGGGTTTCCCTTGAACCGCCTCGACAAGCTGCAAAGTTCCATGGGGATTCCGCTCCCTACCACGACACAGTGGGATATCCTGCGCGACGCCGCCCACAAGATCGAGCCGGCCTGCGAGGAACTGCAGCGGCAGGCGGCTCAGGGTGAAGTGCTCCACAACGACGACACACCGATGAAAATCCTGGCTTGCATGGGCAAACGCCGAGAGGCGTCGCTGCGTGAGCGCTCGAAGGATGCCGCAAACCGTCGCGATGGGGAGCAGCCAAATCCCGACCGTACCGGCGTCTTCACATCGGGAATCGTCAGCCGGGTCGCCGGAAGGGAGATCGCACTGTTTTTCACCGGCGTCAAGCATGCGGGAGAAAATCTCAAGGCGTTGCTGCTCAAGCGCGACCCAGGACGGGGCTCACCAATCCAGATGTGCGACGCCCTCTCGCGCAATCTCCCCAAGGATTTTAAGACGGTCCTGGCAAACTGCCTGGCACACGGTCGCCGACGGTTTGTCGAGCAGGCGGAGAGCTTCCCGCCCGAATGCGCGCATATCCTCGGCGTCCTCGCCGCAGTGTACAAGAACGACGCGATCACCAAGAAGCGCAGGATGACGCCCACCGAGCGTTTGAAATTCCACCAAAACAAAAGCGGCCCGGCGATGAAAAAGCTTCACGCTTGGATGCAGGCGCAGATCACCGAAAAAAAGGTGGAGCCCAACTCGGGACTGGGCGACGCTCTCGGCTACATGCTCAAGCACTGGGAAAAACTGACGCTCTTTCTCAGACGGGCGGGCGCCCCATTGGACAACAACATCTGCGAGAGAGCGCTGAAGAAATCGATCCTCCACCGGAAAAACTCGCTCTTCTACAAGACGAGCAACGGGGCACATGTGGGCGACGTCTATATGAGCCTGATCCACACCTGCGATCTCAACGACGCGGATCCCTTCGACTATCTCACGCAGCT
>JAYVZL010000005.1:0-7362 GCA_043783505.1 Elusimicrobiota bacterium
GCTATCCCTTCAACTTTAACCGGACAGGAGTGGTCCGCGACCGCAAATCTATATTTCGAGATGGATAGCGTACGGTAAACAATTCCATAACGGCGGCTCCTTGGCCGGCGCTATAACGTCGGGGGTTTGGGTCGCCGCATAGGTGTAAGTAAACTCTACGCTGTTCGATGAGTACCAAGAAGGGCCTGGATAGGCTCCACTTCTGGCCCTCGAATGAATCCAGAAGCGATAAGAGTGTCCCGAGCGCGGGTGCCGCCGTCCAGGAGACGGTTACTTTGTTCGTGCCGTCCGCAATGCCGGCTCCGTTTGCCGGCGAGAGAATAGTCGGAGGAAGAAGAGCCGCGACGGCGGCTTGGGTCGTGGCCGAGGCCGCCGAAGATTGCGCCGAGGTATTGCCCGCGGCGTCGTAGGCCGCGACCGTGTAGCTGTAGGCCGTCGAGGCGATCAGGCCTGTGTTCGAGTACGAGGTCCCCGCCGTCGTGGCGATCTGCGTCCCGCCGTGGAAGATCTTGTAGCCATTTTGGTAAAAAGAAGGCAACGTAAGGTATTGCATTCTCCATTTCGTTCTGCTATCAGTAAGTATGGTAATAAATACGTGATCGATCTCAAACAAAAGCTGGGACTTGAGTCTCATCCCGCTCGGCTTTACACGAAGCTCCCGGACGGCGACGTCATCTGCCATCTCTCTCACCGCAATTGCCGCATCAAGCCCGGCGGGGCCGGCTTCTGCCGCGTGCGGCAGAACGAAAACGGGGAGCTGGTCACCTTGAATTACGGCGTCAGCGTCGAGATGACGCAGGAAATGATCGAGACCGAGGCCGTGGTCCATTTCGCCCCGGGGGCGCCGATCCTGTCCCTGGGCAACATCGGCTGCATGCTCAACTGCGATTTCTGCCACAATTGGAAGACGTCCCAGATGAAGTTCGTGGAAAAAAAGGACATTTATCGCTACACCCCGGAACAGGTCGTCGATGCCGCGCTGTCCAAAGGGATCGGCATCATTTCCTGGACCTACAATGACCCCGTTGTGTGGCATGAGTTCGTGTGCGACACCTCCCGCCTGGCCAAAAAACAGGGGCTGCTGACGCTGTATAAGTCAGCCTTCTCCATCGATCCGCGCGCGGTGGAGGAGCTCCACGACGTGATCGACATTTTCAGCCTCTCGCTGAAGTCGATGGATCCGGAATTCTACCGCACGGTCGCCAAAGGAAGCCTGGAGCCGGTGCTGGCGGCGATCAAGCAGGTCCACCGTTTCGGTGACCGGCATTTAGAGCTCAGCAATCTCATCGTGACCGGTCGCAACGACAATCTCGAGGAGATCGACAAGGTCGTGCATTGGGTTCTCAAGGAACTAGATGAAAACGTCCCGCTCCACTTGGTGCGCTTTCACCCGGATTATAAATACACAGGCGTCGCCAGAACGTCCATCGATTTCCTGAAGCGGGCCCGTCTGCGCGCCAAAGAGCTCGGGCTCAAGCACGTCTACCTGGGCAACGTCTATGAGGAGCACGAGGGCCTCAATACGCATTGCGGCCCGTGCGGCGCCCTGCTGGTGGAACGCTTCGGGCTGCAGACGAAAATGCCGGGCCTCGACGAGCGCCTTCGGTGCCGGGCCTGCGGAGCGCCCAGTCCCATCAAGGCCGCTTCTCAAGCCCCTGCCGCGCTCGCGGCGGATTTCACCGCCAGTTTCGAGAAGACCTCCCGTTTCCTATGGCATGACGACATCAACGCCTGCCACGTCGTTGCGGTCAACAATACGGGCAAGGACGATTCTTACCTGTGCGTCCAGGACGAGCCCGCGGTGAGCCGGACCGTGCGCTTGAAGCCCGGGGAAAGCTGGCGGTTCATCGCGTCCAAGAAATCGTCGAGGGACACGCGCGTTGAGATTCGGCATTCCGAACGCATGAGCATCACGTTTCGCGAAGTGCTCGACCGCGCGCATTTCCCCACGGAGTAACCGCCATCAAGCCGAAAACCGCCGTCCTGCATGAACGCGTCGACGTCAGCGGAGCCTCCCCCAACGTCACGCCCCTGTATCAGAACAGCTCTTTTCTCTCCGGCTCGGACTATTTCTACACCCGCAAAAGCAACCCCAACAACGTCGAGCTCGAGCAGGTCCTGCGCAAGCTCGAGGGCTGCGCCCATGTCCTGACGGTGACGACCGGCATGACCGCCATCCATCTGACGCTGGCGCTGCTCAAGCCCGGGGACCACCTGATCGTCAGCCGGCTCATCTACGGCTGCTCCTTCAAGCTCTTTCAAGATTTTTGCGAACGTTACGAGATCGCCCTCGACTTCGCCGACCTAACCGACCCGCGGAGCCTGAAGTCGCTCGTCAAGCCCAGGACGCGGATGATCTTCTTCGAGACGCCCACCAACCCTTTCCTCAAAACCATCGACATCGCCGCGGTCGCCGCCCAAGTCAAGCTGCGCGCGCCGTCGGCCCTCATCGTCGTCGACAATACCTGGGCGACCCCTTATTTCCAGAAGCCCCTGGAGCTGGGAGCGGACCTGTGCGTCTACAGCGCGACCAAGTTTCACTCCGGGCACAGCGACTGCATGGGGGGAATAATCTCCACCGATCGCGCCGCATTGGCAGATGAGCTGAGGCGGCTGCGCTTCTATTCCGGCGCCATCCTAGACCCTCATAGCGCTTGGCTGCTGCGCCGAAGCATGCAAACGTTCGCGCTGCGCATGGCGGAGCATGAGCGCGTGGTCCTCGAGATGAAGCGCTTCCTCCAAGCCCGAAAGGAAGTGGCGAAGGTCTATTTTCCGCGCATCGACCGCAAGCAGCTGCGCGGCTACGGCTGCATCCTGTTTTTCGAGCTCCAGCCTCGGCACGCTCGCAGAGCGCAAAAATTCACTCGTTCGCTCAAACTGTTCGAGGCCGGCACGTCCATGGCCTGCGTGGTGTCCTCGGTGGCTCGTCCCTACATGGGAAGCCATCTGTCCCTGACGCCGGAGGAGAAATCCGGCATGGGCATCAAGAAGTCGCTCGTGCGCTTATGCTTCGGCTTCGAGGATATCGACGATCTCAAAGACGATCTGCGCCAGGCGTTCCAAAAAATAGGATGAATATCCGTGACCATCTCCCTCTTCTCGCGTTCCCCGCCGCCGAGCTCGTTTTCTTTGGCCTCGCGGTCTCGAGCCTCGGAGAGCATCCCGCCCGAGCGATCCTGGGACTGTTCTTGGCCGGTCTCGCCCTGAGCTTTTGCGTCCACGTCTGCTTTCACGAAATGGTGCACGCCCCCGGCCCCAAGGACTCCTTCGCGCTGCTCCTTGGCTCCTGCGCGGCCACGTTGCTGCAGGGCCTGCCCTTCGACGGCTACCGCTGCCACCACGACAACCACCACCGCTGCAACAACAGCCTCGAGGATTATTCGTCCACCTGGAAGGAGGGGCCCGCGGGACCCAAACCGCAGACGTGGTGGCGCTACTCGTTGCTCTGGCCGAGACAGCTCATTCTGGCGCACGCGGACATGCGCCGGCAAGCCGCGGACGGCCGTCTGCCGGGCGAGATTGCGCGCCGGATACGCGCGGAAAAATGGCTCCTGATCGCCGCGTCTGTCGGCCTCGGACTTTTCTCCTGGAAGACGCTTCTGCTCTACGCCCTGACGATCTACTGGGGCTGGACCTTGGTAGCACTTCACAACTACGGCCAGCACCCGCCGCTAGACCTCAAGGAAGCGACCAGGTCATACCCAAGCGCTCTTTACAACGCTGTTTTCTGCAACAACGGGCTGCACTGCGAGCACCATCAACGGCCGCATATTCCCTGGCACGCGCTGACGCGCGACTCCGCGGCACCGCAAACCGGTCTCCCCTATCTCCTCAGCTCCCTCTCGGCCCGGATCCATGCCCTATAGCGGGTACGAGCAGTTGCTCGTCTCAGGCAGCCCACGCCTCTACGCGGCCGCCGTCCTCATTGGCGCCGTCTGCGGGTATAGTCTCATCGCGAAGGACTCGCGGGCTTGGCCGATTGATCTGTCGACCCGCCGCAAGCTCTTGGGCTCGGTGCTTTTGGGCGGCCTCATCGGCTGCGCCGTGCCCGCCTTCCTCGCCGGAGACTTCGTCGAATGGCTGGCCACGCACTATCCCATCGGTCCCAAAACCGTCATCGGGGGCTTGATCGGCGGCTATTGGGGGGCGGCTCTCTATAAGCGCTTCGCCGGCGTCGCCTTCGACACCAGCGACGCCTTCGCCCGCGGAAACGCACTGATGCTGGCCATCGGCAGGCTCGGCTGCTTCGCGGCCCACTGCTGTTTTGGCGTCGCGACGGGGCCCGCCTGGGGCATCGACGCAGGAGACGGCGTCCACCGCTTCCCAGTCCAACTCCTGGAATCGGCGCTTCTCTTCGGGCTCTTTTTCTGGATCAACGCGTTGCACCGCAAAAACAACCTCGAGCACCGGCGCCTTTTTGTCTTTTTTCTCGCCTACGGGATTCTACGGTTTTTTCTCGAGTTTTTAAGAGAGCCCATCGCGGGCAGCCTGTGGAGCCTGGGCTTTTATCAATGGCTGGCTATTCTTCTAGCCGGGATCGGAGCTTTTGAAATTAGGAGAAGAACGGCCTGATGGAGCTGTGCCGATTCCAGTATTCCGGCCCGGCCGAGGCGCTTAAAAAGCGCTTCATTCTCGGCGAGCGCGTCGAGTCCTTCCACCGCCGCGCCTTGAGCGGGAAAGAAGGTTCGCCCAACGCCGCCTGGACCATCACGCTTGGAGACACACTGTTGTTCGACCGACATGCTTTGGCCGCCGTGGAGGCCGGCGTCGCGCTGTACCAGGGCGACGCGTCGGAGCTGGAGTTTGACGTCAGCGTCAGCGAAGCGGCTCTCCGGGATTATTATTCGCACAAAATCGACGCGCCGGGGGAAAGTGGAGCGCGCCGCCTAAGGCTGCCGATCCTCGCGCGCCGAGCGAGCGGGGGAAAAGCTCTCCGCGACACTTGCCTCATCACCTTACCCGAGCATACCCATGACATCCAAACGCCCGCTGGCTTATGCCCTCCATTCCATATGTCTTTGCCTCGGATGCTTCTGACCTATCATTCCTCGGAATTCGACGTCCTATTTGCCAACCAAATCGCGGTAATGAGCGAGCTTCTTCATCGAGTCGAGCGCAGCCCGAAGGCGTGGCTCGCAGGCTTATTGAGAAGCGGCTCCTCTCCCTGGCGCCAGCGCGCGGCCTTAGCCTACCGCGACGTCCATCCCAGCGCCCGCGTCCATCCCACGGCCGTCATCGAGGGCTCCGTCATCGGGGCGGACGCTCAGATCGGCGCCCATTGCACCGTGCGCTACAGCTTGGTCGGCCCGGGCGCCAAGCTGCATGACGGGGCGAAGGCCGAATTTTCCGTCGTGGGACGCAACTCCTGGCTTATGCACGACCTGGTCCTCTACCGTTGCCACGTCGAGGAGGAAGTTTTTCTAATCCATGGTCCTTATCAGTTTTCGGGCTTCCAGACGGGGAGCGCCGCGTTTGCGACCATCATGATGGACTACCGCCCGGACGCCAAGCCGATTAAAATCGAGACCTCCGAGGGGCTGCGGCCTTATGGGGGGCGTTTTCTGGGCGCCGTTCTGCGCGAAGGCGCCAGGACCTTGGGGGGGAGCCTGCTCGCCCCCGGCGCCGTGGTTCCTGAAGACGTCTGGCTTGCCCCAGACGCGACCCAGATGCATCTTCCTTCAAACAAGCACCAGCTTCCCCGTCGACAGCCCGTGCCGCCGACTCCCAGATAAGCGGACCCAACCGCTTATATAAATCGCCTTTTGGATCTATACTCAATTTTAAGGAGCTTGCCATGCGAGCCAAAGCTATGACCTCAAAAAAGGGCGTTCTTGACGGAGTCGACAGGGGTGCCGTCGCCTGGGGCTGGGCCGTCGCCATACTTGGAATAAAGATGGTGTGGATTCCCGGCTCCCTCGTCAATCTGCTGGTGAGCTGCACGAGCGTACGGGAGTATACCCCCGACGTCTATTCCAAAGTCTTTCTAGCTCTCATCCCCACTTTCAACGGCTGGTCCTCCCTGTTCACCATCGCCGTCGGTGGCGCATTGGCGGCATTGATGGCAAAACGACTGAAATTAAAGCATGCGATGTGTGTCCTCGGGCTCGCTGTCGCGAGCTATGCGCTGCTGGTGGCGTTATCCCTTTATCTTCGTCCTTTCGTCCATTGAAGGAGGAACACGCGATGTCTCGCAACGCGGACCACGGTTACACGCTCATAGAACTTATCGTTGTTGTCGTCATTCTCGCCATATTGGCTAGCCTCGCCATTCCTGAATATATGAGAAGCATTGAATCCAACCGGGCCCTCAATGGGCTGAATATTACCCGGCTAGTCGCGCTTGCCGCCAAATCATTTCACCTTGATCGAGGGTTATATGCCGATGGCAAGCTGACGAACGCATGCAACACCGCCTGCTGCGCGGGAGTCCCGGGGTGCGGTGCGGCCGCCGACAGCGCCTGCAATTTGGTCGCCTGCGGCTATCTGCCCAAACAGGATTTCAGCGGATCACATTACGTTTATTACGCCCTTCCTTCGGCCATAGATTACCCGAAATGCGGCGATATAGTATAGTCAACACCCTCGCCTGCGGCAGAAGGAAGCGCTGCGGACTTGACGTGGGCGACCCTCTCTGCATCGATGAGTCCGCTTGGCCGTACCGTTGCTGGGGATATTCAGTTGACGTCAACAATGTGGCGTACCCTAATGCGAATCCAAAAAGCCCCGCTCCGTTCCCTCAATAAATTCATCGGATCGGCAGACGGGCGGCGCCGCGCGCTCGCAGCGCCGTTAGGTATTTTCGCGCCTCGGCATGGTTGGGGTCAAGGCGCAGGGCCTCGCTGAGATTTTCCTCGACGGCCGCCCAATCCACACCCCAGGCCAGCACGGCCAGGTTGTAGCGCGTCTGCGCGAGTGGAAAAAGGGCCAACGCGCGTCGGTATTGCGACTCGGCCCCTGCTTTCTCGCCAAGCTTTTCTAGGACCACGCCGTGGTGCGTCGCGGTCTCCGCCGCCTGGCTGCGGATGGCCAAGACCAGCGCCGGCAGGGAACGATAGCGCTCGGCCAGGCTCAATTTTTCGGCGAACAACCCATCGGCCAGGGCGTAGGTCGCGGCGGCCTCGTTCATGCGCCCCGCGCTCGCCTGCACGTAGCCCAGAAAAAGGGGGATATCGGGAAAGCTCCAGTCGACAGCCCAGCTTTCATCAAGGGCGCGCTCGGCCGCGACGTTTAAGGCATCTTTCTGCAGACGCAGCGCCTCGCGGTAGAACGCGAGCGCGTAGCCGTCGATCAGGTCGGACGTAAAGAAATCCGGCGCTAGTTCCGCGCGCCGCGCGCCCCGGCGGACCATCAAGGCGCGCTGCG
>JAYVZL010000006.1:0-2816 GCA_043783505.1 Elusimicrobiota bacterium
GCGTGGGCGCTGCTGAGGGAGCGACGACGTCTCTTCTGAATGTCGTCGCTAAAACTGAGGAAGCGGGAAACTCGGGTGCGACTTCCGCTGTTGAAAAGCTGAATGAGGTTATCCCTCTGCTCAATAACACCAAGGCGGCGCTTAATGAAAGCGAGCAAGCATTGGGTAGCATCAAAGACCGATTCGAGGTTCCGGCGATCCATAAGACACAGACGGAGTTGGTGAAATTGATGGACGACGCCAACAGGTTGAAATCGACATTGGATATAACTCAAAAAAACGCGCAGGCCCGATTTGATGCGTTGAGTTCCGCCAAGATGGCCATTGATCAAGCGGCGAAACTGGCGCCGGCGTTATTGAAAGTCAATTCCCAGCTAGAGATCCTTGTTGCGAACAAAAACATCACAAAGCTTCCCGACGTGAAGTCGCCCGGAACTGCGGATGCTGGCTCCGTCGCTCGGGCTGTTCAAGACGCCGAACAAGCATTGCTGAAGGCCTGTGGGGGACAGGCGTGCGTTCCCGCGCCGAAGCCGGCCTCGGGCGATGCTAACGCGACGTCGCCTTCTGAGCCTAAGGTTGATACCCCTGATGACAATCCCGCTGTCCAGGCTGTGCTGAACGCGCGGAATTCTCAGTCGACCTATGTGTCAAACATCGTCACGGAGCTTAACTCCAAAATGCCAGCTCCGTCGCCAACGACTTCGCCGGTTTCCGCGCAGGTGCCGTTAAAGTGAGTAGGTCTTTAGGCCCAGGCGCAAAAATGTCGAAGGTGCTATAAATTGCATAGCCGAGAATAGACGGACCGGAGATTCCATGAAACCCCTTCATCCCATCATGGTCGTTTTTTTGGCTGTGTCAGCGGCGGCCGTAGCCCAACGGGCCGAAGCCGAGTTTGGGTTCAATGGCGCGCAGCATGCGCAGGAGACGCTGAATAAATACAAAATCATGGACATGCCGGCCGCCAAGGAGGTGGCCGGTGCAAACAAGATTTCGGTCAATGAAATTCAGGCGGTCCTCTCACAGGAATCCGGCGGCAAAGCGGCAAAAGCCGATGTCGCGCGCCGCATCGTGGATTTCTTATTTGAAAAAGACGCTGAGGGAAAGAGCTTTATTCAAGAGAATGTCGATAGGGTCGCTGCCGATACTATCTCTGAGTTGGTGATTGGTTGGACTCTGAAATCGCCCGCCGATCAAGTGGCTATGCTTTATTTCGCCATGGGCCCGGGTAAGGTGACGCCGGCCTGGGTTGAACACAACGAGGCTCTCAAAAATACTTTCAAGCCGGAAATGATTTGGGAGGGCTGTCTTCGAAATAAGTTAGCGGGCTTCAAGGATCGCGCTTCGGCGCAAATTAGCCAGTCGTTTGGAAAAGAGCAGATTACGTCCTTCCTCGATGAAGCGGTGCAGGCGGCCCAAGGAGACGGGAAGCCCGGAACGGATATGTTTTCCACCTGCAATACCAAGGAAGAGACGGATAGAAACATCGAGATGAGAGGCTACCAGGGCCTCAACCCCATGCCCAATGGGAAGGTCTTAAATCCGCAGGGCATCAGCGGAGGCAAGGCGTCGTATTCGTTCGACGACATGTTCGTCAAGGGAGCCGTGGTGAGGGAAGTCTCCAAGCCCGGCGACAAAGGCTGGCGCCGGATTTCCATGAAGATCTACACGAAGCGGGACAAGGATGGGGAGCTGACCAATGAGATCGGCATTTTTGACATCACCAACCCCAATAAGATTTTCGGCCAGCGGTTTCCTTTTACCAGCTCGGGCGATCTTCTCGTCGCTTTGGGCGGCACCGGCAAGTATGAATACACGCTCAGCGTGAATACCGATGGGGATGGCCGCAGCCATATCGACTTCGGCCGGGCGGGCGTCAAGCCCAGCAAGCCGGGAGAGCCCGAGGCGCCGGGAATGATATCGACGTCCATCGAGAAGCTGCTGCTGGAGCGCTCCGAACAGGCAAAGGAGCTTGCGAATGTGGTGACCGTGGGCGGAGAAGACTTTTATGTGGTTCCCCAGGGCGGTGCCAAAGGCGCGCTGGTGATGCTGCCTAAAGACGCGGTCGACAATGGCACCATGGCCAACGCCCGCAAGACGCTGCGCCCGCAGCTCTACGCCGAGATCGCCCAGCGCGGTTCCGAGGGCAACGCGGTTAACATCAAATACAAAGACGGCGCGAGGCTCGGCAGGGTCAGTGGGGAAGATTTCTGCCTTACATACAGTGACAAGGCGAAACTGTGGGAGATAAAGTCCGGCTGCAAAGGCGACGAGCCGAAGGTGCAGGAATCAACCGAAGGTGGTGAAGGCGGTACCGGCGGCGGCGGGAAGAGAGACTCCAAAGACAGTGATGGAAGCGATCAGACGATCGCCGCTTTAGAGGCGCTCGCGTTGAAGACGAATTCCTGCGAAAAGAAAGAGGACGCGGACACAAAGGATTTGGATGATGATCTCAAAGATAAATTCGGCGTCTTCACCTGCAAGGATGAGGCCTCGGGCTTGCCGAAGCTGCTTCTGCTCGTTCCGAAAAAAATAGAGCCGAGCCAACAGCTGATCTACAACCGGGAGGCTGATTTTGTCCGAGCGCGGTTTTATAAACACTACGTGCTTCTTCAAAAGAAAAATGGCGCCGAGTATTGGGACTTGAACAAGCGAAATGGCACCATCTTTCTCCAGTCCGGCACGGTGGATTTCGATAAGAAAGGGCCGGGCATGTCGGCGAGAAACTTTCTTAATGATGAGCTTCTTCTTGACGTGATACTCATGCACTTAGACGAGCGCAAAATTAAGGCCGAGGACTTTAACCCGGACGCCGTTGT
>JAYVZL010000007.1:0-7302 GCA_043783505.1 Elusimicrobiota bacterium
GTTATAATGAGCCAAGGGGAATCCTCCGTCGTAGAATGGCGTCTAAGCAACTTCATTCTACAACTGGCGAAGGATTCCCTGTCGTTTTTCCCCGGACAGAAGTGATAATGGCAGTCAAAGAAGCCGCTTTATGGATCACAATCCTCCCGCCGTCAATACGTCCAAGCTCTCGGCGCCGGGACCGGTCGAGAAAAGCGAGATCTTAACATGCGGCCAGCGGCCTTTCTCTACCTGTTCGAGCGCAAGGCGCGTCTTGACGCGGGCGATCATGTCCATGTCGTCATCCGAAAATCCGAAGGAGTGATGGTAGGCGGGGTTGGCTAGGGGGACGGATTCAATGAGATCGAGCAGTTCGATAAGGACCGCGATCTTTTTTTCCGGGATGCCCATGCCCGGGGGGAAAATTCCGTCCATTAACGGGGTGGTCATCCCAAAGATGAGCTCCGCCCTAGGGAGACCCTTCTGAAAGCCTTTGTGCCGCAGTATATCGAAGGCCTTCACGACGCTTTGCGTTCTATGGCCGCGCGAGGTCACGATGGACACCCATTGAGCGCGCTTGGGGTCCGCAAGCGCCGTCGCCCAGGCGAACCACGAAGGACCCCTCCACATCGACGCCTCGACGCTGCCGATCGCGTCAAGAATATCTTTGGGAAATATTTCGGGATCCTTGACGTCCCTGAAATCCCTAAAAGAGCCGCCGTCGGGCTCGCCAAGGCCGAAAAACTCGTAATTCTTATAGTGTCCGCTCTTGCCGATGGTCGTGCGCACTTCGGCGAACTTCGCGGTGGAGATCGCCGTCTCTTCCTTGGTGTCCTTGCGGCGGATGTAGATCTTGGTGCGGTAGTACAGGACGTTGTCGTCGTTGTCGAACGCCGCGAACTTGATCGGCTCCTTCACCGGCTGGATGGTCCCGTCGGCTCCAATCTGAACGCCGCCGCCGATTAGGATGGCCCGGCGAACTCCCATCTTGTCCAATAACCCCCAACTCGCGGGAGCCGGCTCCTCGACAGCGACGACGGCGTCGCTGTGGCCGAGAAGGGCGTTGATGACGGCGTCGCCCGTACCCTTAGCGGATTCGGCGCCTTTTTTGGCGAGATCGGTGACCGTCGCGAGCGTCGGGGCCAGCTTGTCGCTCACAGCCCTCACCTGAACGCTCTGAGCCTGGGGCGCCGGCATTGTCAGACGTGCCGTTGGCACCGAAATCCTTACCGTCGCTATTGAGGGAACAGGAAGCGCCGGGAAACTCGTCGGCAGCAAGGACACGGCCGATGCCGGCAGGGTCGCAGACACAGGCATACCGACGACAACCCGCGGGACGGCGTTGAGGCCGACAACCTGCGCGCAGACGAAACCGGGCGTCAAAAACATCGCGACGACTAATGTCAAAAGCCGCATATCTAAGCCTTATTTTATATAAGCCGACGGAATTCGATGTAGGACCTTTGGGCCAATTTGTGCCGCCATTAGGCCCACGGGAAGGATACCTCTCCTTTTTGGTTCTTTGCTTTTATGCAAACAGGAGCTGAATAAATGGCTTTATTTTCTTCTTAGACTATTTTGCTTTTGAGCAAAGAACCATCGTTGGACCCTTAGGCCCGAGGGGCTTGCGAAAATCGACGGGGCGCATTACACTTTCCCCATCGCACGGAGCTCCCGCCATGACCCCTAAAAGAACGGTTCAATTCGTCTCGTTTTTCCTGGCCGCGGTTTTCACCGCCCTTTCCAGCGCCGCGAAACTTCCGTCGTACAAAACTGAGTCGTTCGATGGCAATGACGCATTGCCGGCGGCTCAAACTCGAGCCCCTCAAACGTCCATCCCCGAAGCTAAGGTCGTACCAGTCAACCACTCCGCTTGGAAATTTTGGCAGTCACACGTTCGGATACTGAGTGTCGACTATGATGATGAAATTGGCCGCTTTATCCGAGTAACCTTGGGAGAAGATTCTCGCAAAGCAGGTTACGTACTTACTGACAACTTATCCCATTCTTTTCATATACGCCTGGGCGACATGCATGTGGATGCGGAATTCAGCAAAAAAATGGAATTCAGAAATGCCAACGGGTTCGACATCAGACAGGAGGCCGATTACTTGTCTCCCATGCATAATAAAGACAAGGGCGATTCACCTTCGGAATCCATTGCATCGCTGATTATCGATCACAAAGCGTCCAACAGCCATGTGAGGATCCAGGCAAATGGGATCGCGAGCGAGCAAGCGGAAGACACTGGTGATACGATTTACAAAACTCCCGACGGTCTAAAAATCCAAGTTCGTGACGAGCATGTCTTCCAAACACGATTCACGGCAGTGGACAAAAACGGAAATACAATCTCGTGCTCGGTCGAGGATGAAGCTCAAAACTGCCGCAACACCATAACGCAGATCCGGCTCATGAAGCTCCGCTCGATCAAAGATATCGGGCGGTACATGAACATTCCTGTGTGGATTAAAGGCGGGACAAGAACGCCGTAAGCCGATCGTTGAAGACGGCCGGATTTTCCGCGTTGGAGAAGTGGCCCGCGTCGGGGATGATGTGCAGCTCGGCGCCGGGGATGCGGCTTCTCATGGCCTCGGACAAAGGCAGGGGCGTGATCTTGTCCTGAGAGCCGACCAAGATCGCCGTCGGGACTTTTATTTTCGATAGGCCCGGCGCCGCGTCCGGACGAGCCGCGAGCGCGACTAAAGCGGCCATCACGGCCTCGGGCGATGCCTTGGCCGCGACTCCGCGCAGGAATTCCGCGGCTTTGGGCGCGGTCACCGCGTCCTTCAAGAACGGAGCGAGGAACGCGTCGACCCCATTGGCTCGGACGAAGTCGATCGCGGCCGCGCGCTTGATCTTGTTCTCGTTGGCGTCCGGCTCGGCGCGCGTGTCGCAAAGCACGAGCGCGCTTACGCGTTCCGGCGCCGCCTCGGCGATCCTAAGCGCGATATAGCCGCCCATCGACAGGCCGACGAACACGGCCTTGCCGGGGATCGTTTCGAGGATATCGGATGCGGAGTGCTCAAGCATCCAGGGTGCGACAAGCGGGGTGGCGCCGAAGCCGCGCAGATCGGGAATTAAGACGCGGTAGGCCTTCAAGGCCTCGAGCTGCGGCTCCCACATGGCCCCCGACATCGGAAAGCCGTGGATGAGGACCACCGGCATTCCCTTCGGATCGCCGGCTTCGCGCAGCGCTAATTTCATCGTTTTCCGATTTTCTGAGAGGGATTGACCGCCTTGCCGTTCCTGTCGCGAACCTCGAAGTGAAGGTGGGGGCCTGTCGAGATGCCCGTCGAGCCCACGCGTCCGATCAAAGTCTTGCCCCGCTGGACCATGTCGCCGGGCCTGACGAGGATCTTGGAGAGATGCCCGTAGCGAGTGGTCTCTCCATTGTTGTGCTTGATGATGACGAGCTGGCCGTAGCCTTCGTTCCAGCCGGCCTCGAGCACGCGGCCGGACCGTGCCGGATAAACCGGGGTGCCGTATGGCTTGGGAATGTCCAGACCCTCATGCATCCGGCGGCGTTTGAGCACGGGGTGATAGCGGGAGCCGAAGCGCGAGGAGATGCGCGGCCAGGACTGCGACTCGAAGGGAAACCGATAGGTGTCGAAGTTGATCTTCACCCCGGGGATGAGCACCCGGTCGCCGCGCTCGAACTCGAAGGGCTCGAGCAGGGCGACGCCGGGGAAGTTGTTGGCCCGCACCAGGACTTCCTTGAACTTCCGCCTCTCCTCGGTCCCGACATGAAACTTGGCCACGATCGCGTCGAGCGTCTCCGAGTCCTTGCGCACCTCGTAGAGCTGACCGTCGCGGTTGAGCACCGTCATGCGCATGCCGGGGTACATCAGCACGAACTCGTTGTTGTTGGTGGCCTGCAGCGCGGCCAAGGTCCCGCCGTAGCTCTTGGCCAGGTTGCCGACCCAGCCTTCCCCCTTTTGGACGCGGTGCTCGGCGTAGAGCAGACGCCGGGACTTGGCCATCACCTCGGGAGTCGCCTCGTCGGGTCCCGCCGGCGTGAGCACCGAAAAGCGCTGGAACGCCGCCGCCTCGGGTCCCGCGGAGATGACCGCGGCTCGCCCGAACGACGCCGACAAAAATAGCGCTAGAACGGCTCTCGTCATCCGGCCATGTTAGATAATTCCATCGACTTCATGAAGTCCTTGTTGGACTTCGTGGAGAGGATTTTCTCGCGGAGAAGATCCATCGCCTCGACGGAGGCTAACGGAGCCAGAACCTTGCGTAGGATCCAAATCTTGTTGAGCTCATCTTCGGACAGCAATAACTCTTCTTTTCTTGTTCCGGTCCTATTTATCTCGATGGCCGGGAACATGCGCCGGTCGGCGAGCTTGCGGTCGAGATAGACCTCGGAGTTTCCCGTGCCCTTGAACTCCTCGAAGATGACCTCGTCCATGCGCGAGCCGGTGTCGATGAGCGCGGTCGCCAGGATCGTCAGGCTGCCGCCCTCCTCGATGTTGCGCGCGGCTCCAAGGAAGCGCTTGGGGCGCTGCAGCGACGTCGCCTCGAGGCCGCCGGAAAGGACCCTGCCGGAGGACGGCGTGCACGTGTTGTAGGCCCGAGCCAGGCGCGTGATCGAGTCGAGAAGGATGACCACGTCCTTGCCGAGCTCGACTTGCCGCTTGGCTCGCTCCAGTACCATCTCCGAGACCTGCACGTGACGCTCCGCGGGCTCGTCGAAGGTCGAGGCGATGACCTCGCCCTTGATCGTGCGCTGCATCTCCGTGACCTCTTCTGGACGCTCGTCGATGAGCAGGACGAGGATGACGGTCTGCGGGTGGTTCTTGGCGATCGCGTTGGCCAGCTTCTGCAGGATCACCGTCTTGCCGGTCTTGGGCGGGGCCACGATCAAGCCGCGTTGGCCCTTGCCGATCGGACAGATCAGGTCCATGAGACGCGAGGTCACTTCCTCGCGCGAGGTCTCCAGGTTGTAGCGCGTGTTCGGGTGCAGGGGTGTTAAGTTGTCGAACAGCGGGCGGTCCTTGATCGTCTCGGCGTCGATGCCGTTGATCTTCTTGACCTGGAGCAGCGCGAAAAAGCGCTCGCCGTCCTTCGGAGGACGCACGAAGCCCGCAACGCTGTCGCACTTGCGCAGTCCGAACTTCTTGATCTGCGAGGGAGACATATAAATGTCGTCGGGACCGGGAAGATACGAGTAGTCCGGCGAGCGCAGGAAGCCGAAGCCGTCTGGCAATATCTCCAATACGCCCTCGTCGTAGATCATACCGTTGGCCTTGAGTTGGCCTTCGACGATCTTGGCGATGAGCTCCTGCTTGCGCAGGCCGCTCACGCCGTCGAGCTTGAGCTCGAGGGCGATCGCGTTGAGCTGGGCGATCGTCTTCTTGGCGAGCTCGGCCGTTTCCAGCGGCTTGAGCGGGGCCGCGGCAGCGGTCGGCACAGCAACCTTCGGCGTTTCGGGAATCAGTTTAGTGTGTGTTTCCATTCGGAGTTCCTCTGTAGAGAAGCTGGAGACCTGCATGATAATTTTTGACGTTTTTGCGCAAATGACGGATATCTTTGTCGTTGTCGATTGTTACGTCCGCTAGCATCCGTTTCTTGGCTAAGGGCCATTGGGCCAGAATACGCTGCCGTGCTTCCATCGAGGAAAGATTATCTCGGTCGAGGATCCGTCGGAGCTGTTTTTGGGGCCGGCAAGCGATTAAGATCGTCGCGTCAAAATGTCTTTGTAGTTTTTTTTCAAAGAGCAAAGGCACGTCAACGAAAACCAATCCGTTCATCCGGCCGATGAGCCTCTTCATCTCGCGCAGGATAGGCGGGTGCGTGGCCTTCTCCAATCCTATTCGAGCTTTCTTATCGTTAAAAACGACGCGTCCCAGAAGTTCCCGGTCGATGGTCCCGTCTTTTTTTAAGATACATGTCCCAAAATCCCGCACGATGGCCTTATACCCTTCCCGGCCGGGCTTGGCCTGCTCGCGGGCGACTTGGTCAAGGCTCACGGTCGCCGCCCCCAGCTTCTCGAACTCCGCCAGCACTGAGGATTTGCCCGTGCCGATGCCCCCGGTCAAGCCGACCACAAAACGCTTGGGCTTCATTGCTGCATTCCCTTTTGCCGTTGCGAATAACGGTGCATGATCCCGCGCTCTTCATCGGTAAGCGCCTCAAGCCCGTCGGAGAGGATCTTGTCGAGGATGCGGTCCACCTCGGCCATCTCCGCGTCCGGAGCCGGCGCCTTCGGCTTGACCGCCCGGCGCGCGACGGGCCGGGGAGACGGGGCCGGCTCGTCCTCCGAGGAGAACGCCCCGCGCCAAAGAGACTTGATCTTGATCCAAGCCACCCACCACCAGCGGATGTAAAGATAGCCGGTGATCATGCCTCCCAGATGCGCGAAACGCGCTATCCCGGGAGTGGCGCCGGTCGCGCCGGAGAAGAACTCGATGGCGCCGAACAGGATCGCCATGTGCGCGGCCTTGATCGGGATCAGGAAGTAGAGATAGACGATGGCGTCTGGATACAGCATCGCGAAAGCCACGAGCAAGCCATACACCGAGCCCGACGCGCCGATCACCGGCACCGACGAGTGCGGGGCCAGCGCCATGTGCGCGACGGCCGCGCCGATGCCGCATAGGAAATAATACTTGAGGAACTCCCGCTCGCCCCACTGCGCCTCGACGGGCATGCCGAACATCCATAGCGCGAACAGATTGAAGATCAGGTGCCAGATGTTTCCGTGCAGGAACAGGTAGGTGAACGGCTGCCACACCCAACGGTGGAACACCAGCTGTTCCGGAATCAGGCCGAACAGGTCGTACATCTGCGGGCCGACCAGCTTCGCGACCAAAAAGCCCGCGACGTTGGCGATGATCAGCCCCTTGATCGCCGGAGGCATGGAGCCGAAATCGATGGGGTCGTGCCGGAAGACTCGGGTCACTTGATCTTCTCCATGTCCTGCCAGTTGGGTCCGGCCTTCACGTCCACCACCAGGGGGATGTTCAGCTTCACGGCGCCTTCCATCACGCCGCGGACCCATTTCGCGAAGGAAGGAACCTCGTCCTTGTCCACCTCGAAAACCAATTCGTCGTGCACCTGGAGCAGCATGACGCCGCCGCGCTTGCCTTTCGCCAGATCCTTGGCCACTTCCAGCATGGCCAGCTTGATGATGTCCGCGGACCCACCCTGGATGGGCGTGTTGCGCGCGGCGCGCTCGGTGAACTGGCGGATGGACGCGTTCTTGGCGGCCAGGTCCGGCAGCCAGCGCACGCGGCCCAGCAGGGTCCGCACGCTGCCGTCGGCCTTGGCTTTCTCCAAGTTGCGCTCGACCCACTCCGAGACGCCGGGATAGCGCTG
>JAYVZL010000008.1:0-7280 GCA_043783505.1 Elusimicrobiota bacterium
GATCGAAGCCACGTGAATCTGAACACTGCCAAGATCGATGGTCACCGAGCGCGACCACAACTGCTCGAACGGGATCGGGTCGCGAACAAACAAGTCCAAAACAAGAAGAGGATTGACCGTGGAATACATGCTGAAAACCGTCATCCCCTTGTCCGCGATCCAAGACTCTCTCTGACTTGGATCGGCGAAAGCGGACGGGTCCACTGGAGCCTGAGCTTTCAGCCCAATCGCCTTTAACGCCTCCATGGCCTTCCTCGCGGCAACAGGCTCCAAATCCATGACAACATCCACGTCGGCCGTCATGCGCGGATATCCATGAAGGACGACCGCAAGGCCTCCGACGACGACATAGCGGACGCCGGCTCCATTCAGCGCGGAAAAAACAGGTTCAAAAATAGCCATGATTCGCCTCAGTGTAACATGACAAGGCGTGAGATTCTAGTCCGATTATGAAGACTGACGACGCCTCCCTGAGCTTTTGGGCCCGCACCTAATGAAGACCGCGGGGCTGGTGCAGTTTGATGGGGCTATGCCGGGCGTAGAGCTTAAAGTCCGCGTCCAAAGTTAGGATCGGCAGATCATGCCGCGCGGCCACGGCGCAAATCAGAAAGTCCGTATTAGCGCCTTGGATGCCGCGTGATCGACAACGGTTGAATAGTTCCGCAGCCCGCTCGAAATCCTCGAGCGTGGTCTCTATATCCGGGAAGGGCTTCAAACGCTCTCGCAACGACTTAAACTGCGCCGCCTCCCTGATGGCGGATAGCAGTTCCTGTCGAATAGGCCCGATGATGCAAGCACGCCCCTCTTGGATGAGTTCCTTGAGTTCCCTGACATACGGAACTACCGGCGCAGCCTTGGCCCTGAGAGCCAAAGACCAGACGCAGGTGTCCACCAGAATGTTCATCCTCGCCGTCGCTGGGCCTTGTAATCGTAGCCGGGGTCGAACCGGACCTTACCGAAGAGTTCCAGTAGCCCCGCCTGTTTACGGCGCCGGACATACTCTTCCAGGGCCTCAGTCACCGTGGCCTTCTTAGTGGGGCGACCGCCCACGCGCAAAGCCTCGTTCAAGAGGCCGTCGTCAATCGCAAGATTTGTCGGCATAGTCCCCACTCCCGTCCGTTGTTACACACAGTATTACACATAATAACACACAGTGTCAAGGGGTACGCCAGGGCGGGGACAATCCTATCTGACGTCGCGCCAAAGCGCTTTAGCATCGCGAACGATGGTCTGTTCGCGGCTTTGGCCGACGGAGACGATCGAGATGGGAATCCCGAGCTTCTTCTCCACGGCCAGCACGTACTCGCGCGCACCGCGCGGCAGGTCCGCGAACTTGCGCGCGCCGGTGAGGTCGCCGGAGAAGCCCGGGTAGCTCTCGTAGATCGGCTCGACGTCGAGCTGCTCGCGCCGCGAGATAGGGAAGTCGACGATCCGCTTCTTGCCGAGCTTGTAAGCCACGCAGACCTTGATCGGGTGCACGCCCGCCAAAGTGTCGAGCTTCGTCATGGTCAGCGCCGTCATCCCGTTCATGCGGATGGCGGCCTTGAGCTGTGGAATATCGAGCCAGCCGATGCGGCGCGCGCGGCCGGTCGTGGTCCCGTACTCCTTGCCGACCTCGCGGATATAGCGCGCCAGATGGCCGTCGACTTCCGTGGGAAACGGGCCCAGGCCCACGCGCGTCGTGTAGGCCTTGCTGACACCCATGACGGCCGTGATCGCCGTCGGCCCCAGTCCCGCTCCGGCGCAGGCGCCGCCCGCCACGGGATTTGACGAGGTCACAAACGGGTAGGTGCCGTGATCGAGGTCGAGCATCGAGCCCTGGGCGCTCTCGAGAAGAAGATGTTTCTTTGCTTTGCGCGCGTCGTCGAGAAGCTTCGAGACGTCGGCCGCGAAAGGCGCTAGGAATTTGCGCAGCCGATCGCAATCGGCGAAGACTTCCTTCTCGATGGCCTTGAGCGGCTTGACCTTCGTGAGCTCGGCCGCGCGGACCTTCAGATTCTGGCGCACCAAGGCGCGAAAAGCCTGCGGGTCCAGATAGTCGGCCACGCGCACGCCGATGCGGGCGACCTTATCTTCGTAGCAAGGACCGATGCCGCGCTTGGTGGTGCCGATGCCGCGCCCCCCCTCTTCGCGCAGCGTGTCGATATAGATGTGGTACGGGAGGATGACGTGGGCGGCCAGGCTCACGAACAGTCGTCCGCGCACGACGATGCCGCGCTTTTCCAATAATTCGACTTCCTTGACGAGAGCGCGCGGATCGACGACCACGCCGTTGCCGATGACGCTTTTGCAGCCGCGCGCGAGAATGCCGGAAGGGATGAGATGAAGCGCGTATTTCTCGCCGCCGAAGACGACGGTGTGGCCCGCGTTGTTGCCGCCCTGGTAGCGCACCACCCAATCCGCGCCTTTGCCCAGAAAGTGGACGATCTTGCCTTTGCCTTCATCGCCCCACTGCGCGCCCACGACCACTAGTGCCGGCATAAAGCTCCTTTAACTCTTAAAAAATCGCTGCCACCAAGAACCGTCGCCGCGGCCTTGAGCCGCTCCCCGCGCGGCCTTCAAACGGCGATCGCCCGGCACCACCGCGTCGCCCGCGACTCCAATAGCGAAGCGCACGCGCGCCAAGGTCCCCGCGGGGCTCGACTCGATGGCCTCCACCGGCACCTCGATGGGCACCAGGCCCGAGGCCGTCAGCCCCCCGAACAGCCGCGCCAGGTACTGGGCGATATCGCGCCCGTCCGCGATCCGCGCAAAGACCGTGTCCCCCGCGCGCAACTCGGCGGCCGGCAGGCCCTCGGCGTCTTCTTCCAGGGAAATCTTCAGCAAGAGCAGATCCTCGACATGCGCGCCCCGAGGCGCGGGCTTGCGCGCGGCCGGCGCCGGCGCCTTGCGCAAAGTTTGAAACTGGCCGAGGTCGAGGATATCCTTTTTCAGGCGCAAGCTCAAACCCGCGTCGCGGAAATGCGCCCGCATGGCGGCACGCACCTCGGCCTCGTCGTCGGCCGACGAGGCGCCGCGCAGACGCTCGAAGACCTCGGGCGCGGCACCGCGGAAATACGCGGCCAGCCCCTGCTCGATTTCCAGACTTTCGGAAGGCAGGCTGCCGTCCCACAGCCGGCAGCCGTACAGGTGCTTCTCGAAGAAGAACCAGTCCGCCTTGAGATCGATCGCGCACACCGCCGGATCGTAAGACATCACCGCTCGCGAGCGCAGGACCGCGCGGGTCTTTAAGTTCAGCACGATGAGCAGCAGGCCGTGCTGGTTTTGGGCGGGACGAACGAATTTTCCCTTGAGAGCGCAGATATCTTTAAGCAGGCGGGGGATCTGGCGCACCGCTTCTTCCACATCGTAGCCGCACATCTCAAGGGCCAGCTCGGCTTCGCCTCGCTCGCAGCCCGTTTCTTCCATCAACAGCTCGATCTTGTCCTTCATGTGCTGCGCGGGTGAGCGTCCTTGTAAACTTCTTTCATGCGCTCCAAAGAGACATGGGTATATATCTGCGTGGTTTGCAGGCTCGCGTGGCCCAGCATCTCCTGGACGGTGCGGATATCGCAGCCATGATTCATTAGGTGGGTGGCAAAGCTGTGGCGAAGAGTGTGGGGCGTTATCTTTTTAAGCAGGGCGGTCCGCTTGATCCACCGGGCCAAAACGAAGACGACGCCGCTGTCCGACAGCCTCGTGCCCCGAGAGTTGACGAACAAGGGCGCGGCGTCTTCAGAGTGAACCCTGTCCTTTAAATAGTCGCGCAGGCACTTGAGAGCGCCCATTCCCACCGGAACGATGCGCTCCTTTGAGCCCTTCCCGAACACGCGCACGGTCCCCGCCAGGTAGTCGATGTCTCCGACATTTAACAAAACGACTTCTGATCTGCGTAGGCCGGAGGAATAGATCAGCTCCAGAACGGCGCGGTCGCGGTTTTGCTGCTTGCGGTCGTAACCATTGGGCGTAGATAAAAGGTCTCCCATCTCGGTTTCCGTTAGGAATTTAGGAAGAGGCCGGCTGCGCTTCGGTAAAGGGACGCCGAAAACCGGATTGCCCTTTAATAAACCATTCGAGCGCAGGAATTTAATAAAAGATCGCAGCGCCGCCATTCGGCGCAGGATCGTGGCGCGAGACAACGCCACCGCCTGATTTTGGAGCTCCGCAAGAAAAGCGCGGATATGAACGCGCTCGATGGCACCCGGCTCCAAATCCGGGTAACGAAGAAGGAATGACTCTAAATCTTTACCATACGCACGTAATGTATGCGAAGAATAATTACGAGTAGCGCGCAGATGGGTGAGAAACCGCTCGGCCTGCAGGCGCAACGTCAGCTCGACGCCGGGCCCGGAGCCGGAACCGCGGCCGGGGGCGGAAGCAGGCCGGCGGCGCGGCGCTCGGCGATCATCTCCGCGCGCAAAGCCTCGCCCTCAACCTTGAGCTTCTCGCCTTCTTCCTTAGAGACGGGCTTCAAGTTGCGGCATTTTGGATAGCCGGGGCACGTCAGGAAGAACCCGCGCTTTCCTACGCGCAGCCACATGTGCTTTTGGCACTTATTGCAGGGCCGCTTGGTCTGCAGAGGGCGCGACCCTTCAATTTTCTTGCCCTCCGGATCGATGGAGAAGGTGTTCTTGCACTCCGGGTAGCCCGAGCAGGCCATGAAGCGGCCCTTGCGTCCAGTGCGGATGACCATGGCCTTGCCGCATAGGTCGCAGTTCTCGCCCGTCGTCTCCAGAACCACTTTCTGGCCTTCGGGCGTGAGCTGGATCTTGCCCTTGCACTTGGGGAACGTCGAGCAGGACAGGTACTTGCCGAAGCGGCTCTCGCGGATGAGCATGGGAGCCGTGCAGATCGGGCACAGCTCGTCGGACATCTTGGGCTCGATGCGCGAGGCTTCCATCTCGGTGGTCGCCGCGTCGAGCGCCTTCACGAACGGCGCGTAGAACTGCTTGACCACGTCGGTCCAGCCCGCGTCGCCCACGGCGATCTTGTCGAGCTGTTCCTCGACGTTGGCCGTGTAGGTGAGGCTGACGACGTCGGGGAAGTGGCCCTTGAGCTTCTTGGTGACGAGGATGCCGAGCTCGGTGGGGATGAGCTTGCGGTCCTTCATATTGCGGCGCACGTAGCCGCGGTCGACGATGGTCTTGATCGTGGGAGCGTACGTGGAAGGACGGCCGATGCCGTGCTTCTCCATCGCGCGGATCAAGCTCGCCTCGTTGTAGTGCGGAGGAGGGCTCGTGCGATGCTCCTCGGGCTTGAGCTCGTTGAGCTTGAGGATGTCGCCTTCGACGAGCGGAGGCAGGCGCCCCTCCTCGTCCTCGGGCTCCTCGTCGGGCTCCTCGTCGCCCTTGGCGGCGTCGCGATAGACGCGCAGGAAGCCCTCGCTCTTGAGCGTGCGGCCGGTGCAGTGGAACAGGCCCGCGCCGTTCTCGATGTCGGCGGAGGCGGTGTCGTAGGTGGCCTCGATCATCTGCGAGGCCACGAAGCGCTTCCAGATCAGCTCATAGAGGCGGATTTGGTCGGGATTGAGGGCGCGCCGCACCTCTTCGGGCGTGCGCAGAACGCTCGTCGGGCGGATGGCCTCGTGCGCCTCTTGGGCGCCGCGCGACTTGGTTTGATAGGTGGGCGGGACGTCAGGAGCATAGTTGGCGCCGTAGGCTTCCTTGACGTACGCCGCGCACTCGTCGGCGGCGGTCTTGGCGATGGAGAAGGAGTCGGTGCGCATATAGGTGATCAAGCCGACGGGATCCTTGCCGCCGAGATCGACGCCTTCATACAGGGACTGCGCGACGCGCATCGTGCGCTCGGCCGCGAATCCCATCTTCTGCGAGGCGGCCTGCTGGAGAGTCGACGTCGAGAACGGCGGCGGCGGACGGCGGCGGACCTCTTTCTTCTCGACTTTCACGACCTTAAACGTGCCCGTTTGGATCAGGCGCGAGACGACGTCGACGTCCTCGGCCCCGCGCAAAGTGGTCGCTTTGACACGGTACGGTTCGGAAAACAGGTCGTAGGTGCGGGTGGTCTCGACTTTCTCCCCCTTCCACAGAGACAGCTTGGCGTCGAAGGCCACGCCGTCTCCGTTCTTTTCTAGATTGGCGGTCAGCGTCCAATAAGGCTCCGAGCCGAACTCCGTGATCTCGTGCTCGCGCTCGGCTAGCAGGCGTACGGCCACGGACTGAACGCGGCCGGCGGAAAGGCCGCTTTGGATCTTGGCCCACAAAAGGGGCGAGAGCTTGTAGCCGACAAGGCGGTCGATGACGCGCCGGGCCTGCTGGGCGTGGACTAGGTTCTCATCGATCGCGCGCGGCTCGGAAATGGCCTGCCGGATGGCGGTCGGCGTGATCTCGTGGAAGGTGATGCGGCGGACCTGGTCGGGCTTGAGCTTGAGCATGTCCACTAAATGCCAGGCGATGGACTCGCCCTCGCGGTCATGGTCGGTGGCGAGGTAGACGAAGGCGGCCTTGGAAACCAGGGACTTGAACTCGGCTAGGATCTTCTTGGCCCGGGGCAGGACCACGTACTGCGGGGCGAAGTCGTCGTCGACGTTGACGCCGATCTTGCGCAAGGGAAGGTCGCGGACGTGGCCGAAGGACGATTTGACGACATACTCGTTCTTAAGGAAGCGGGAGATGGTCCTTTCCTTGGCCGGAGACTCGACGACCAAAAGACTGGGGCCATTGCGGACGCCTTTGCTCGAAGCGGCGGGGGCCTTCTTCGTGGGTTTCGCCGAAGCCTTGACCTTGACCTCGGCTGCGACCTCGGGTTTTACCTCGGGTTTGGCGGCTTTGGGCGTTTTAGCGTGCTTTTTTTCAGCGGGCTTCTTTTTGGGCATAGCGTTGTCCGGGGACGGCTAAAACTCTCTCCTTAATTTCCAGCCCGAACATTATAGAGGAAATGCGTGTGGTGTCAAGTCCCGAGAGTTGCACTAGTTCATCTAAGGAAAGGGAATCCGACCCTAAAAGGGCCAGGACCTTGGCCTCCTCGCTCGACGGGGCAAGGGCCATTTGGCGAGGTTTCGCCGGCGGCGAAATCGGATCCGCTGGTTCAAGGTCCAATCCCGGGGGAAGGGCCTCGATGATCTCCTCCACATTGGAAACCAAAGTCGCTCCGTTCCTTAAGAGCTGGTGAGGGGCCTCCGACAGCGGCGAGTCGACCGACCCGGGCACGGCCAAGACGGCGCGGCCGAATTCCATCGCCAAACGGGCCGTGATCAACGACCCGGATCGCATCCGCCCTTCGACGACCACCGCGGCCCAGGACAAACCGGCCACGACGCGGTTGCGGCGCGGAAACAGCTCGGG
>JAYVZL010000009.1:0-2803 GCA_043783505.1 Elusimicrobiota bacterium
GTGCCTCAACTACGGCTGCATCCCGTCCAAGGCGCTGATCGCCGCGGCGGGCCACGCCTACAAATCCAAGAAATCAAAAGACGCCGGCTTCGACGACCCCAAGCACCAGCTCGACTGGGGCAAAGTCGTGGCCTGGAAGGACCAGATGGTCGGCGGCTTCGTCAAAAATATCGGCGTCCTGATCAAAGGCAACAAGGGCGAGCACATCCAAGGCTCTGCCCAGTTCACGGGAACCCACACCGCGATCATCGACAAGACCGGCGGGGGCAGCGAAGCCGTCGAGTTCAAGCACGCTATCATCGCCACGGGCTCGGAGATCTCCACGGTGCCCGGCTTCGCCATCGACGGCGAGTACATCCTTGGCTCCAAGGAAGCCCTCGATCTCAAGACGCCCCCTGAGGCCCTGGTCGTCGTCGGAGGCGGCGTGATCGGCCTCGAGATCGGCACCTTCTTCGCCAAGCTCGGCACCAAGGTCACCGTCGTCGAGTTTACCGATGCTATTTTGCCGGTAATCGAACGTGACATGGTGGTTCCGGTTTCTCGCAACCTTGCCAAGCTCGGCGTCGAAGTTTTTCTTTCTTCCAAGGCCAAGTCGTGGTCGAAAAAAGGCAAGAGGCTGGAACTCGTCGCCGAAACTCCGGAAGGCGAAAAAAAGATCCACTGCGACAAAATCCTAATGTCCGTCGGCCGCGCGCCCCGCTCGAAAAACCTCGGGCTCGACGCCATCGGCGTTGAACGAGACAAGCGCGGACACATCATCGTCGACACCGAGATGCTCACCTCCCGCGACAACATCTACGCGATAGGCGACGTCGTGGGCCAGCCCTATCTCGCCCACAAGGCCAGCCGCGAGGGCATCCTGGCCGCGCAGTCCATCGCGGGCGAGCCGCTCGAGCCCAAGGGACAGGTGCCGTGGGCCGTGTTCACCGACCCCGAGATCTCCTGGGTTGGCATGACCGACGCCGAGGCCAAGGCCGCGGGATTTACCACGATCACCGGCAAGTTCCCGTTCGCCGCCTCGGGCCGCGCGATGGCCGTGCGCGAGACCGACGGCTTCTGCAAGGTCGTCGCCGACAAGGCGACCCATCGCATCATGGGCGCGGGCTTCGTGGGCGCCAACGCCTCCGACCTGATCGGCGAGGCTTGCCTCGCCGTCTCGGTAGGTGTCACGCTCGAGCAGGTAGCACGGACCATCCATCCGCATCCGACCCTAACCGAGACCTTCGCGGAAGCATGCGAGGGCGCCCTCGGCCATCCCGTCCACATGCTCGTGATCAAGCGCGAAGCGCCCGTCTTCTCCTGAACCGATGCTGGTCCGGGATCTAGGCCTCAAGGAGTACGAAGAGATTTGGAACCTTCAGCGCAAGCTCGTCTTCGAGCGCGGCGAAGGGAAGATCCCCGACACAGTGCTTCTTTGCCAGCACCTGCCCGTCTACACCATCGGACGCTCGAGCAAGCAGGCGGTGCCCGCGGCCCTGCCCTACCCCGTCCATAAGATCGAGCGGGGGGGAGACCTCACCTGGCACGGCCCCGGCCAGCTCGTCGGCTATCCTATCTTCGATCTTCCCGGCTTGGGCCTTAAGGCTCGTTCTTATTTAGCCTCCCTCGAGGCGGTCCTTATCGACGCCGTGGTGCCCTTTGGAGTCTCGGCCGTCACGGTCAAAGGCTTCACCGGCCTCTGGGTCGGAAAGAAGAAGCTCGCCTCCATCGGCGTCGCCGTGAGCGGCGGCGTCTCCTACCACGGCTTCGCCCTGAACATGAACAATACGCTGGCACCCTTCAAGCTCATCCATCCCTGCCGACTGGAATCCGAGGTCATGACCTCGATGGCGAACGTCGTCGGCGCCCCCATGGACGAGGCGAAAGTGACCGCCGCCGTCGGACGCAGTCTGATACATTACTTCGCGAATCAATCACACAGCCGTTAAGCGGCATCTTGCTACAATGCCGCATGATCGAGACAATCGGACTTTTGCTGCTCGGACTGTCGAGCGCCGTCTCGGCCGAGATCAGCGTCCGCCCTCATGAAGTCTGCCTGCTGAGCGGGGGTTCGCTGCGCTGTCAGGACGGCCTCGGCAAAGCGATCATCCCCCCGTATCGATTTAAAAAACCCAGAGCCGTGGTCGCGGGGGAATTGCACACCTGCGTCCTCGACGGCGACCTGGTCAAATGCTGGGGAACCGAACGGTTGGCGGGCAAGCCGCCCATCCAGCCGGAGATTCGCCGTGACCTCAAGAAACCTCGCGTGATCGCCGCCGGAGGCTTCTTCGAGACGTGCGCCATCGACGATGAGGGCGTTAAATGCTGGGACTACGAAGGTGCCACCGTTCTCATTCCCAACACGCGCGAGGCCGAGACGATCTCCGTCGGGGCCGACCATTACTGCGCCACCGCTCGCGGCCGCGCCATGTGCTGGGGAGGCAATGCCTTCGGCCAAACGGACATACCTCCCGACCTGAAGAACATCAAGATGATCTCGGCCGGCCAGCTTCATACCTGCGCCCTCAATGACCGCGGCATCACGTGCTGGGGCAGCCCCCAAGACGGCGCCACGACCGTCCCGGCGACGCTGAAGAACCCCACGGCCGTGTACGCCGGAGGCTATGCCACGTGCGCGCGCGATGAATCCGGGATCCAATGCTGGGGGGACGATTCCAACAACCAATCCTCTCCGCCTCCCGGCCCCGTTTCCGACATGGCGTTCCAGGATTACAGCGGCTGCGCTCTTAAAGGAGAGGTATTGAGCTGCTGGGGAACCGTGATGGAACCTCAGCCCCCCGTCGGCGGCCCCGTGCCGGCGCCG
>JAYVZL010000010.1:0-17017 GCA_043783505.1 Elusimicrobiota bacterium
CATCGAGTGCGAGCTGATCGTGCCGATCGCGATGGAAAAGGGTCTGCGCTTCGCCGTTCGCGAAGGCGGCCATACGGTCGGCGCCGGCGTCGTCGCCGATATTTTAGACTAGGAATCACACGGGGAAATAAGGTACAATTATGGCCGAGACCAACAATCCGCAGCAGAGAATCCGCATCCGCCTCCGCGCTTACGACCACCGCGTCCTTGACGCCAGCGTCGGCAAGATAGTCGAGACGGCCCAGCGTACTGGTGCTGTCGTTTCCGGCCCCATCCTGTTGCCTACGCACATTAAGAAATACACTGTGCTGCGGTCTCCGCACGTCGACAAGAAGTCGCGTGAGCAGTTCGAGATGCGCATTCACAAGCGCTTGATCGAGCTGAACTCAACGACTTCTAAGACGGTGGACGAGCTGATGAAGCTCGATCTGCCGGCCGGCGTCGACGTCGAAATCAAGCTCTAACGAGCTTGGCGGACGGCCTTTTTTGGCTTTCCAATTGAAAGGGAGTTTTTTGTCTTATGACTGAGCAGACGACTGAAGCGACGACTGAAGCGACGACCGTGAACGGCGGGGCCAAAAAGGCTCCGGCGACGTTCCGCGCCATCTTAGGCGAGAAGATCGGCATGACGCAGGTCTTCCATCCAAAGGATCAGAACCTTTACGACGTCAGCATCGTAAAAGCCGGGCCATGCCCCATCCTTCGCGTCAAGACCGCCGACTCCAAGGACGGCTATAACGCCGTTCAGTTGGGCTTCGGCACGCGCAAGGAGAAGTCTTGTGACAAGTCCGAGCTCGGGCAGTTCAAGGCCGCGGGAATCGCGCCCGCCAAGCACGTCCGCGAAATCCGCGTGAAGGACCCGAAGGGCCTCGAAGCCGGCCAGACCGTTTCCCTCGAGACGACCTTCAAGATCGGCGACTACGTCGACGTGCAGGGTGTTTGCAAGGGTAAGGGCTTCGCCGGCGTCATGAAGCGTCACAATTTCAAAGGCTTGCCCGCCTCGCACGGCGCCTCCGATAAGGAGCGCTCGCCGGGCTCGCTCGCGTCGCGCCGCTCGCTGGGACGCGTCATGCCCGGTCAGCGCATGGCCGGCCACCTCGGCAACACGGTCATCTCCACGATCAAGATCGAAGTCGTTCAGGTCGATCTCGAGAACAATCTCATCTATCTCGGCGGCGCCGTTCCCGGCCCCCGCGGCGGGCTCGTGACGATCTCCGAGACCGTCAAGAACAAGAAGGCCCGGGTCGACGTCGTTCGGTCCACCATCAAGAAGGACAAGATGGGCAACATCATCAAGGCCGCCGTCAAACCCGGCGCCAAGAAGTAGGCCGGAGAAATCGCAATGGATGCCAAAATTATCGACGTTAGCGGCAAGGAAGTCGGCTCGGTCGCGTTGTCCGAGCAGATTTTCGGGCACAAGCCCTCGAAGCGCTTTCTGCACGAGTTCGTCACGGTGTATCTCGCCAACCAGCGCGCCTGGACGTCGAACACCAAGAGCCGCACCGAAGTCTCCGGCGGCGGCCGCAAGCCCTGGAAGCAGAAGGGTACCGGCCGGGCCCGCGCGGGCTCCATCCGCTCCGGTCTGTGGCGCCACGGCGCGATCATCCACGGGCCTCGCATGGGCCGCGGTTCGCGCCTCGATTATCCCCGCCAGAAGGCGAAGCTCGCCTTGGCGCAGGCCCTTTCGGCTCGCGCGCAGGACGGCGGTCTCATCTTCGTCAAAGACTTCATGATCAAGGAACCCAAGACCAAGCTCGTGGCCGCGACGTTGGCCAAGCTCGGTTGCGAGGGGAAAGTTCTTATCGTGCTCGACGCGCCGAATCCGGCGTTGATGCGCGCCAGCCGCAATTTATCCACGGTGCTCGTGCGCATGGCTTCCGATATCAACGCCTACGAAGTCCTGCGCGCCAAGAAGCTCGTGATCACGCAGCCCGCGCTCGAAAAGCTCGGCGCGCGTTGGAATTAGGGAGTAAGACGATGTCCCAAAAAGCTTTGCATGAAATTCTGGTCCGGCCGCTCTTGACCGAGCGCGGCACGAGCGTCCAGGAGAAGCACAACCAGTATCTTTTCGAAACCGCGCCGGACGCGACGAAGACGGAGATCAAGCGCGCCATCGAGACCATGTTTAAAGTCGAAGTCGAGAAGGTTCACACCATGATCGTCCCGGGCAAGTTCCGCCGCTTCGGCAAGGGCGGGGGCATGCGCCCGGATTGGAAAAAGGCGATCGTGACGGTCGTCAAGGGACAGAAGATCGATTTCGCGCAGCCGAGCGCTTCCTGAGGTAGCTAAGATGCCCATTAAATCCTACAAGCCCTACACCCCTTCCCGTCGCGGAATGACTTCCGCGGACTACTCGGAGCTGACCGCGACCAAGCCCGAGAAAAGCCTCGTCTCGAAGCTCACCCGCAAGGGCGGACGCAACAACACGGGCATGATCATGGTCCGTCATCAGGGCGGCGGGCATAAGCGCGCCTATCGCCTCATCGATTTTAAGCGCGACAAGATCGGCGTCCCGGGCAAGATCGCGACGATCGAGTACGATCCAAACCGCTCGGCCCGCATCTGTCTCGTCAACTACGCCGACGGCGAGAAGCGCTACATCGTGCATCCCGTCGGCCTCAACGTCGGCGACACCGTCGTAAGCGGCCCTGAGTCCGAGATCAAGCTCGGCAATGCGCTGCCGCTTATCAAGATCCCTGAAGGTACCTTCATCCACTGCGTCGAGTTGAACCCGGGCAAGGGCGCGCAGATGATGCGCTCGGCCGGCACCCAGGCGCAGCTGATGGCCAAGGACGCGGGCTACGTCCAGATCAAGATGCCCTCGGGTGAGGTTCGCATGGTGCCCGACACCTGCATGGCCACCATCGGCCAGGTCGGGAACACGGAGCACAACACGATCACGCTCGGAAAAGCCGGGCGCAACCGCCACCTTGGCATCCGCCCGACGGTGCGCGGCGGGGCGATGAACGCGACCGACCACCCTCTCGGCGGTGGCCGCGGTAAGTCCAAGGGCAACAACCACCCGCGCTCGCCTTGGAACCAGCTGTCGAAGGGCTTTAAGACCCGCAACAAGAAGAAGGTCTGGGGCTGGATGATCGTCTCCGATCGCCGCCGCTCGGCCCAGCACGCGGGATAACTGAGGAACTATGAGCCGATCCACTAAAAAAGGACCTTACGTCGACACCAACCTTCTCGGAAAGGTGCAAAAGCTTAACGCCGCCGGCGACAAGAAGCCGATCAAGACTTGGGCGCGGCAGTGCACCATCACTCCTGAGTTCGTCGGTCACACCTTCTCCGTCCACAACGGCCGCAAATTCTTGCCGGTGTATGTGAGCGAGCAGATGGTCGGACACAAGCTGGGAGAATTTTCGTTCACCCGCTTCTTCAAGAATCACGGCGGCACCCACAAGGACGCCGACGCTAAGACTTAAGGAAAATAGAGAAACGACATGGAAGCCACAGCCCACTCCCGGTTTCAGCGATACGGAACGCGCAAAGTCGCGCAGGTTCTTAAGGAAATCCGAGGCAAGTCCGTCCTTGAAGCCGAGCGGATCATCCCGATGCTGCCGCGTATCTGCTCAGTGATGATCGGCAAGGCCGTTCGTTCCGCCGCCGCCAATCTGGTCAATCACGCGACGAAGGACGGCCGCGCGATCGATCCGAGCAAGGTCTACATTAAGTCCTGCTGGTCCACGATGGGCCCAATGGGAAACATGAAGCGCATGCTCCCTGCCCCGCAAGGCCGGGCGTACACATTTAAGAGGAAAGTCTGCCACCTGACCATCGTCGTCAGCGACGAGCGCGTCAACGGAAAGAGGAAGGGAAAGTAATTCCATGGGTAATAAAACACATCCGAACGCGCTCCGCCTCGGCTACATTCACGACTGGCAGTCCAAGTGGTTCTCCACCAAGGACGCTCCCGCCCTCATTGGCGAGGATTTTAAGATCCGCAACCTGGTCCGCAACGCCTTCAAGGCTGCGGCGGTCAGCTGGGTCGGCATCGAGCGCGCCGGTTCGTACCTGCGCGTGAACATCCACACGGCCCGCCCCGGCGTGGTGATCGGAAAGAAGGGCGCCGATATCGAAGCCCTGCGCAAGAACGTCGAGGCCATGACCTCCCGCAAGACGTACGTCAACGTCATGGAGATCAAGGATCCCGAGCTCGACAGCCGCCTCGTCGCGGAGTCGATCGCGGTCCAGCTCGAGAAGCGCATCGCCCATCGCCGCGCGATGCGCCGCGCGATGGAGCGCACCATCCAGTCGGGCGCGCTCGGCATCAAGGTAATGGTGTCAGGCCGCATCAACGGCGCCGAGATTTCCCGCCGCGAGTGGCAGCGCGAGGGCCGCGTGCCCCTGCACACATTCGCCGCCGACGTCGATTATGGAACGGCCGAGGCGATGACTCACGCCGGCCTCATCGGCGTGAAGGTCTGGATCTTCAAGAAGCAGCATTTCGTTAAGTCCCTCAAAGAGCTGCAGCAGATGGCGAAGAAAGAGGCGGCGCTGGTCGCCGCCGCGATGGCCATCGAGAGCGGCGAGTCGCCTTCATCCCTGCCCGCTCCGTCCGCGCCTGAGGGAGGACGCTGATATGCTGATGCCCAAGCGCGTCAAGTACCGCAAGCCGCATAGCCATCCCCGCATCAAGGGCCCGGCCAAGCGCGGTGTTTCTCTTTCCTTCGGCGAGTTCGGCCTGAAGGCGTTGGAGCCCAAGTGGGTCACCGCGCGCCAGATCGAATCGTGCCGCGTGACCATCAGCCGCCACCTCAAGAAGGGCGGCAAGCTGTGGGTCCGCATTTTCCCCGACAAGGCCATCACCAAGCATCCCGCCGAAACCCGCATGGGTAAGGGCAAGGGCGCCCCGGACCATTGGGCCGCCGTCGTCCGGCCGGGCCGCGTCCTTTTTGAGATCGAAGGTTTGACGCACGATGAAGCCAAGAAGGCGCTGAAGATGGCTTCTTATAAGTTGCCGATTCTCACGAAGTTCATCGCCCGGGAGCACATTTAAGATGGCCGACAAAAAGACGAAGTCCGCGATACAGGATAAATCCGCGATGAGCCCGGCCGAGCTCGCGACGGAGCTCCGCTTGGCACTTGAGAAGCGCGCGAAGCTCACGTTCCAGCACAATGTTGCCCCGCTCAAAAATCCCATGGAACTGCGCCATCTTCGACGTGAGATCGCGCGCTTCAAGACCTATATCTCCCGCAAGGAGGCCGCGAAGTGAAGACCGCCACCCCGCCCGCCGCCGCCGCCGAAGCGCTCGATCGCGGTCACCGCAAGAGCCTTGAGGGCGTCGTCGTGTCCGACAAGATGAACAAGACCCGCGTCGTGCGCGTGTCTCGCTCCGTTAAGCACCCCTTCTACGAGAAGGTCATGAAGAAGTCCAAGAAGTTCCACGCCCACGACGAGAACAACCAGGCTCGCGAGGGCGACATCGTCGAGATCACCAGCACGCGTCCGCTCTCGAAGCTTAAGCGCTGGCGGATCGTGCGCATCGTCAAGGCCGCCCCGAAGGGCCTTGTGGAGGCCGCCAAATGATCCAGCTGCGCACGATGGTCAATGTCGCCGACAACTCCGGCGCCCGAAGGCTGCAGTGTTTTCACGTGATGGGCGGCTCCTACCGCCGCTACGCCTCCTTGGGCGACATCATCGTTTGTTCCGTGGTCGACGCGCTCCCCAACGGCGCGATCAAGAAAGGGACCGTAGTCAAGGCGGTGGTCGTCCGCGTCAAGCGCAACCTGCGCCGCAACGACGGCTCTTACGTCTCTTTCGACGACAACGCCGCCTGCCTGGTCGACGACAAGAACGAGCCGAAAGGCACCCGCGTGTTCGGTCCGGTGGCGCGGGAACTGCGCGACAAGGAATTTTTAAAGATCGTTTCTCTCGCTCCGGAGGTCGTTTAAGACCATGAAGTTCAAGATCAAGAAGAAGGATAAGGTCGTCGTCATCTCCGGCCGCGACAAGGGTAAGATCGGTGACGTGCTCGAGATCATTCCCGGCGACCGCTTCACGCCGACGCGCGTCCTCGTGACGAAGATCAATATGGTGACCAAGCACAAGAAGCCAACGCAGACCGACCCGGGCGGCATCTCCAAGCTCGAGGCTCCGATCGCGATGTGCAATGTGATGTTGGTCGACCCCAAGACGAACAAGCCCACGCGGGTGCGCATTAAGACGCTGCCCGACGGCGCAAAAAGCCGCGTGGCAATCAAGTCTGGCGAAACGATCGCCTAGTTTAGGTAAGGAAAAATGGCTGAGAAAACTGTAGACGAGAAAGCGAAGGCGGCGGCGCATAAGGCCGCACAGGCCGCCAAGAAGGCGGGGCTTGAGAAGCAGGCCGCGTCCAAGGCCGGCCCGGCGTTCGAGCTGAATCCCGATGGGCGCGAGACGGAGCACCCGATGCCGCGCCTCAAGGTTCACTACCGGGAGACCGTGGTGCCGGTCTTGATGGAAAAGCACGGCCTCACGAACGCTCACGAAGTGCCGAGCCTGCGCAAGATCGTGCTCAACGTCGGCGTTTCCGAGGCCCGCGACAACGTCCAGACGCTGGACTCGGCCCGCGAGGAGCTGGCGCTGATCACCGGCCAGTGGCCGCAGGTCCGCAAGGCCACGAAGTCCATCTCGAATTTCAAGCTGCGCCAGGGCATGCCGATCGCCGTTCGGGTCACCCTGCGCGGGGACCGGATGTGGGAGTTCTTGGACCGCCTGATCGCGGTCTCGATCCCGCGCATTCGCGACTTCCGCGGTCTTGAACCGAAGGGCTTCGACGGTTCCGGAAACTTCAACTTGGGCCTCAAGGAACAGCTGATTTTTCCCGAGATCAAGTCCGAGAGGGTTCCGCACCAGCGCGGCATGAACATCTCGTTCGTCATCGCCGGCGGCAAGGACGCGATGAGCCTTGATTTTCTCAAGGAGCTCGGGATGCCGTTTAAGACTCCGGCGCAGGTCGCCAAGGGGAACAACTAGTTATGGCCACCACCGCATGGCGCGCCAAGATGACCAAGACGCCCAAGTTCTCGACTCGTCACCGCAATCGTTGCCAGATCTGCGGCCGGCCGCGCGCGTTCTACCGCGACTTCGGCCTGTGCCGCATGTGCTTCCGGAAGATGGCCCACCAGGGCCTTCTGCCCGGCATCAAGAAATCCTCGTGGTAAGGTAATCATGGACCCCATCGCCGACCTGCTCACTCGCATCCGCAACTCCAACGTCCGACAGAAGGACCGCGTTGACGTCCCTCTGTCGAAGATGAAAATGGAAGTCGTGCGCGTCTTGAAGGAGGAGGGCTTCATCGCCAACTTCAAGACGCTGTACAACGGAACCAACAAGCAAGGCACCATCCGCGTGTTCCTGAAATACTCTGCGACCAAGGAATGCGTCATCCGCGGCATCAAGCGGGTGTCGAAGCCGGGCTTGCGCATATATCGCTCTTACAGCGATATTCCGCGCTCGCGCGGCGGCTTTACGGTCACGATCCTCTCGACCTCCCAGGGCGTCATGACCGACGCCATGGCCAAGGAAAAGAAGGTCGGCGGCGAAATTCTCTGCCAGGTCTGGTGATCTAACATGTCCCGAATTGGAAAACAACCCGTCGTCATTCCCAGCGGCGTCCAGATCAAAATGGACGGCAATGTCGTCACCGCCAAGGGCCCCAAAGGGGAGCTTAAGGAAGCTCTTCACCCCTACGTCAAGGCGGAGATCAAGGACGGGAACGTCATTCTTTCCGTCGACATCACGGTCGCGCGCGACGCTTCCGCGATCTGGGGCATGACCCGCGCCCGCCTCAACAACCTGATCCAGGGCGTGGCCGTGGGCTACTCGAAGATTCTCGAAATCCACGGCCTCGGCTTTCGCGCCGAAGTCGCGGGCCAGAAGCTGACGCTGGCGCTGGGCAAGTCCCATCCCGTCATCTACGACGCCCCTAAGGGCGTGACGGTGACCGTCGATCCGAAGAAGACTTTGCTGACCGTTTCCGGCATGAGCAAGGACATGGTAGGGGAAGCCGCCGCGAAGATCCGCGAATTGCGCAAGCCCGAGCCTTATAAGGGAACGGGCATCCGCTATCAGGGCGAGTACGTCCGCAAAAAGGCGGGCAAGACCGCCGCCGGCGCCACCGCCGGCGCGGGAGGCAAGAAGTAGGCCATGAAAAATAAATGGGTTCGTTCCGAATTTCGCAAGCTGGCCACGCGCAAGCGCCTTTTTATCCATCGGGGCGAGCGGCCCCGGTTGTCGGTGCACCGCAGCCTCAAGTACATCTACGCGCAGGTGATCGACGACGCAAAAGGCATTACGCTCGCGTCCGCGTCCTCTTTGGATAAGGATCTGCGCAAGGCCCTGAAGTCCCACAAGAGCGTTGATGCGGCGAAAAAAGTCGGCGAGAGCATTGCCGCCAAGGCCGTCAAGGCCGGAGTCAAGAAAGTGATGTTCGACCGGGGAGCGTACGTCTATCATGGCCGCGTCAAGGCCTTGGCCGACGCGGCTCGCGCCGGCGGACTCGAGTTTTAATATGGAGATCTTCTAATGAGCGCTGAAATGTCCACGCCGATTCCCACCCAGCCTGTCGTTCCCCCGGCGGCCGAGCGGCCGGAGCGTGGCGGCGAGCGGGGCGGAGGCGGCGAGCGCCGCGGCCCGCGCGGCCCGCGCCGGCGCGACAACCCCCGCGAGGAAGGCGGCTTTAAGGAAGCCGTCGTTACCATCAACCGCGTGGCCAAGGTCGTCAAGGGCGGAAAACGGTTCTCTTTCTCGGCGCTCGTCGTCGTCGGCGACGGGGCCGGCCAGGTCGGTTTTGGGCTCGGCAAGGCCAAGGACGTTCAGGCCGCGATCCTCAAGGGCAACGCGCATGCGCGCAAGAGCCTGATCAAGTTCCCGATCGTTCCTGAGGGGACGATCCCCCATGAGATCGTCGCCAAGTTCGCCTCTGGAAAAGTGTGGATGAAGCCGGCGACCCCCGGAACGGGCGTCATCGCCGGAGGCGGCGTGCGCGCGGTCCTGGAAGCCGCTGGCATCAAGAACGTGCTCACAAAAAGCCTCGGCTCGTCGAATCCCTTCAACATCGTGGGCGCGACGTTCGAGGCTCTGAAGAACCTTCGCACCAAAGAGGAAATCAGCAAGCTTCGCGGCAAGTGACCGCGATCCCTGGGATAAACAATATGAACACGATCACGCTCGCCAATCTCGAACCGACTCCCGGCTCCCGCCGCCGCCCGATCCGCCTTGGAATGGGCGAAGGTTCCGGAACCGGCCAGACCGCCACGCGCGGCCAGAAAGGACAACGCTCGCGCTCCGGCGACGGCAAGCTCGTGGGCTTTGAAGGCGGCCAGACCCCGCTGATTCGCCGCATTCCCAAGCGCGGGTTCACCAACGGAAAGTTCAAGATCGTCTATCAGGTCATTGATCTGGGAACGCTGGATCGGGTCTTTAAGAACAAAGCCGAGATCAGCATCGACGACCTGCGCATACACGGCCTGATTAAGGGCCGCAAGCCCGTCAAGATCTTGGGTGATGGAGAGCTCAAGCGCGCCATCAAGGTCAGCGCCAACGCGTTCTCCACCAGCGCCAAGGCCAAGATAGAGCAGGCCGGCGGCAAGACCGAGGCAGTGAAGCAATAATGAGCGGCCTCGCCGACATCTTCGACGTTCCAGATTTGCGCAAGCGCGTTGTTTTTACGCTTGGCGCGATCACTTTTTTCCGCATCGGGGCGGCGATTCCCATCCCCGGCGTCAACGGCGACGCTATCCGCGCTATATTCAACGCGCAGCAAAGCAGTCTGCTCGGATTTCTCAATACGTTTTCCGGTGGAGCGCTTGGACGCTTCTCGATCTTCTCGATGGGCGTGGTTCCCTACATCAACGCCTCCATCATCATGAGCCTCCTTCAGGGCGCCCATGTTCTTCCGTTTTTGGACCGCCTCGCCAAGGACGGCGAGCTCGGCCGGCGCAAGCTCAACAGCTACACCCGCTACCTCACCTTGTTCCTGGCGGTCTTCCAGTCCTTCGGTTTGACCATCGCGATCACGAAGATGCGGGCCCCGGGCGGCGCGCCGACGGTCATCGATCCCACTTGGGCGTTCTATTGCGTGACCGTGCTCACGATGACGGCCGGCACGATTTTCGTGATGTGGCTGGGCGAACAGATGACCGAGCAGGGCATCGGCAACGGCGTTTCTCTCCTGATCTTCGCCGGCATCGTCGAGCGAATCCCGGCCGCGGCGTGGAGCCTCTTCGAGCTCGTTCGTCTTGAAGAGATCAACCTGTTCGCAGCGCTCGCGATCGTCGCGGCCTTGGCTGCGGTATGCATCGTGGTCGTTTGGGTGGAGACCGCTCAGCGCAAGATCCCGGTCCAATACGCCAAGCGCATGGTCGGCCGCAAGATGTACGGCGGGTCGCAGAGCTATCTTCCCCTTAAAGTCGACCAGAGCGGCGTGATCGCGGTGATTTTCGCCCTTTCGCTGTTGTCGGTCCCGGCGACCATCGCCACTTTTGCGCCGAACCAGTCCTGGTCCGAGACCGTAATGCGGTTTTTCCAAGGCGGCAACTGGGTCTACGACGGGGTCTACGCGGGACTCATCATCTTTTTCTGCTACTTCTACAACTCGGTCTCGATCAACCCTGTCGATCTGGCCGAAAACATGAAGAAGTCCGGAGGCTTTATCCCCGGCATTCGTCCCGGTGAGCCCACGGCCAAGCACATCGAGTGGATTCTCGAGCGTATCACGCTCGGCGGCGCGCTGTTTGTGGCGGCCATCGCTGTCCTGCCCGACATCCTCAAGCGTGAGTTCAGCGTGCCGTTCTTTTTCGGCGGCACGTCGCTGCTGATCGCCGTCGGCGTGGCTCTTGATACGATGAGTCAGCTTGAGGCGCATTTGATCATGCGTCACTACGAGGGTTTCCTTAAAAAGGGACGCATCCAGGGACGCTGGTTCAACGTCGGCGGGGGCGTGCCGCAATGATCGTCATTCTTCTTGGCAGTCCGGGCTCCGGCAAGGGAACCCAGTGCAAGCGCTTGGCCGAAAAGTACGGTTTCCAGCACTTGGCCACGGGCGACATTTTCCGCGCGGAGATCGCGCAGAAAACGGAAGTCGGAATCAAGGCTCAGGACTATTTAAAAAGCGGGAAGCTCGTGCCTGACTCGATCGTCATTGAGATGGTGGCGGGAAAGGTCGAGAAAGGGGGCAAATACCTACTCGACGGCTTTCCCCGCACCATCGAACAGGCGCAAGGTTTGGCCGACATGCTTAAGCGCGTCGGCTCGGCCGTCGATCTTGTGGTCTACTTGACCCTGTCCAATAAAGAAGCGGTTCGGCGCATGGCTTCGCGCCGCACCTGCTCGTCCTGCGGCGAGGTGTACAACATTCTTTCCCGTCCCGCGAAGGCGGAAGGCGTCTGCGACAAGTGCTCGGGGAAGGTCGTCCAGCGCGAGGATGATTCCGAGGCGACTGCGGCGAAGCGCCTGATGGTTTTCGAGGATCTAACGCAGCCCCTGGTCGCCTATTATAAATCGGAACAGGCTTTTCACGAAGTGGACGCCTCGCAGGCTCCCGACAAAGTCGAGGCGGCGCTGTCGGCCGTCATCGATTCGACAAGGGCCGCTCGGTGAGCATGCTGATGACTAAGACCGTCGAGGTCAAAAGCCGCGAGGAGTTGGCGATCATGCGCCGGGCCGGTGCCGTCGTGGCCGATATTCTCGTTCATCTCTCCGGCCTCATCGCGCCGGGGATGACGACCGGGGAGATCGACCGAATCGCGCGCGCGGAACTCAAAGCCCGCGGCGCGGCTCCCGCCTTCTTAAACTACCACGGATTTCCCGCCGTCATCTGCGTTTCCGTCAATTTTGAGGTCGTGCACGGCATCCCCTCCGACACGCGCGTTCTTAAGGACGGCGATATTGTCGGACTCGATTTCGGCTGCGTGATCGACGGCTGGTTCGCTGATTCCGCCGTGACGGTGGGCGTCGGCGCTATTTCTCCGGAAGCCGCGCGTTTGATCCGCGTGACGCGGGAGTCGCTCGAGAAGGGCATCGCCGTCGTCAAAGCGGGCGCCCGCATCGGCGACATCGGCGCTGCGGTGCAGACGCACGCGGAGTCGGCGGGATATTCTGTGGTTCGCGAATTCGTCGGGCACGGCATCGGCCGAGCGCTTCATGAGGAGCCGCCGATCCCCAACTACGGCAAGGCCGGCGCCGGACATCGCCTGAAGGCCGGCATGACCATCGCCATCGAGCCGATGGTGAACATGGGCGGACCGGAAGTGACCACTCTTGGCGACGGCTGGACCGCGGTCACGAAGGATCGCAAGCTGTCCGGTCATTTCGAGCATACGGTGGCCGTGACGGAGACGGGCGTCGAGATCCTGACGCTTCCGTCCGGATCACATTAAGATGACAAAAGAAGAGAAGATCGAAGTTGAAGGAAATATCCTGGAAGCGCTTCCCAACGCGATGTTTCGCGTCGAGATCGCCCCGGGCAAGATCGTTTTGGCCCACATCTCCGGCAAGATGCGCATGCACTATATAAAGATACTGCCGGGAGACAAGGTCCGCATCGAACTGTCCCCTTACGACCTGACGCGGGGACGCATCACCTACCGGGAGTAATGCCATGAAAGTTAGAGCGAGCGTCAAACCAATTTGTCAGAAGTGCAAGATCGTAAAAAGAAGCGGCGTCGTGCGCGTGCTGTGTTCCAATCCAAAGCATAAGCAGCGACAAGGCTAATAGGGACAACGGAGATATAGCATGGCGCGTGTAGCAGGAGTCGATCTTCCCAAGAATAAGCGCATCGACGTGGCGCTTCAGTACCTTTACGGAGTGGGCGAGACCCGTTCCAAAGAAGTGCTGGCCAAGCTCAACGGCATGATCAAGCCCGACACCCGGGTCAAGGATCTGACCGAGGAGCAGGTCGGCCTCATCAACAACCTTTTGACCAAGGATTTCAAGGTCGAGGGCGAGCTCCGCCGCGAAGTTCAGGCGAACATGTCGCGCCTCACCGAGATCGGCTCTTTCCGCGGTCACCGCCACCGCCGCAACCTTCCCTGCCGTGGGCAGCGCACGAAGACGAACGCGCGCACTCGCCGCGGTCGTCGCAAGACCGTCGGCGTGGGTAAGGCCACGTCGCCGACCGGTAAGGCCTAATTTTTCCGAGATTGCCGAGGAGATGATTCATGTCTGATGAAAAAACGACGTCCGCCGCCGCGCCGAAGGCTGCGCCTTCTGCCGGCCCCCGCAAGAAGGCCTGGAAGTCGCTGAGCTTCGCTAAGGTTCACATCCAGTGCTCTTTCAACAATACCATCGTGACGCTGACCGACGACCGAGGCGACGTGCTCATTTGGGCGACCGCCGGAGGCTCGGGCTTCCGCGGCACGAAAAAAGGCACGCCTTTCGCCGCCGGCGTCACGGCTAAGAAGGTCGCCGACAAAGCCGTTCAGCTCGGAGTCAAGCAGGTCGCGGTCTTCATTAAAGGACCCGGACCGGGCCGCGAGACCGCGGTGCGCTCGCTCGGTTCCGCGGGCCTGATGGTCATAAGTCTTAAGGACGTCACGCCGATGCCGCACAACGGCTGCCGGCCGCCGAAAGCGAGGAGAGTCTAGTTTTATGGCCCGTTATACCGACGCCGTCTGCAAGTTGTGCCGCCGCGAGCAGCAGAAGCTGTTTCTCAAGGGTGACAAGTGCTACACGAAGTGCGTTCTGGAGAAGAAGCCCGGCATTCCGGGCATGGCTAAGCCCCAGCGCGGCAAACCTTCGGCCTACTCCATCCGCTTGCGCGAGAAGCAGAAGCTTCGCCGCATGATCCAGATGAACGAGCGCCCCTTCGAGCGCGCGGTCGCCAACGCCAGCGCCTCGCGCGAGGCGTCGGGAGACGCGCTGCTGCGCTCGCTCGAGCTGCGCTTGGATAACATCATCCGCCGCATGGGCGTGGCGACGTCCATCCGCACCGCCCGGCAGTTGGTCTTCCACGGACACGTGAAGGTTGCCGGCAAGTATGTGGACATCCCTTCTTATCCGCTCAAGGCCGGCGACGTCGTTTCCATCAACGTGAAGATGAAGGAAAACGTCGGCGTCAAGCTCAGCCTCGAAACCGCAAAGAAGCTCAACAACCGCCCGAGCTTCATCGAGTTCAACGAGCCGGAGCTGTCCGCCAAAGTGCTGCGCATTCCGGAGCGCAGCGAGATGTCGTTCCCGATCAATGACCAGCTGATCATCGAGTATTACTCGCGATAAAAAATCGCGAGTAAACTTTCTTAATAAACGGCCTAGTGCCGGGTTGCTAGTGGGAGATTACGAGATATGGCTTATAAAGAACTGATCCTGCCGCAGAAGCTGTCCGTCGACGAGAAGTCGATGTCGGACAACTACGCCAAGTTCGTCGCCGAGCCGTACGAGCGCGGCTACGGGCACACCGTCGGCAACGCTCTTCGCCGCGTGCTGCTCTCCAGCCTCGAGGGCGCGGCCGTCACGGCCGTGCGCATCGATAAGGCGACGCACGAGTACCAGGCGCTGCCCGGGGTCAAGGAGGACGTGATGAACGTCCTGCTCAACCTCAAAAAATTGCGGGTGAAGCTGTTCTCCAACGGACCTGAGACCGTCTATCTGCAGGTGAGCAAGGAAGGCGTCGTCACCGCAAAGGACATCCAGGGCAACGCGAATGTCGAGGTCGTCAACAAAGACCTCGTGATCGCGCATCTGGAAGCGGGCGGCAAGATCGACATGGAGATCGAGGTCTCCAAGGGCCGCGGATACGTTCCGGCCGAGGAGTTGCGCCAGCAGAACCAATGGGCGGCGGGCTTCTTGCCCATCGACGCGCTGTTCTCGCCGGTCGTGAAGGTCCACTACGACGTGGAAAACGCGCGCGTGGGCCAAGTCACCGACTACGATCGCCTTATCCTCGAGATCTGGACCGATGGCTCGCTCAACCCTGCCGAAGCGCTGATCCAGGCGTCGAAGCTTCTGCGCGAGTCGCTCAACATCTTCATCCCCGAGGAGGAGCAGGCGCCCGAAGCTCCGGCGGGCGGGTTTGAGGGAGGAACGACGGCGGAAGGCGCGCCGATCTCTCTCGCGGGATTGGACCCGAAGCTGCGCGAGATCCTCAATCAGCCCATCGAGATGATCGAGCTGTCCTCACGAGCGTCGAACTGTCTGAAGGTCGCCCGCATCCGGACCATCGGCGAGCTCGTCGGCAAGCGCGATGAGGAGCTTCTCGCCGTCAAGAACTTCGGCAAAAAGTCCCTCGACGAGATCAAGGACCGCCTTAAGGACATGGGGCTTTCCCTGGGCATGCAGATCGGCCAATTGGGCTGATCGAAGTTTTTAGATAGGAGTCAGATATGGCATCAAAAGCACTCGGTCGTCGGCAGCTCGGAATCACAAGCTCGCACCGCCGCGCTTTGCTGCGCAACATGGCGACGAGCTTGTTCAAGCATGAGCGCATCGAGACCACGATCGCGAAGGCGAAGGAGCTTCGGCCGTACGCCGAGAAGCTGATCACCAACGCGAAGAAAGGCGAGCACTTCATGGTGCGCCGCCAGATCCAGGACAAGGTCGTCTACAAGAAGCTCTTCGAAGTCCTGGCTCCCCGCTACGCTCAGCGCCCCGGCGGCTACACCCGGATTCTGCGCATCGCGCCCCGCATCGGCGACAACGCCAAGCTTGGGCTGATCATGCTTGTCTCTTAATGGTAAGATAAAAGGAGCGTAATGCTCGACTTTCTCTTCAGTCTTTTCTCCAACGACATGGGTATCGATCTCGGTACCGCGAACACCCTGGTCTACGTCAAGGGCCAAGGAATCGTATTGAGAGAGCCCTCCGTGGTGGCGATCGATCGCGAAACGCGGCGCGTGCTCGCCATCGGAGCCGAGGCCAAGAGGATGCTCGGGCGCACGCCCGCGTCGATCGTCGCGGTGCGGCCTTTGAGAAACGGCGTCATCGCCGACTTCGAAGTGACGCAGGAGATGATCAAGTACTTCATCCGCAAAGTGCACAACCGCCGTTCGCTGCTGCATCCGCGGGTCGTCATCGGCATCCCCTCGGGAATCACCGAAGTCGAGCGGCGCGCGGTCCAGGAGTCGGCCGAACAGGCCGGCGCCCGGCGCGTGTATCTCATCGAGGAGCCCATGGCCGCCGCGATCGGAGCGGACCTGCCGATCTCGGAGCCTCACGGGAACTTCATCGTCGACATCGGCGGCGGCACGACCGAGGCCGCCGTGATCTCGCTGGGCGGGCTTGTCGTCTCGAAGTCGTTGGACATCGCCGGCGATGAGATGGACGAAGCCGTCATCATGCATTTTCGTCGTAAGTATAACCTCCTGATCGGTGAAACCACGGCTGAAGAGGTCAAGATCCAGATCGGCTCGGTCTTCCCTTTGAAAGAAGAGAAGACTATGGAGGTCAAGGGTCGGGATCAAGCCACCGGCCTGCCGAAGACGGTGCTCATCACGTCGGAAGAAGTCCGCCAGTCTCTCATGGAGCCTGTGCAGCTGATTCTCGACGTGATCAAGAATACGCTGGAGGAAACTCCGGCGGAATTGGCTGCGGATTTGGTGGATCGCGGGATCATGCTCGCGGGCGGCGGCTCATTGCTGAGAGGTCTTCCCGACCTCATACGGCAAGAGACCGAACTCCCGGTGCATCGGGCCGCGGACCCCTTGAGTTGCGTCGCGCTCGGGACGGGGAAGTTCCTGGAGGAGCTCGATCATATCGATGATCGCCGCCCGGACTTCGTCACGTCTTATCGAGACCGCTCGTAAGAGCGGTCTTTCCCGCCGCCTAGTCGAAATGTTTCCGGCCTAAGGCCGGATGTACATGCAACGCGAAACGCGGATCGCCAACTACGTGCTGGGCGTCCTAGCGACGCTCTCGCTTCTGCTTCTGTCGCTGCCCTTGTCGACGCCGGTGCGTTCCTTCAAGGCGGCGACGGGGTATGTGCTGGACCCGCTCGCCTATCACGGCGAGGCGGGCTACAGCCGTTTAGCCGGCGTACCTGAGCGCGTGAGGCGCTTGCTCGAGGCGGACATGGAGAACGAACGACTGCGCGT
>JAYVZL010000011.1:0-16988 GCA_043783505.1 Elusimicrobiota bacterium
CGAGAAAAAGAGGACAGGTTTGAGTCCGCAGGTGCGCCGAGCTACGCGGCGGGGTTCTCGACGGAGACGGCGGGGGCTATGTCAGGAGTTCTGGATTCACGGAAGGACCGGGGTTCGGCACGAGACCGTTGTTGATAACCGGCACGTTGTTGATCCTTGCTGGGCCAGCGGGGGCGAGAGTTCCCACTTGGGCGGCGACGGGCAGGCGACCGCAGAGCAGTGACAGCGAGAGAGCGATGAGAGCGGGGTTCATTTGTTTCATGCTCCAAGAATAGCCGCCGGACCGGTCCGCCTCAAGTGCCGTTAGACCCTCTACCTCTTAGGACGAAGGACCTACGTGGATTGGGCTACGACTTCTTCGCGAGGAGCAGAGAGTGGAGGTTGGCGATAATAAAGTCGACGGCTTTGGGTAGGACGCGGTCCCGGCGCTTGAGCCAGTAGATGTCGCGGTGGATGGGCGGGCCTTTTAAGGCGACGACTTTCCCCTGTTTGACCTCTTCTTTCATGACGAGGTCGGGAAGCGCTCCGGCGCAAAGACCGTTCAGGACGAAACGGCGGTGGGTCTCCAGGAATTCCGCCTCATACTGAATCTCGCGCGGATGCGTCTTGTCCGGATAGCCGTCGGCGCTCGCGGCCGCGGGGTCGGGCCGGAATGTGCGGGGTGCGATGAACGACCGCTCTAAGCTGTTTTTCGCGACATAGACGTGCGAGCGCAGACGGCCCAGCGGGCGGCAATCGACGGCCGGATCGTCGATGCCGGAATAATGAAAGCCGAAGTCGATCTGGTCCTTTTTGAGGGCTTCCACGAGCGCTTCGGGTTCGAGCTCGAAGATACGAAAACGCGTCGCGCCGAAGCGCGCCTTGAACGCGGCCAACGGTCCGGGAAGAAGATAGTTCGTGATCATCTCGCGGCTGGCCACGCGCAGCAGAGTCGGCATCTGCGCTTCTTCCGCCAGTTCGAGCCGGGCGCCTTCGACTTCGTTGAATATCCTTTCCGCGCGCGTCTTTAGGGATTCCCCGAAGACGGTGAGCGAGACGTGCCGTTTGGTGCGCGCGAACAGCCTTCTATTGACGGATTTTTCAAGGAGGGAGATGCTGCGGCTTACGGCGGAGGGGGAAACGCCGAGATTGGCGGCGGCGCGGGTGAAGTTGAGCTCCCGGGCGACCTCGAGAAAATACTTCAGCTGGTAGAGATCCATGTCTGATGACTTATACGCAATAGAGTATTAAATATTATGAACTGGACTGCACTTATGTATCCTTGCGATATTGCTCCCAGCGATTCTGAACGAGGATCGAAAGACGGCCGAGGGGGTGGGACCATGAAAACTAAAGTGTGGATGCTGGTCTTAAGCGTGAGCGTCGCCGCCGTTGCCGCTGCTTCGGCCGAGGACGCGGGCGCGGTGTTCGGCGCCCCTGTCGCGGCGCTGCAGACGGCGGTTCGGGAGTCGAACGAGAAGCTGGAAAACGCCGTCGTGAGCGATCGGACGTCGACAGTGAGCGTGCCCCTCAACGCGAAGACCGTGAAATGCTCCTCGGCGGACTACTCCGCCATGATGCTCAAGGTCCTCGTGCCGGATCTCGCGGGTCTGACGGTTCTCAACCATCGCAACACCAACGAAGGCGCGCCGTGCGTGGCCGCCGGCGTCTGCAGCGTTAAACTGGGGCCCAAGACCATCCTCGAGGCGGGGGAAGGCGTCGATCAGATCAAGGTCCGCGTCGTCCTGCGCAAGCAGACGTCGATTCAGGGCGAGGTCTGCCACGTGTCTCTCGTCGAGACGGTCGCGACGACGATCCGCGGCGTGCCCTTCTTTCATGAGCGCGTCCAAGAGGTCCCGCAGCGCACGGCTGCCGACTGCCGGTAACGGAGCCTAGCGCGGAGCGTTCCCGCCCGCAAGGGCGGGGCGCTCCGTGGAGGCGGCGGCGAACAAATTCACGGATCTCGTGATTCCATCTACGGGGCTAGTGTAAGCCATAACTCCCTCATAAAGCAGACCCGCTTCTGGATGGGTAACGCCGACAAGGCGCTTAAGTCCCGTTTCGTTGAAGCCGCGCGCGACCATGCAGCGGGCGCCCTCGGTGGCGTAGCCGCGGCCCCAGTGACGCTTGCTCAGACGATAGCCGATCTCGATTTCTTTCGCGCCGGGCAGAGGCTTGAGCGCGAACCAGCCGATGGGATCGCGTGAGTCTTTAAGCTCGGCGATCCAGACGCCGAATAGGGAGCCGCGATCGTAATAACCGAGGACGCGCTCGGTCGCGGCTTCCAGTTGTTCCCGCGTCTCCGGGTGTCCATCGCCGATGAAACGCATCACGTCGGGGTCGGAGTTGAGCTCGTAAAGCAGCTCTTTGTCCGCTCGGACGAATTGGCGCAGCGACAAGCGTTCGGTCTTGGCGATGAGCATTTGGAGAACTATCTTGAAGTTGGAGGATTTTGTGCGGGTCCCGACGATGTGGTCGGGGGAGGCGCGGTCGCGGCAATGAACGTTGGAGAGGACGCGCTAATCGTCGTAGACGAGGAGGTGAACGTTTGAGTCGACGCACTGATCGTAGAGGTCGAATAGGCGATCGTCGCCGGAGCGCTAGATATCGCGACGGCCGAGAAACTAGAAGCCGCGACGACGGGCGGCATCCCCTGGTTGGGCGGCGTGGACATGGTCGCGACCGGGGGGGGAGTCGGGAGCAAGCGCACGCTGTTGGCCAGACTCATCGCGATGGCGCGCCCCAGCGGTATGGACAGGTTGTAGAGGCGGTCGGTCAGATCCGAGGGCGCGGCGCGGAACTCGGTCAGCGTGGAGGACGACGTCTTGTCGCCGAGAACATCCTCATGGCTCCACATCATGCGCGCGGTGTCGGCGCGATAGAGGCGCGAGGAAGCGGACAATGTCGGGAGCGTGCGTTCGGTTTCGGCCTCGGGCTCCACTCCGAAGGAGAGGTTCACGTCGAGGATCATGGCGTCGTCGAGAGAGAGCAGCTTGGAGTAGTCGCGAGGCGCCCTGTTGCCCGGGTCGGTGACGTAATACTTTCGCCGCCAATCGAGCTGGTCGGTCGCGTCGTTCCATTGCTTGCGCTGAAGCGGGGCTATCCCGGCCTCGATCGCGGTTTGAATCGGGCCGTCGTGCGCCGACTTCAAGGCCTCGATCAAAGCTCCTTCGAGAGCCGCGCCATAGCGCGGACGGGGAAGATAGGGCTGGATCTCCTTGGAGAGCTCGTTGATCTTGTCTTCCTGCATGGTCTGAAGGAACGTGCCCAAAGGCATGATCTTCAGCGCGCTCTCGGCCTTGGAGTCGGAGTCGGCGATGATCCAGGGTCCCGGCGACTGATAGACCATGACGATGATGCGTTGGCCCGGTTTGACCGCCCCGCGGGGGTCCGGGGCCGGCTCGACGCTGACGCAGCCCGCGAGCGTGGCGGCCAGGAGGAGAAAGAGAGTTCGTCGCATGCTTGGCTTAAGGATATATAATCGGACGATGCGAGCGCTCGTCCTTCTCGGAACCGCACTCGTTTCAGCCTGCGCTTCGACCTCGAGCAGGACTCCGGCCGAGATCGGCTCTCTGCGCGCCGCGCTCGGTTCCACCGACGCGGCGGCCCGCGCGCGGGCCGCCTTCTCTCTCGGCCAGCGCGGACTTGCGGAGGTTCCGGAGGGCGCGCCGGAGCCGCCGACTTTGGTCTCGTTGCGCGAGGCCGCGGCCGCGGACTTGATCCCCGCGGCGTCCGATCCCTCCGCCGTTGTGCGTCGCGCCGCCGTGGAAGCGCTGGGAAAGGTCGGCGGGCCGGAAACCGAGGACGCGCTCTTGTCCGCGGGCACCGACGTCGACGCCGGCGTGCGCGGGGAGACGGCCCTGGCCCTGTTCCGGCTGCGGTTTCTCAAGCGCGTGCCGGAGTACTCGACGGCCTCGGTCAATAAGCTCATCGCTCTGGCCGGCGACCCCGAAGCCGAGGTGAGATGGCGGGCCGTTTACGCGTTCACGCGCTTTCCCGAGCCGCGGGCCAAGCCCGCGTTGGCCGCCGCTCAACGCGACGGCGACAAGTACGTGCGGCTTTTCGCCGCGCGCGCGCTTGCGAAGCTCGCTCAGTCCCCTGATCCCGCGCTTTTTTCCGACGCCGACGTCTACGTCCGAGCGGAGGCCGTCGCGGCTTGCGGCGCGGCGAAAACGGCCGCCGATTTGCCCCCGTCCATTTTCACGGACCCATCGGTCCATGTCCGCGCCGCCGCGGCCGACGCGGTCGCGGCGACGGGCCGCGCCGACCTCGCGGCGCGCCTTGAAAAAATGGCGGACGCGGACAGCCCTATGCCCCGCGGGCGCGCCTTGTTGGCTTTGGCCAAGTTGCGCGGCGACGGGGAAAGCGCTCGCCTGGCCGGCGCGCGCAAGGACCCGGACTGGTGGGTCCGCTCAAGGGCATACGAGGCGAGCGCGAATGTGACGGGAGGCGCGGAAATCCTGCGCGGGGGCGTCAAGGATCCCGACGCGCGGGCGGCCTCCGCGGCGCTCGAGGCGTTGGCCGCGACGAAGGCTCCATTTATAGAGGAAGTGTTGAGCGAGGTTTTGCGGGACCCGCGCTCCCCCTTGGAACTGCTGGGGACGGCCGCCGACGCCGCCTCCGCGCGCAAATCCATGGCCCTCGTCTCTCCTCTGCTTGAGGCGGCGCGGCGCTCGTTCGCTTCGGTTCCGATGGAGGTGCGCGAGGGTCTGCGCGGCGCTCTGACGGCCACGGCCGAGTCTCATCCCGAAAATAAGGCTTCGATACTACTGGACATGAAGTCCTTGCCTGTCATCCGCGACGACCCGAAAGTTTTTCCACCCCTGAAAGCTTCTCCTATTTTGGTCTTGGACACGGTCAAAGGAAAAATCGAAATTTGCCTCGACGCCTCCGCCGCCCCAAACCACGCGGCGGCGATCGCCGGGATGGCGCGCAAAGGCCTCTACGACGGGACGATCTGGCATCGCGTGGTCACGGCCTTCGTCGTCCAGGGCGGCGACCCTCGTGGTTCCGGGTGGGGCGACGCGGGGTATCGACTGGCCGATGAGGTCGGACGCATCCCTTTTATGCGCGGCACTTTGGGCATGCCGAAGGCGGGCAAGGATACCGGCGGCTGCCAGCTGTTCGTGACATTGGTCCCCACCCCGCACCTCGACGGCCGCTACACGGCTTTCGGCCAAGTCATCTTGGGAATGGATGTCATCGACAAATTGGAACCCGGCGACAAAATTCTCAAGGCGCGTCTCCGCTGATGGAGTTCAACGCCGACGCGCGAAAATAGCTTGAAAAAGGCGTCCAGCTATGGGAGCATGCACCATGGTTAACCCGATAAAGACGATTTTGGCGTTGGTGCTGCTGACGGCGCAGGGCGCGGTCGCGGCGGGGCCCGATTTCGACCAGGGACGCATTGACATCCCGAGTATGAACATTCGCCCGTCTTCCGAAAAGGCGGGTTCGCTGTGGGTTACGCTGGACCGGGGTGAAGTCGCCACCGTCAGCGCCTCGAATCTTTTCGCGCAAGAGCCGATTCGCGTGAGCGGGTCGGAAGCCATGTACGAAGTTTCCGAGTCCCAGCTGTTAGGTTTGTCGAGCTTCATGCACGACACTTTCAACCGATGCGGCGGCTTTTTCGCCTACCGCACGCGCGCCGAGGCTGAGGCCGATCTCGCCGCTAAGGCGACGGTCAACAGCGGACCCTATACGGTCAACCAGAAGGCCGTGGTAGCGTCTCTCGTCGCCAAGGTTCAGGAAGCCGGGATCCGCTCCACTATCGAGACGCTGGCCGCCTTCAATAACCGCTTCTTCACCTCCGAGACCGGCGTCGAGGCGGCGACCTGGCTTCAGGGACGCTGGCAGGCCTTGGCCGGAAATATTCCGGGCGCGACCACGCAGCTGTTCAAGCATCAAGGCTGGAGGCAGCCTTCGGTTATCTTGACCATCCCCGGCGTGGAGAAGCCCGACGAGATCGTCGTGCTGGGCGGGCACCTCGATTCCATCAATGGAATGGAGAGAAGCAACGCTTCCCGCGCCCCGGGAGCCGACGACAACGCCTCCGGGATCGCCGTGCTGACGGAGGCCGTGCGCGTGCTGGGGACCTCGGGCCTGCGCCCGAGCCGGACCATCCAATTCATGGGCTACGCCGCCGAAGAAGTGGGCTTGCGCGGCTCTCAGGATATCGCCAAGCAGGCAGCGAAGGACGGCAAGAAAGTCGTCGCCGTCATTCAATACGACATGACCAACTTCAGAGGCGCCGGCGAGTCGATCTATCTTCTCGACGACAACGTCGACCCGAAATTGACGGCCTTTTTGGGAACCCTCATCGAGACTTACGCGGGAGTGCCTTGGTCGACGACCAGGTGCGGCTACGGCTGCTCCGACCACGCCTCCTGGACCCGCAACGGCTTCCCTGCTTCCGCGGCCTTCGAGTCTACCTTCGAGGGCATGAACCATGCCCTGCACACCGTGCGCGACACGCTGGCCACGACCGGCGGCACCGCTCAGCACTCGGTGGCCTTCGCCAAGCTTGCCGTGGCGTTCGCCGTCGAGATCGCCAAAACAGCTGTTCCAGCCACGAAGTGACGTCGACGCGCTATCGTTAAGGGTAGCTGCTGATTTCTGGGGCGCCGAAGCCCGCCCTAGGACGAAATTGCTACACTGGGGTCTGAACTAATGATCCAGTCTATTTTCGAGAAGATTTTCGGCACGCCCAGCGAGCGCACGCTCAAGCGCTACCGGCCCCTGCTCGACTTGAGCAACGCCTTCGAGGCCGAGGTCAAAGCCCTGTCCGACGCCGACTTCCCGCTGCGCACCGCGGCCCTCAAGGCGCGCGTGGCCGAGTTGTTTTCCGCCATCGCGGTTCCAGAGAACGACGAAGACAAGCGCGAGGAGCGCAAGACCGCCGAGATTTCGGCCCTCAACGAGGTCTTGCCCGAGGCTTTCGCCCTGTGCCGCGAGGCCGCGCACCGCTCGATCGGTCTGCGCCACTTCGACGTCCAGCTGCTGGGCGGCATCGTCCTGCACAACGGCTCCATCGCCGAGATGCGCACCGGCGAGGGAAAAACACTTGTCGCCACGGCCCCCGCCTACCTCAACGCTTTGGTGGGGAAAGGCGTGCATATCGTGACGGTCAACGACTATTTGGCTGAGCGCGACAGCAAGTGGATGGGCCCGGTGTATCGCTTCCTGGGCTTGACCGTGGGCTGCGTCCAGCACGACGCGTCGAACACCCATCGGCAGGAAGCCTATCAGTGCGACATCACCTTCGTCACCAACAACGAGATCGGTTTCGACTACCTGCGCGACAACATGGTGGTGCGCAAGGAAGACCGCGTCCTGCGGCCTTTGTATTACTCGGTCATCGACGAGGTCGACTCGATCTTGGTCGACGAGGCGCGCACACCCCTGATCATCTCGGGCGCGGCCGAGCAGTCGACCGAGCGCTACGCGATCGTCAACCGTCTCATCCCCCATCTCAAGGTCCGGCTGATCACCGAGGAAGACGAGATCCAGGCGAAATATAAGGGCACCGATCTGCAGAAAGGCTGGGACGCGATCGTCGATGAGAAAAATCACACCGCGATTCTCACCGATGAGGGCGTGCAGAAGTGCGAGTCCCTCCTGGGACTGACCAATCTTTACGACGACCTCGAAGGCGAGTGGGTTCATCACATCACCCAGGCCCTGCGCGGCTACCATCTGTACAAGCGCGACGTCGAGTACGTGGTCAAGGACGGAGAGATCATCATCGTCGACGAGTTTACCGGCCGCCTGATGCCGGGCCGGCGCTGGTCGGACGGCCTGCACCAGGCCGTCGAGGCCAAGGAGCAGATCCCGCCGCGCGAGGAAAATCAGACGCTGGCGACGATCACGTTCCAGAACTTCTTCAAGATCTACAAGAAGCGCTCGGGCATGACCGGCACGGCGATGACCGAGGCCGACGAATTCCAAGAGATCTACGCGATGGAAGTCCGCGAGATTCCCACCAACCGCAGCTCGACGCGCGAGGACTACGCCGACCTCGTCTACAAAAGCGAGCGCGAGAAGTTCGACGCGATCATCGCCGAGGTCATTGAGTTGTGGAAGATCGGCCGCCCCGTCCTCGTGGGCACGCGCTCGATCGAAAAGTCCGAAAAAATATCCTCCATGTTGCGCCATAAAGGCGTGCCGCACCAGGTCCTCAACGCGAAGTACCACGAGATGGAAGCCACGATCATCGCGCAGGCCGGACGCAAGGGTGCTGTGACCATCGCCACCAACATGGCCGGCCGCGGCACGGACATCCTCCTTGGCGGCAATCCGCAGGACGCGGCGGAGTACGAAGTAGTCAAGTCCGTGGGCGGACTGCACGTGCTCGGCACCGAGCGCCACGAGTCGCGCCGCATCGACAATCAGCTGCGCGGACGCTGCGGACGTCAGGGCGACCCCGGATCGACCCGCTTTTACCTGGCCCTCGACGACGAGCTGATGCGCCTATTCGGCTCCGAGCGCATCGCGCCCCTCATGGAGAAGCTGGGCATGAAGGAGGGCGAGGTCATCGAGTCCGGCCTGGTCAGCTACCAGATCGAGAACGCCCAGCGCCGTGTGGAGACCCACAACTTCGACATCCGCAAGCAGTTGCTCGAGTACGACAACGTGATGAACAAGCAGCGCGAGGTGGTCTACAAGCTGCGCGACGAGGTGCTCTTCGGCGAGTCGGTCACCGAACAGGTCCGGGCCATGATCGACGAAGATGTCTCCGCCCAGATAGACGTCGCAATGGTCGACGAGCAGGATCAGCAGTCTTGGAATTTCGTGGAGCTGGCGGCTTACCTGGAGCGGACGTTTGCCATCGAATGGAAGCCGACGCCCGAGGAGATCTCGCGGCTGTCAAAAGAGACTCTCAAGCGCGACCTGCTCAAGGCCGCCTACGACGTCTATGAGCGCCGTCCCGAGGATTTCAAGGGCTACGACTTCCGCGAAGTCGAGAAGATGGTCCTTCTTCAGATGATCGACAAGGCCTGGAAGAATCACTTATACGATCTCGACCATCTCAAGAAGGCGATCTTCCTACGCGCTTACGGACAAAAAGACCCGAAGGTCGAGTATCAGAAAGAGTCCTTCCGCTTTTTCGAGGCTTTGCTGGGCCGGGTGCGCGAGCAGACCGTCGAGTACGTGTTCCGCGTCGAAGCCCCCAAAGCCGCGCCGCCGCCGCCGGTAGTCGCCGTCCACCCGGAAGCCGTTGAGAACGGCGTGTTCGAAGACGCCCCTCGCGCGATCAAGCCGGCCGCCGCGGCCAAGAGTCTTCTGTCCGCGGGCCGGGTTCCGCCCGACATTCAGCGCATCGGCCGCAACGATCCCTGCTATTGCGGATCCAACAAGAAATACAAGAAATGCCACGGGGCGGACTTACCCGGCTGAGCGCGGCCGCCCTCGGCGCGGGGCTTCTTGCCTGCGCCTTGCCTTCTCTCGGCCTTTGGCCGCTGGCCTGGGTCGGCCTCGTTCCCCTGATCGTCGCGGCTAACGCCGCCGCGTCGCGCCGCGAGGCTGGGCTATTGGGCTTCGCGGCGGGTCTGGCCTACCACGGTGTCGTCCTTCATTGGATTTATCTCACCTGCCGCTTCGCGCGGGTGCCGATGCCGGTATCCGTTCTCGCCTGGTTGGCGCTGTCCTCCTTGCTTGCGTTGAACCTGGCCGCCGTTTCTCTTTTAACGAAGTGGCTGTCCGAGGCCGCGCCGCGAGCCTTGCGCCCTTGGCTGTGGGCATTGTGCTGGACGGCGGTCGCGGCCGCGGCCGAGCGATTCACGCCGAGATTGGCCGTTGATCTTTTGGCCTACACGCAATGGCCCAATCTGGCTTTTCTCCAGGCGGGCTCATGGGGAGGCCCGCATATCGTTGGTTTCGCGGTCTGTCTCGTCAACGCCGCCTTAGCCGAAGTCTGGGAGGAGGCGCCGGAGGGATTTTCCGCAGTCGGCGTTACCCTGGCCGCCGCTTTGGCGCTTTGCGGCGGGATGTGGATTCATGGCGTCTGGGCGTTGATCGATCGTCCGGCCGATCGGGGAGCGAGCGCCCGCGTCGAGATATTGCAGCCTTGCGTCGAGCAATATCACAAGTGGGACAAGGCGTTCATCGACAGCATTTTTTCCGGCTACGACGAGCTGCTGGCGCGACCGCATGCGAAGGAGCCGGCGCTGGTGATCTGGCCCGAGACCGCTATTCCGCGCTGGGTCTCGGGCGCGGTGGCCGTGCCCGAGGGCGCTCGCTGGGCGCGGTCTCTGCGCGCGCCGCAGCTCGTAGGGATCATCGCCGAGCCCGAGGGCGGGCGCGGTTCCTCGAACTCGACTCAGCTCATCGCGCCCGACGGCAAGCTCGACGGATTCTACGCCAAGCGCGAGCTGGTGCCCTTCGGTGAATTCGTGCCTTTGCGCGAGTGGATTCCGCGCTTTGTCATAGACAATTGGCTGGCCGTCCTGGATCAGCTGGGCGATCTATCGGCGGGCGCGCCGCGGCAGCCGCTGATGCTCACGGCCTGGGGAAAGACCGGCGTGACGATCTGCTACGAGGCCATGTTCCCGCGCTGGGCTCGGCTTGACGCCGAGCGCGGGGCGCGGCTGATGATCAACGTGACCAACGACGGCTGGTATAAGGACACGTGGGGCCCGCGTCAGCACTATCGGGCCAACGCGTTTCGCGCCATCGAGAACCGCATCACGGTGATCCGCGCGGGCAACACGGGCATCTCCGCGGTGATCGACCCGTGGGGAGTCGTGACCTCGGAACTTGATTTAAACGTTCGCGGCCGTCTCGACGCGGACGTTCCGTTGACCGATCCCTTCCCGGAGAGATCTTTTTATTCGCGGCACGGCGACTGGTTCGGCATCGGTTCACTGCTCCTCGTTCTTCTCGCGGTCGTGCGCCGCGTCTTGCGATGAAGCCCCGGCTCATCTACTCGCCGCGCTACGAGGTAAATTACGGAGAGCATGCGTTCACGACAAAAAAATTCAGCCTGACCGCGGAAGCGTTGCGGCAGTTGATGGATATCGTCGAGCCGCCCGAAGCCTCGCGCGCGGACCTTCTCCTCGCGCACGACGAGATCTGGGTCAACAAGATCTTATCCGGGTATTTGAACGCGGCGGATGCCTCCAGACTTGAGCTGCCGTTTTCCCCGGAGATATCTCTGGCGCACCGCCTCGCCGCCGGCGGCACGATCTTGGCTGCGAGGCACGCTCTTGAGGTCGGAGTGGGTTTGCACTGCGGGGGGGGCTCGCACCATGCTTTCCGCGGCCACGGCGAGGGTTTTTGCGCGATAAACGATCTGGCCGTCACCGTTATTAAGCTGCGGGCTGAAGGCCTCATCAAGCGCGCGGCCGTTGTCGATCTCGACGTGCATCAGGGAAACGGCACGGCGGCGATCTTCGCCGGCGATCCGGACACCTTTACGTTCTCAATGCATCAGTTCGACCTATACCCGGAGGTCAAAAAGAGAAGTTCCCTTGATGTCGATCTGGCGGCTAAGACCGGCGACGCGGAGTACTACGATAAGCTGCGCCGCAGTCTAAAGACGGTTATGGATTTTAAGCCGGACATAGTGCTCTACCAAGCGGGTGTGGACCTGTGGGAGCACGATCAGTTGGGCGGTCTGGCGATCACCGAACGGGGCATCCTCGATCGCGACTTGGCGGTGCTTGAGACGTGCCGCCTACACCGCGTTCCCGTCGCGGTCACTCTCGGCGGGGGCTACGGACCTACGCCCGAGGACACGGCGCGGCTCCATGCCGCGACGTTAAAGCTGTTTTCTAGGCAAACGATCTGATGTGTCCACATCATCACAATGGAAGTCATAATCTATTTCGCTGCATTTGAGACCCATCCGCATTTGTTTGCCCGTAGACGGGGCTTGAGGCGAGAAAAACGGCGACGAAAATCGCGGACATTGTTTTCATAGAGGTTCTGCTCATGGCTAAGTATAAGGGGAGTTCTCAAATTAATCAAGAGGACGAAAGTCTGCATGCTTATATCGCAAATCGACGCTGGAGTTTCTTTTCGGTTTTTGTTGTTTGTCCGTTCGATGAGGAGTCGTGGCCGTCGACTTTAAATGATATTTTTGCGTCGAGACGATAGACCGGCACGTTAATCCGGACGGAAATCTGCATATTCTCGATGTTGAGAGACTTGATGTCGCGGATCGTGGCGGACGCTTCTTTGAGCGCGGACTGCGCGGCGTCTTCCCAGCCTTTTCGGTGACTCCGCGAGAATCTCGATGGCTTTCATGATGGGTATATTCATTCCTCCTGTAAAACGGCTGAGGAGGTTAGGCTAAAGCAAGAGCTTGGGCCATTGAGGGCGGGTGAAGACTCTTTGAAGAAGATCAACGAGAGGGCACCCCCCGGTGAATTGGCTAGAATTACGTGGTGTTCACCGAAACCGCCGGAAAAATCGACGAGATGAAGGCATTGCTGGCCAAAGTGGCCAAGCTTCTCGATCTACCCAAGCTGCGCAAGGAGATGTCTTCGCGCGAAGCCGAGGCCGGCGAGCCGTCTTTTTGGACCGACTCCGTCAAAGCGAAGAAGAAATCCAAAGAGCTCAACGATCTCAAGAAGACTTTAAACGAGTACGACACGGCCGAGAAGACGCTCGACGATTTGAAAGCGCACTGCGAGTTGGCCGAGGAGATCAAGGACGAAGGGGAGATCAAAGAGGTCTCCAAGGGCATCCTCGAAGCTGAAAAAATCCTGCGCGCGATGGATATGCGGCTGAAGCTTTCGAGTGAGTTCGATAAGGACGACGCTATCATCAGCCTGCACTCCGGCGCGGGGGGCCTTGAGGCCTGCGACTGGGCCGAGATGCTGTGGCGCATGTATGAGCGCTGGTGCGAGAAGAACGGCTATCAGATCCAGATCACCGAGTTCCAGAAGGGCGACGGCGCCGGCATCAAGAGCATAGCGGCTTTCGTGCGCGGCCCCAACGCCTACGGCCTATTAAAGGGAGAGATGGGCGTGCACCGGTTGGTCCGCATCAGCCCCTTCGACGCCAACAAGCGCCGCCACACCAGCTTCGCTTCGCTCGACGTGGTCCCCGACATCGAGGATGAGATCGACATCCAGGTCAACGACGTCGACATCGAGCTCGAGACTTTCCGCTCCGGCGGCGCCGGCGGCCAGAACGTCAACAAAGTCGAGACGGCCGTGCGCATCCGCCACAAGCCCTCCGGCCTGGTCATCGCCTGCCAAACCGAGCGCTCGCAGCTTCAGAACCGCATGAACGCGATGCGCATGCTCAAGGCCAAGCTCTATCAGATCGAGTTGGACAAGAAGCGCTCGGCCGTCGAGAAGCACTACGGCGAGATGGGCGACATCGCCTGGGGCCACCAGATCCGCTCCTACGTATTCATGCCCTACCAGATGGTCAAGGACCTACGCACCGGCCAGCAGACCTCGCAGATCGCCAACGTTATGGACGGCGAGCTTGATCCGTTCATGGAAGCCTACCTGGGCTGGCTCGCCGCCGGCAAGCCGCCGCGGGTCAAAGCCGGCGGGGAAGAAGAATAGTTTGAGAGGTAAAAAATCATGAAGAATAAATTTTCTTACGCAGGTATTTCTTTGTTATTTGTCGGATGCATCGCGTCGGCGGCGAGCCCCGACTTCAACGGCGTCGGAGGAAATATTGAAGCGCTGGCGCAGCAAGCACGCGGGCAGGCCAAGACTGTGGGCGGTTCGGCGCCGGCCGGTTCGTCGCGTCCGCTCGTGCTGAAGTGCTCAGCGCATGTCCTGTCATTACAAGACGGCGGCAAACCCGACGACATGACTTTCAGTATCTTCAAAAATAAAGATTCTTACGATGGCGAGATCGTCCATCTCATAGACGGGAAGAGCTCAACGGACCATCAAGCCGTCACTTACACCAAAGATCGGGTTCGGGCTGGACTTACCCCCGATACCGATCCTTATACCGTCGAGCTCAATGAGGCGGAAGGCCTTATCGTTCACGCGATGGCCCTCACGCGCGACCCGGAGTTCAGAGCGCGCTTTTCGATCGATTTCGACCTTGATAAAGCGCGCTCGGCGCAGGTTTATCTCCTGGGCGAAGCGACAAGATTCGGGTCGGCATCGCTGGTCGTGGCAAGCGATGAAAAAGGCGCTGTGCTGGGGCCTTTCCTCGGCGGATTCATCGTGGCTTCGTGTAAGTGATTCTGTTGCCAGAGGGTAGCCGCATACCTGGTGTGTCCGGACGCACCAGGTATGCGGAACGCTAGTGGCCTCGTGTAAAGCCGGCTCAAAAATAAGAAGGCCCCCGCGCAAGCGGGGGCCTTCTGTTTAGCGGCTGCGGCTTAAGCGGCGGCTTTGTCGCTGACGACGAGCTTCATGCCGGGCCCCATCGTTGAGGACAAGGTCACGCTTATCATGTAGATGCCTTTTGACGCGGCCGGCTTTGCCTTAAGGATGGCGTCGAGCACGGTCTTGGCGTTGCCGATGATGTTCTCAACGGGGAAGGAAGCCTTGCCCACGGGGACGTGGATGATGCCGTAGTCGTCGACTTTGTACTCGACGCGTCCGGCCTTGAGTTCTTTCACGGTCTTGGGAATGTCCATCGTGACCGTGCCGGACTTGGGGTTGGGCATGAGGCCCTTGGGACCCAGGACCTTACCGAGCTTAGAGAGGTCCTTCATCATGTCGGGGGTGGCCACGAGAATGTCGAAGTCGACGAACCCCTTCGAGATCTGCTCGATCAAGTCCTCGGCTCCGACGATGTCGGCGCCGGCGGCCTTGGCGTCCTTCTGCTTATCGCCGCGCACGACGACGGCGACCTTCTTGGATTTTCCCAGGCCGTGCGGCAGTCCCACGGTTCCGCGGACCTGCTGGTCGGCTTGCTTGGGGTCCACGCCCAGGCGGACGTGGAGCTCGACGGTCTCGTCGAACTTGGCGGTGGCGCACTTCTTGACGAGCGCGGCGGCCTGGTCCAGCGTGTTCAGCTTCATGAGGTCTAGGTCTTTGACCAGCGCCTCGTATCTCTTTCCCATTGTCTTGTCTCCCTGACCTGCTAGCGCCCCTTAATGAGGAGCTCGGTCGAATATCTGTTTTACTTCGTGACTTCGATGCCCATCGAGCGGGCGGTGCCCTTGACCATCAAGGTCGCGGCCTCGAGGTCCTTGGTGTTGAGGTCGGGCATCTTGGCGCGAGCGACGTCCTCGGCCTGCTTCTGCGTGATCTTGCCCACTTTGTTGCGGTTGGGCTCGCCCGAGCCCTTGGCCAGACCGGCCGCTTTCTTGAGGAGCGACGAGACGGGGGGCATCTTGGTGATAAACGAGAACGAGCGGTCCTCGAAAACCGTGATGACGACCGGGATGAGCATCCCTGGCTCCTGGGTACGCGTCTTCTCGTTGAACTGTTTGCAGAAGTCCATGATGTTGACGCCGTGCTGTCCGAGCGCGGGGCCGACGGGGGGCGCGGGATTGGCCGCTCCGGCCGGAATCTGCAGCTTGATCTGGGTTTTAACCTTCTTCGCCATGACTTCTTCCTCTCTATCGTGCGGCTTGCAATTTTAAGCGGTCTTCAGCGGCTCCAGGACGAGGGCCAAAGCATCTTGGCGACCACGCTTCCCGAAGCGAGCAGAAGAAACACCTTCCAAAACGGCACCGTATCCGTACCGAAAACGATTTGCGTGAACTCCGCGCTGAACACCGCCGGCCACAGCACCGTGACGAGCATGGCCGCGAGCAGCGCCTTGCCGAAGAGCATGACCAGACCGAAGCTGACCGCGGCCAGCATCGTCATGAGTGCTAAGAAGGCGCCGATGATCCCCAGCGAGCGCACGTGCGCGACGCGTACGCGAACCCCTTCGAACTCGGCCCGGGGATTCTCCTGGGGAGACATGACTTCGGCCTCGATCGCGTTCAGATCTTCTCCACCTGCAGGAAGTCGAGCTCGACGGGAGTCGGGCGGCCGAAGATCGTGACCATGGCCTTGATCTTGGCCTTGGTCTCGGAAATCTCCTCGATGACGCCGGTGAAGTGGCGGAAGGGGCCATCAACGATGCGGATGTTTTCGCCCTTCTCGAATTGGACGGCGGGCCGGGGCTTGCCCTCGGCGGCGCTGTTGGTGAGGTCCAAGATCGCCTTGATCTCTTCCTCGGGAAGCGGAGTGGGGTTGGCGTCGCCCAAGAAGCCGGTCACGCCGGGTACGCCCTTGATCATCCAGTAGGTGATCTCGTCGATGACCATGTCCATGAGCACGTAGCCGGGGAAGAACTTGCGCTTGGAGATCTTCTTCTTGTTCTTCTTGACCTCGATGACGTCCTCGGTCGGGATCAGAACGTTGAAGACGCGATCCGAGAGCTTCTCGGTCTCGATCTTCTGAAGGAGGGTCTTGTGGACCCGGTCCTCGTAGCCGGACTGCGTGTGGACGACGAACCAGCCGCGGCGGCCCGTCGTGGTAGTGGTGTCGCTCATGTTATCGCCCCAGGACGGCCCTGACGAGAATAGACAAAACGTAGTCGACGCCCGCGACGTACAGGGACATCAAAGCCACTAGGATGACGACCGCCTTGGTGGAATCGATGGCTTGCTGACGGGTCAGCCAGGTCGACTGCTTGAGCTCGGAATACGCTTCTCTCAGGAACTGCGTCGCTTGATTCATAGTTTCTACTTAAAAAGTGAGGGGCTGGCGGGGGTACCAGGATTCGAACCTGGAGTTCCGGTTTTGGAGACCGGTGGTTTAGCCATTAACCGATACCCCCGCTAGACCCGCTCGACTGTTGTCGTCTACTACTTCACTTCCTTGTGCGAAACCTGCTTGCCGCAGGCTCGGCAGAACTTCTTCAGTTCCAGCTTGTGCTCCTTCTTCTTGCCGCGCTGGTAGTGATAGTTCTTGTTCTTGCAGACGGTGCAGCCCAGGATGACGATGTGTCGATCTCCCATGGTCGCAGCTCTAGTCGAGAATGTCGGCGACGACGCCGGCGCCGACCGTATGGCCGCCTTCGCGAACGGCGAAGCGCAGACCCTTTTCCATCGCGATCGGCACGATCAGCTCGCACTCGAT
>JAYVZL010000012.1:0-2790 GCA_043783505.1 Elusimicrobiota bacterium
GCGACGTCGTGCAGGGTCTTGATCTCCTTTGATTTCTTGATGAGACGGTCGTGGGCCTGGGTAAGTTCCTCCATAGCCGCCGATAGTCCCCCTTGAAGCTTCTCCCGGGAGCTGGCCAGGTCCGCGAGGCCAGCCGACAGCGCCGCGGTCGAACGCAGCGCCCCGGCGGCTAATTCCAGACGGGGAGTCAAGAGCTCCAGTCCCTCGTCGGGCCCGGAGACAAGCGCCAGAACCACGCCCGCTCCGCTCTCGTCGGTCCAGCCGCCGGCGGCCGCCGCGCTGTAGCCCTGGGAACACAAGGCGCCCGCCAACGGGTCGTCTTGCGCCCGCGCGGCCTCAAGGCTCCACGACGAGCGGCCCGATTCCGCCGCTCGGGACAGCATGCCACGGTCAAAACGGAACGTCGACAGCTCAAGGCGCGACCAGGGCCCGCCGCGATGCGCGAGCAGGGCCGCGCTGCCATCAGCGCGGCGCGCGAAAGCAGCGAGCGTCAGCTCCGGCCGGCGGCGGTGGAGGGCGCCGAGCGCGCGGCCCGCGACCTCCTCGATCGCCCGAGCCGGATGACGCACGATCGCTTCATTGGGTAAGTCGATGATCTCGTAAGCGAATAGACTTAAATCCTCGATCTCCGCGTTCAGAGCCCGGACTTTCCGCTCCAGGGGCACTCCGCGCAGGAAAGCGCGCCACCACCACCCGAAAGCGGCGGCGCAAGCTGAGGACAGCGCGGCGACGGCCGCCGCGGCCTCGAATGATACGGTCATGGTCGCTTCCTACGGCGATCGACGCGACCATTTCCTCGCTTAGGCTCGGTCATGTCAACGCGTCGAAGTCGAGATGCGCGTTGAGGTAGTAAGCGCCGATCTGCAGGCCCGCGTGCGGGATCCACGCCACCTTCACTGCGAAACTCTCCAGGATTCGGCGCACGGCTTGGCCGAGCTCCGCACTCCGCGCCGCCAGCGGCGACTCCGGGCCGGGCCCGACGACCAGCGCGCGCGTGACGCCGGCCTGCAGGCACATGTCCGCGATGGTAAAGGGCACGCCCACCTGCTGCCCGTCGTCATAGGTCTCCGTGAGCGCGTGATGATACGTTTGAGAAAAGCCGTTCTTTGATCCGATGTCGTAGAAAATCGAGGCCGCGTAAGGCCCCGCCCCATCCACTCCCTTTGGAACGATCACGGCCAGCGACTCGGCGCAGGCGCCGGCCGCCGGAGGCGCGAACGAGGCCAGCGTCGGCTTGCCGGCGATATTCGGGAGCCCGGCGACAAGGGGATCGTAGATCAGCCGGAGCATGTCCTGAAGTTTTGCCTCGGGACGGCCACCGGCCGCGGACATTCGGCGCAGGACGATCATGCGCTGGATCCAGAGGGTGAGATCTTGGTAGCCCCAGTTCGCCAGATGATCCTGAAGCTTGCCGATCTCATCGCCGCTCAACTCAAGTCCGAGGCACTCGCACACGGCGGTGACCATATCTTTCTGCGCCGTGGGAGCGGGAATCTTCATGTCGACGGACCACCCCTTCGAGAACGAGAACTTAAGCGCCTCCTCCAACGCGCCCAACGCGCGGGGCGGATAAAGAGAAGTGATGACGACCTGGGCTTTGCGGTCGAAAAAGACTTTGAAGATCTTGGCCAGGGTTTCCTTATTTTCCTCGGTCACCGCCATGAGATGGATATCGTCGACGAAGAGCGCCTTGGAATCGGCGACTTTCTTGTCGACGTCGGCCATCGTGCCTTCCGCGAGAGCGCCGCTGACGACGCGCGCCAGGCGCGCGCCCGAGGTAAAAAGGACCGACGACTCGCCTAAGCCCTTGGTCATGGCCGTCGAGATGGCCTGGAGCAGATGCGATTTCCCCGTGCCCGGGGAGCCGTACAGGAAGAGCGGATTGTACATCGAGCCCGGCGAAGAGACCGCGGACATCGCCGCCGCGTGCGCGAAACGGTTGTAGGATCCGACAAGCAGGCTGTCGAAATTCCAGCTCTGCCTGAGAATATCGCTCAAAGTCGCAACGGGCGCGGCCGCGTGCGCGGCGGCCGGCTCGGAAAAGGCCGGCATCGGCGGTTCGGCGACGGGCGCCGGCATTTCCGGAATCGGCGGCATCTCGGGGACCGGAGGCATCTCGGGAACAGCCGGCATGCCCGCGGCCGCCGCGCGTGAATAAGGCTCCGGGTTCGACACTAACGACGGCGGCATAGGGGGAAGGGACGGCCCGGCGGCCGGCTTGGCTGCAACAGCTTGAGCGCGCGGCGCCGACTTCTCCAGCCAAGCGTCGAGTTTGCCGCGAATCTTGGGGGTCACGCGGTGGAGCACGAAACTCATGTTGAAGTCTTCGCCGTCGATCGGCGTGGGCCGGCCGCAAAGCGCTCCGAACTTTTTGAGGATCGCCGCCACGTCCTTCATGCTTCCGCGAATGAGCAAAAGATGCCGCTGCGGATCGTCGACGTTCGGATGGGGCAGTATTTCCCAGCGTTCCATTAGGCCTCGCCCGGCAAGAGCATCATATCCACGATCACGTCGACGGCCGTCGATTTTTTCTGCGTGTCGGCCGGCGCCACCGCTCGAAACAGGACGCCCGCGCGCGCGCAGGCGTCGGACAAATCGTCGATCTTCGTCGACGGCCAGCCATCGACCACGGCCAAGATGGCCACGGCCTTGATCAGCTTGGCCTTCTCAAGGATCGCGTTCGGATCGCTCGCGTTGGCGACCTCATGGGATAACACCTCGCGCAGAAAAAGCGGCTTCTTAGAAATCGTGCGCGCGGCCTGGCTCAAGAAAGCGGCGAACCCGTTTTTT
>JAYVZL010000013.1:0-16956 GCA_043783505.1 Elusimicrobiota bacterium
GGAAGGAGCAGCCACCCAGCCAAGAGAATGGGCGCGCTTCTCACGGCAACTCCGCGAACAGGCGTCCTTCGAGCCACAGGACGCCCTGGGCTGGCAGGCAGCGGCGCTTTCCGCACGGGATGAGCCCTTCGGCCGGGTTCGCGCGCGCCGCGAACAGCGCGCGCCAGCCCGCGAGCGGCGCCTCGTTGAGCGCCACGGGGACCCCCGAGACGTTGACGAGCAGGACGTAGAGGCGCTTCTCGCGCGTCCACGCCCGGGCCTCGATGCCCGGCGGCGTCGGAAATGGGACGAAAACGGGCTGTCCCTCCTCGATCACGGGACGGATCGCGCCGTACTCGCGCGCGACGCGCATCAGCGCTTGCCATTCTTCGGGATAATCGAGGATGTCGCTTCCCGGTGGAGCCGGTGGCAATTGGAAGAAAATACCCTCGGCCCGGCGGACCGCCGCCCGCGCCGCGAGGAAGCGGAGCTCGGCCCAATTGGCGACGTGCTCCTCGCCCGCGGATTGCACTTCCGCTCCGGGAGGCGCCACTGCGACGACAAGGCCAAGAGCTCGCCCCTCGGCAGCGACCCGCGCGGGGACGGGCTCTAGAAAACCCACCAGAAATGACGCCCGTCCTCGCGGCGCTCCGATAAAGAAAAAAAACGCGGCCAACGCCGCCGAGCGCGTCACGCCGTCCTCCCGGTCCGCGCTATCGCGGTCGCCACGAAGGCGGTCGCGTAAAACAGATGGAAGGAGTCGAGAAATCGCCCCGAGAGAAGCATCAGGAGAACACACCCGATGAAAGCCGCCGCGCCGAGCTGGCGCGCGGCGTCGCCGCTCGCGGACTGCAGAAGCCTCAGCGCGACGAGCGCCGCCGCCGCCAGGATCAGCGCCCCGCCGAGCGCGCCGCCCCGGAGAAACCAGGCCAGATATTGATTGTCCACTACAGACGCAGGCTCGTAGCGCGCCGGCCCCAGACCGAGCACGGGCGAACGGCGGATGGCGCGCAAGGCCTGCGCCGCTCCCGCATGCGTCTCCTCGGCCGCGGGCAGGGACAGGGAGCGGACGAAGGCCACGGGCACGGCCAGAAAGAGCGCGACGGACAGCAAGGTCAGCTGCGCGGAAAAGCGCGTGCGACCGCGAAGAAGGTTCTCATAGAGGCGTTCGGCGAAGGCTGCCGACGCGAGCAGCGAGGCCGCCGCCCAAGACGGCCGGCTTCCCTCGAGGAAGACGAGCAGGAGTGCTGTGCCCGCGTAGACGAGCCGCAGCCGCGAGCGCGAGAAGAACAGGAACCAGCACGCGCTTAAGACCGCCGCGTAGCCGTAGTCGGCGCTCGTAAACAGAAGCGGACCCGCGCAGACGGCGGCGAGCATGCCCGCCTCCATCGCCTCCCGGACCTGGTCGTCGTAATGGCGGATAAGATGGACGCAGAACGCGCCGAGGAGCAGCCACCGCGGAAGTTCGAGCCAGTCCTGAAGGCCGGTCTGCACGCCGTTGAACGCGGCCGAGTAGGCGAAGGACAGGACATACAGAAGCTGAAGCAAGGCGCAGAACCACGCGGCCTCGCGCGCCGGCTTGCGCGCCTCCCAAGGCGAGGGCTTGACGAACAGCACGCCGGCGGCGAGCAGGCACGCGGCGGCGGCGAATGCCCGGTCGAGAGCTCCGTCCAGTCGATGACCGGGAAGGAGGAAGGCGAGCAGGGCGACCGCGCTCAGCGGGTTTGGAAGCCGGACGCTCATTTCGGCTCCAGACGGCTTGGCAGGAGACCGACGCCGCGCAGCGAATCGATTTTATTCTCCATGCTCGGAGCCGGCGCCTGCGCTCGCGTCAACGCGGCGAAGCGCACCAGTCCGGCCCGGTTGAAAAAATCTTCCGCGTCCGCGGCTCGGCCGAGACGGCGCAGGCTGCCCGCCGAGAGCAGAAGCGCGTCGGCGTCAAAAGGACGCAGCGAGGCGGCCGCGAGGGCGTAATTCATCGCCTCGCGCAGGGCGTCGTGATCGGCGCCGCCGCCCCGAATCGCGCCCATATAAAGGTAAGCCGCCGAACTCGTCAGGCGTTTGGAGTCCGGTTCCCATGAGCGCCCCGTCGAGGCGAAGGCGACGGCTCCCGTCAGCCCAAGGAAGCAAGCCGCGGCCGCCAGGCTTGCCCACAGAGACCGGGGCGCGGGTCGCGCCGCGGGCGCGACCTTGTCCATCCAGGCGGGAGAAGACAGGATGAATCCGACGATGATGAAGAAGACGACGGCGTTGCCCGGGATTTGAAAACTGAACTCGAAGAGCGAGTGCGAGAGGAAAGCCACCGCGGCCGCGAAACCGCCTCCGATGAGCGCGCGCATTTCCGAGGAGCGAGCCTCTTTCCAGCTGCGAAGGGCCGCTGCGGCCACCCACGCCGCCGCCGCCAAGGCAGCGAACAGTCCGAAGAGGCCTGTCTCCAACGCCAGCTCGAGCCAATCGCTGTGCGCGTGCCTGACGACGCCGCGCAGCTCTTGATCCTGGTAGGTCGGATACATCGTCTCGAAGCTGCCGAGGCCCGTGCCGAACAGCGGCGAGTCTCTCAGCCATCGCCAGGAGTCGCCGTAGATATAGAATCTCGCCGTCACCGATCTGTCGACGAGCGCGCCGGCGTTCGCCCCCTCCCCGACGAGACGGAAAGCGAGAAAAACGACGGTCGCGATCCCCGCGAGGGCGGCCGCGGCGCGAACGCGTCGCGCGCGCGAGCGCTTCGCCAATCCCGCCGCGCACAGCGCGACCGCCCCTGCGGCCAGAGGAATCGCCAGCAAGGCCCCGCGTGAGCTGCAGGAGAAGATCCCGGCGAGAAGAAACGCCGCCGCCGCCGCGGTCAGCGCCGGCCGGAGAATCGACTCGCGCGCAAGGCCGTCCGCTCCGGGAGCGCGGCGCGGGCGAGAAAAGAGAATTCCCAACCCGACGGCCAGGCACATCAGCAAGAGGTCCGCGGCATGGTCTCGATTGTAATAAGGCCCGAACGAATAGGCTCGCGGAGCCTCCCGCAACCAGTACAATTTCCCGGGAGTCGTCGCATCCTGAAGCATGCCCTGAGCCGCCACCGCGAGGCCGAGCCCGAAGAGGACGCGCGCGCAGCGCCGCGCGGCGTCATGGGCGAGGAGCACCCGCGGTACGCTCCAGAGGACCGCGGCGTATGCGGCCCACAGCAGGACCGCGTTCTCCGTCGCGTTAGGCGCCGCGGTAAACGGCGCCAGAGGGCGCGGCCCGTCGGGCGCCGCGACCGACAACAGCTGGACGACGCCGAACGCGGAAAAACCGGCTGGAAAAATCCACATCGAGTCCGCCGCCGTCGTCAGCGCGGGGCGACCGCGCAAAAAACAGCCGAAAGCCAGCAGAAAAGAGAGGACTTCAAGCGCCGCGCGCGACCACGGCTCGACGGAGCCGAACGCGAGAGGACCGAAAGCCATGAGCGCGTACAGCAGGCCCTCCAGCAGGCGGGAGGGCACGCGAACCCTCATGAGCCGTGCTTTTTCGGATTCTCCGAATCGACGTAGTCGCGGTAGTACTGCTCGTAGTAGCGGCCGTCGGCGTAGGTCATCGTGCCCAGCCGCGCGCCGTTGACCACGCCGCCGAGAATACGCATGCCGCCGCCGCGCAGACGCGCGGCCGCGGTCCGGATGAGCGGCACGCGCGTGCGGCCGAAGCGGGTCACGAACACGGTCGGCTTGATGTGGCGGCCCCAGAGAAGAATGTCGCTGATCGGGAAAACGGGCGGGCAGTCCACAATGACCCGCGCATAGCGGCCGCGCGCCCACGCGACGAACTCGGCGAGTTTTTCGGTGTTCAGCAGCTCGGCCGGATTCGGCGGCCGCGGTCCGCAGGCGATGACGTCAAGGTTCATGATCTCGCTCTTCTGCACGAGGCCCTGGATATCGGCGATCGATCCCGACAGGAAGTCGCTTAAACCCTTCTCGCTCGACGTCCGAAGATTCGAGTGCAGGCGCGGGCGGCGCAGGTCGCCGTCTACGATCAACACCTTCTGGCCCAGCTGAGCGAGGACGACCGAGAGGTTCGTCGCGACGAAGCTCTTGCCCTCCTCTTGGATCGAGCTCGTCACCAGCAGGAACGGCTCGCCTTCGGTCGTTTCCGCGAAGCCGACCATCGTGCGTAAATTGCGGAACGCCTCGCTCGTCAGCGATACGTCCGCGGACACCAGCGGCGCGAAGATCGGGGTTCCTTTCTTGTGCCGGGAGTGAGGGATCAGCCCGAGGAACGGCAGGCCGACGCGCCGCTCGACGTCGTCTTGGGTGCGCACGGTCTGGTCGAGCATCTCGATGATCAACGCGATGAATACGCCCAGGGAAACCCCGCCAAGCAGGCCGAAGATCAGCGCGACGAGCTTGCGCGGGCGAATGGGCTTGTCCGGCAGCTGGGGCATGTCGATGATGCGGACGTTGTTGGCGCGCAGCTGGCCGGACAGCTCGGTCTTGAGGCTGCGGACGATGTTGTCGACCTCGTTGTTGAGGACCTTCTTCATCGACGCGAGGCGCGACTTCAGCGACAAGACCTGCGGATGACTGTCGGTGTACTTCATGCGCAGATCGGCGAGGTGCGCCTCGCCCTCGAATACCTGAGCCTTGATGTCCTGGATCAGCTTATTGTTGACGACCGACGGCAGGGACTCGCTGACTTTTTCGGCGTCCTCGCCTTTCATCCGCATCTGCAGCGCGTCGAGGACATCCTTCGACATGAACAGCTGGTTGTTGAGGTTGGACTCGACGAAGTACTGAGCAAGGGTGCTGGAGATTTTCATCGCGAGCTGGGGATCGGTGCTGTCCGCGTTGACGTTGCACAACCGCGTGTGCGGAAGGGGCACGACGGACACCGCGGATTTCAGCGACTCGACTCCCTTGGCGAAATCCTTGGTGGCGGACAGCGAGAGGTCGTTGTAGACGCGGCGCAACTGGGTGTCGCTGGTGATCAGCTTATACTGAGTGTCGAAATACTGGTCGTCCTGGATGTCGCCGAGGCCCGGCGCGTTCTGGACCGAGTTCTTGCTCTCGCGCTCGATGTTGAGGCTGGTGGACGCCCGGAAGATCGGCGGCCAAAAAAAGGCGTAAGTCGCCGCGGCGCCGAAAACGAGGATAGAGGCTCCGATGACGACCCATCGCCGCCGCAGAAGTATCTCGACATACTGGGAGAGGTTGAGCTCGATGTCCTGCTCGGTCTCGGCCATGGATTAGAAGAAGCTCTGCGGGACGTAGATGACATCGTTCGGTTCGAGAACCATATCCTTCTCCTTCTCTCCGCGCTGGGTGATGGCTTTTACGTCGATCGAATAGGTGGTGCTCGCCCCGTTGACGTTGCGCAGGATGCGCACCCGGTCCTGAGCCGCGACGGGCGTAAAGCCCCCCGCGGTGCTGATCGCCTCGAGCGCGGTCATGCGCGACTCGGTCGGAACCGGGTAGGATCCGGGCTTCTGGACCTCGCCCATCACGAAGACGGTCTTATTGCCGTATTCCTCTATAAACAGCGAAACCTGCGGGCTGACGAGGAACTGCGACAGCTTCGCCTCGATCTTGGCTTGCGCCTCGATCAAGGTCATCCCGCCGATCTCGACGGCTCCGATGAGCGGCAGCGAGACGGTGCCGTTGGCGTTGACGCGCACCTTTCGGTTCATGTCGAGGTCCTGATAGACCGTGACGCTCATCAAGTCGGCCGACGAAATCCGGTAATCGGTCTTCGAGTGCGTGATCTGCTTGAGCGCGCTCGCGATCGCTTCCGATTCCTTATCCTGCGCGGCCTTGCGCTGCTCGGGGGTCATGTCCGCGTTGGGAGGCGTCGCGGACGCGGGCGCGGACGTATCCTCTTTTGCCGCGGTCATGGTCGAGGGCGTCTCTTGCGACGCGCCCTGCGTCACCCTAAATCTGGCGCAGCCATAGACCAGAAATACGAGCCCAAGGGCCAAACGCGTCGTTCGGTTCATGACGCGTCTATTATACAGGGTCTAGAACTTAAGCGCCAGGTTCCAGGCGGTTTGCATGTCTTGATAATTGAACTCGCCCGAGAAGGTCGAGTCGCGCTCCCGGAAGACATAGGACAAGCCCGTCGACAGCCAAGCTTGGATATCGTACTCGACCCAAGCGCCGGCCTGATAGATATCGTCGCGCCGATTGCCCGTAGCGCCTCCCACGACGGTCTGCGAGTCGGGATACTTGTCGAGGCCGAAGGCGGCGTTGGCGCCCACCGAGAACTTGCGCGGAAGCTTGTGCTTCACGTCGAGAGTGGCGGTGTGGCTGATGTAGAATCGGCTGGTGGAGTTGATCGACTCCTCGAGCTTGCGCGACAGCGCGAGGCTGATGTCCGTCCGATCCGTCGGCTTGTAAAGCACGTTCGTGGCGACGGTAAAGTTGTGGGTCACGCGAGTCGTGCCGCCGATGGGCGCCTCGTCGTACTCCCGGTAGGTCATGCCGCCCTCGACTTGCCCTGTGACTTTCGCAGCAAGGGCGCCGCTCACGCCCGCGCCGACATCGTGGGATTTGCTGTCCTTGTCCTGGTCCGGCAGTTCGCGATGAACGGTGTAGTGCGTGAGACTGCGGTGATATGAGACGTACGCCTTCGTCTTGGGCTGGATCTTGTAGCCGACGTTGAAGCCGGCTCTATCCTCATATCGGTTGAGCAGACGGCCGATCGCGGGCGCGACGTACTTGGTCGCGGTGTGGCTGGCGTCCACGCCGCCGGCCATGTAGCCTTGCTCCGGGTTGTAGTCGAGGTCCGTGAACACGAGGTTCGTCCAGCGGCGGTTGCGGTCGATCAGTTCGGAAAAGGCTTGATCGGTGGTGTTCTCGTACTGGTCGCCGACCTTATAAGTCAGGCCGTAGGCGCCCGTGTACACGTAATCTAGATGCGCTTTCTGGTTGATCGTATCGTTGACGTTGGGCTGGGTCGAGTAAATCTGAGATTCGAAATCGTAGCCGGCGGCGAGGTTATGCAGACGCCGCCAAGGAAGATTCGCCTCGAGAGCGAGCTCATTAATAGTGATCCACGAGCCGCGGACGCCCCCGCCGACGGTCCGAGTCGGAGTGTCGCGGGGCACCAGATAAATGTTGCTGTCGTAAAGCTCGGTGAACTGATAATAAGGATGCAGGGCCAGCTGCCCGTAATGCATGTTCGGCTTCTTATATTGGGTCAACCAATCCAGGTTGCCGGCCTGAGCGGAGGAAGTCGAGAGGATGGAGAAGGCGGAGAGCACGGCCACGATACGGGTCATCGAGCGCATTTTAACTTATCCTTTGATTTGATTTTTATTTGATGAGAAGCGTTTTAGACAGAGAGCCCAGTCCCACCATGGGACTGGGCTCCCATCTCAAACAGACAGCTACATTAGTAAGTGCAGTCGCCGCAGTTTTGGTTTGTGTCCTCGGGACCGGAAGGCGAGACGGGCGGGGTGAAGTTGTTGCTCGGGTTGTTTGACAGATGATGGTACCCGCCCTGGCCCTGACCTCGGGGAGGAGGACCCACGTCGTCGAGCGTGTTGCCGTGGTGATGATTCGGCGTGCCGACCGCGTGACCGGCGACGGCGTCGCGCAGGTCGTCGGTATGACCGCTGGCGAGAGTGAGAGGGCGATGCTTGCCGTGATGGCGTCCGGCGGGGGCGCCTGCGACGGCATCTTTGAGCTGCTCAGGGCTGGGCATGCTCATCGCCAGCTGCGGCTTATGCGATTTGAATGAAACCGCGCCGATGATACAGAGAATGATGATGATCACTGCATTTCGAACTCGCTGCATACTGCCTCCTGGCGTCTGGTCACGACTCATAGACGGGTCGTTAATAAATATGATATCTCATTGCTCCCAACGGCGCAAGCGGCATAGGACCCACCTGCCGTAGGGCCGAAGTGCCTATATCGCCGAGGCTCGCCTCCAGGAGGCCGGAATGAACGAGATTATCGCGAAACTGCATAACAATGAGCTCTGGACGATCAGCGTCCAGCTCCTCGTCCTCTACGTGATCTCCGTCGGCCTCTTCCTCGTGATCCACGAGGTCAACCAAAAGATCACCGGGTCCCAAAGGGACGCCGTGGCCAACGGCAAAGTCCCCTCTTGCCTCCTCGTTTTCATCCTGGCGCTCGTCGCCAATGCCCTGGGCGTGGCCGCGCTCGACTTTCTCGCGCGCAAAACCGGCGAGGAGCCGCGCCTAGCGATGATCGCCGTCCCCTTCATCCTGGTCCTCGAGAAACACATGCGCCATATCCGGGACACGCCCCAGTATCGGCGCTACAATCTGCTCACCGCCGCGGGCGTCACGCTCGGGATGGCCGGAACGGTCTACGCCCTCATGCGGCACGCGCCGCTGAAATAAGCTCGGCCGCAAGACGCAGGCCGCGCAGGGTCAAGTCCGGCTCGTGACGTACGTCCGGAAGGTCGGCCAAGAACAAAGAGGCAAGGCCGCCCGTCATCACGACCCGCGGACGCCCCCCCATCTCGCGGCGGGTGCGCTCCAAAACCTCGCGGATCATCCCCAGATAGCCGAAGTACAGTCCCGCCTGCAGACACTGCTCGGTATCCTTGCCGATGGCGGCGCGCGGCTTGCGCACAGCCACCAACGGCAACTTCGCGGTGAACTCGTTTAAAGCTCGGGCGGCCGAGTTCGGACCCAATAGGATAGCCCCCCCGATATAGGCGCCCGAGGCGTCCACGCAGTCGAACGTGGTCGCCGTGCCGAAGTCGATGGCGATCGCGGGACCTTTAAACAGATCGCGAAGGGCTAAAGCATTGAGGATGCGGTCGGCGCCGACTTGGCTCGGAGTCCGGACCTTTAAACGAAGGCCCAACGGCGACGACGACGTGACAAAGGACGCCTTCACACCAAAAGCTTTACGGATCGCCGAAGACAGCACGCCGTCCAATTGAGGAACAACGGAAGCGACAACGGCATTCTCAGGAAGACCGGCTATCTTACGAAAAGGACAACGCAACGCGCGTGCGTACCAATCAACTTTATGCCGGAGATTCGTCTCCAGGCGCCATTGCCTGATAAGCCGATCTCCGGCGAAAACCCCGACGGTTAAGTTTGTATTACCGACGTCGACGGCAAGGAGCAATTTACTTGAGGGCCCCGACCAGCTCCTTGACCGCGCCGGCGGACTTGAGCAGAGCGCTGCGCTCATCGACCGTCAAGTTCAACTGAACAACGGATTCGATGCCGCGCGCGCCGAGCTTGCAGGGCACGCCCACGAACACGCCGTCGATGCCGTACTCGCCCTCGAGCAGGGCCGCGCAGGGCAGGATCTTCTTCTTGTCCTTAAGGATGGCTTCGACCATCTCCGCCGCGGACGCCGACGGCGCGTAGTAGGCCGAGCCGGTCTTCAGGAGCTTGACGATCTCCGCACCCCCGTCGCGCGTGCGCTGATTGATCGCGTCGATCTTTTCCTTGGGAAGCAGTTCCGTTATCGGGATACCGTTGACCGTGGAGAACCGCGGCATCGGAACCATGGTGTCGCCGTGGCCGCCCAGCACCATCGCGTGCACGTTCTCCATGGAGACGTCGAGCGCCTCGGCGATGAACCAGCGCATGCGGGCGGCGTCGAGCACGCCGGCCATACCGATGACCCGGTGCTTGGGGAACTTAGAGGTCTTCAACGCCACCGAGCACATCGCGTCGAGCGGGTTGGAGACGATGATCAAGATGGAGTTGGGCGAGAACTTGACGGCGTTCTCGGTGCAGGCCTTCACGATCCCGGCGTTGGTGTTGAGAAGATCGTCGCGGCTCATGCCCGGCTTGCGCGGGATGCCGGCGGTGATCACGACGATGTCAGAGCCGGCGGTCGGCTCATACGTGGTCGTGCCGGTCACTTTCGTGTCGTAGCCGTAAATCGGTCCGGACTCCATGATGTCGAGCGCCTTGCCCGCGGGCATGCCCTCCGTCGCCGGGATGTCGACGACTACGACCTCGTTGGCGACCTCCATCTCCGCTAAACGCTGGACGAGTGTGGCTCCAACGTTGCCCGCGCCGATCACCGTCACCTTTGTTCGAGCCATGTCACTGCCTCCTTTAGACGTGTTACAGCGGGATATTGCCGTGCTTCTTGGGAAGCCTTTGCACCTTCTTCCCTTTTAAGAACTTGAACGCCCGGATCACTTTGGGCCGGGTCCTGCGCGCCTCGATGACCTCATCGATATAGCCGCGCTTGGCGGCCTGAAACGGCGAGGCAAACTTCTCGATGTACTCCTGAACCAGTTCGGCCCGGCGCTTCTCCGGGTCCTTGGCGGCCTTGAGCTCCGCCTTATAAAGGATACTGACAGCGCCTAGGGGGCCCATCACCGCGATCTCGGCGCAAGGCCAGGCGAAGTTCACGTCGCCGCGAATGTGCTTGGAGCTCATCACGTCATAGGCGCCGCCGTACGCCTTGCGCAAGACCACCGTTACCTTGGGTATGGAGGCCCGGCAGTAGGCGTAGAGAAGCTTGGCGCCGCGGCGGATGATGCCGCCGTGCTCCTGCTCGAGACCCGGCCAATAGCCCGGGACGTCGACTAAAGTCAGCAGCGGGATATTGAAGGAGTCGCAGAAGTTGATGAAGCGCGCGCCTTTTTCGGACGCGTCGATGTCGAGGGCGCCGGACAGCACCTTGGGATTGTTGGCCACGACGCCGATCGACTCGCCGTCCAGGCGAATAAAGCCCACTACGAGATTTCGCGCGAAGCCTCTCTGCACCTCGAAGAATTGGTGGCCGTCGGCGATCTCCCAGATCACGTCGTGGATGCTGTAGGCCTTTTTTGGTTCGAGCTCGCCTACGCGCTCGAGCAGGTCGCTCTCGCGTTTGGGGTCGTCGGAGGGCATGACCGGCTTGGGCTTCTCACGGCAGTTCTGGGGCAAGAAATCGAGGAGCTCGCGGATCTGCCGGAAGCAGTCCTGCTCCGAACCCGCGGTGAAGTGGCACACGCCCGAGAGCCGCGCGTGCGTGTCGGCGCCGCCCAGGGTCTCGAAGTCGCAGGTCTCGCCGGTGGCCGCCTTGACCACCTCGGGGCCGGTGATGAACATGTGGCTGGTGCCCTCGACCATGAAGATGAAGTCGGTCAGCGCGGGAGAGTAGACCGCCCCGCCCGCGCAGGGCCCGAGGATCGCCGAGATCTGGGGCACGTAGCCCGAGGCGTCGACGTTTCGGTAGAAGATCTCGGCGTAGCCGCCGAGTGACTCGACGCCTTCCTGAATGCGCGCGCCGCCCGAGTCGCACAAGCCGATCACCGGAACGCCGGCGGTGATCGCCAAGTCCATCGCCTTGCAGATCTTCATCGCATGCGCCAAGCCGAGCGAGCCGCCCACCACCGTGAAGTCCTGCGCGTACACGCACACCGGCCGGCCGCCAATGCGGGCGAAGCCCGTGACCACGCCGTCGGCGGCCATGTATTTCTTGTCGAGGCCGAAGTCCGTGGCTCTCGATTCGACCAACGCGTCGATCTCTTCAAAACTGTCGTCGTCAACGAGCAACTCGATGCGCTCGCGCGCGGCGAGCTTGCCCTGCTCCTTCTGCGCGGCGTGACGCTCCGGCCCGCCGCCCGCCTCGGCCTTCGCGCGGCGGTCGAGCAGCGCCTGCGTCTTGGGAGAAACCAATGGCCGTTCTTTCTTCTCGCTCAATGGGCTTCCTCCACGAGTTCGATCAAGACTCCGCCCTGATCTTTCGGGTGCAGAAAAGCGACCTTGTGTCCCCACGCGCCGGGACGGGCGGCCTTGTCGATCAACTGCGCCCCGGCGGCCGTCTGCTTCTTGAGCTCTTCGGCGATGCTCGGCACGGAGAAGGCGAGGTGATGCTGTCCCGGGCCTTTTTTGTCTATAAATCTAGACACGGCGGACTCAGGATCAGTCCCAACCAACAGCTCGATCCAGGGACCCGAGCCCATGAAGGCGACCTTTACCTTCTGAGACGGGACTTCCTCGCGGTGCGCGAGAGGCAGGCCCATGGACTCGTATTGGCGGATACCCTCGTCTAAATTCTTGACCGCGACGCCGATATGGTGAAGCTTCATCAATTTTTCAGGATACGCCGTCCAAGCGAGGCCGGATCGGTCTTATGCGACACCATCTCCTCGAGGACCTTATCGGTGACGCGGTCAAGCGCGGTCTTGAGGACGCGGCGCTGGATCCAAAACTGGAGCTCGGTGGCGTGCTGGCGCTTAAGCCGCGCGCGGCCTTCGCCCGAGGCCTTCAAATGTTTCCAATGGCCGTCGAGCGCGGCGCTCAGCTCCGCGATGCCCTCGCCGGACTTGGCCGAGGTGGCCAATACTGGAGGCTCCCACGCCTTCGCGATCTGGCCAGCCGAGTGGCCCAGGCCGAGCGCCGCCTTAAGATCGGCCACGGCCTTGTCCTTGCCGGCCAGGTCCGCCTTGTTGACGACGAAGATGTCGCCGATCTCCATGGCGCCGGCCTTCATGGCTTGGATCTCATCGCCCATCGAGGGTGTGGTCACGTAGAGGACGGTGTCGGCCACCGAGGCGATGTCGACTTCGTCCTGGCCGGTGCCCACGGTCTCAATGATGATCTTGTCGCAGCCCAAGGTCTCTAAAACGTGGATCGCGCCGAAAATCGCGTAGGTCAGGCCGCCGATCATGCCGCGCGAGGCGAGCGAGCGGATGAACACGCCCGGGTCGGTGGCGTGCTCCATGATGCGCAGACGGTCGCCCAGGAACGCTCCGCCGGAGATCGACGAGCTGGGGTCGACGGCCAGCACCCCGACTTTAAGCTTGCGCGCTCGATAGGCGCCGATCAAGCGGCCCGTCAAAGTCGATTTGCCCGCGCCGGGCGGTCCCGAGACGCCGATCTTCTGGGCGGAACCGGAGGCCTTGAAAAATTCCTTGGCCAGGGACTCGGAGGACGCGTCCTCGTTGACGACGATGGACAGCGCGCGCGAGGCGGCGGTGTGATCGCCGCGGCGCACTCGCGCCACGAGGGTCGCGCCTGTTTTTTTGCTCTTGACCGACTGCTTGACCGGCGTCATCGAGGGGCAGTATATCAAAGCCCCTCCCCTTGACGGAATCGAGATAACGTGCCATATTATCAATGTAATACAATGTAACAATATGAGAACTAAACGAATCAGCCGTACGACAACCATTTCCCTCCCCCCGGCGCTTTACGAGGAGGCGCTCAAACTGGCAAAGGCCAAGGGCATGACCAAATCGGAGCTATTCCGAGAAGCCTTGCGCAGATATCAGCGCGACGAACAAGAATGGCAGGCGTTCGCCGAGCACGGCCGTCGCAAAGTCGGCGCCGCCGGCATTAGCTCGGAGGACGCCGTCGAACGGCTGATCGATGAGTCGAGAAAGTAGAATTCTCCGTTGTCACACGAATCGTCGGTCCGTGCCCGCCTTCCGGAGTGAATCACCGATAAATCGCATGCGTTCCGACATCGTAATACAGAACCTTGTTGTGCGCTAAAAAACGGAACAGCACGCGGTACTGAAGAGTAATGGAGTACGCCCAATAACCTTCCAGGGCGCCTTTCAGTCTATGGGTCCGCAGTCGAGGATCATGAGCATCCGCCCGAAACCATCGATCCTTCTTTTCTGCGGCATCTTGGATGGGCCTTGGAAGCTTTCGGAATGACTTGCCGAAATCCGAGGTAACATGGACTTCGTCGATAGGACGCGCGGACACTTTAACCGCGAAGCGTTGAAAGGGATTTTATCACGCGGGTTTTGCCTTTGCGGTATTCCTTCTCCCCGCGCCGTATCTTGGTCAAGGCATCTTCGAGCTCAGACACGTGGTGCTGCAGCCGTTCATACTCTTTACGACTGAGAACCACTAAATCGGTGCCCTGCGTCATCGCTTTCGGGATCGTGATCGCCGCGTGCATAACCTTCCTCCTTGGCTGTATTTAGCATAACAGCTTAGCGGACATTTTGCCATATCGCGTGTATCTTGAACTCAGTCAGGCTACTGGCGGCTGCATCCTCTGAAAGCGTCGTCCGGCAAGGAATGCCATCCCTGAGCCTTCCCGAATTTTTTTGCCTCCGCAAGACAAGACCCTACGTAATCGGCGGAAGTATTCCCGCCGCACACCGCAAACCCACCCTCGGGCAACACCGGCCACCCCTGAGCCTTCGCGAATTTTTTTGCCGCCTCGAGACAAGATGTTACGGATGCGGCGGTAGTATTACCGGCGCATGCTGCAAATCCGCCCGTCGGTAGCGTGGACCATCCTTGAGCCTTCGCGGCCATGTTTGCCGCTTCAAGACAAGGCGTGACGGAAGCGGCTGTGGTGTTCCCAGCGCATGCCGACGTCATCAAGACCTGCGAGCAAGACAATCGCATTCTCGAATGCGCCTTGGACGCCGAGGTTGACGCACTCATTACCGGCGATCGGACGGACATTCTTCCCTTGCGCGAGTTCCGCGGCATCCGTATCGTGGCACCGCGAGAATTCTTAGAGAGCCTCGAAGCGTAGACCTCGTTGTCCGCTATCCTTAAGGATAGTTCTACGCGACCGGACGGGACAGCTTCTCTTTGAGGTAGTCGACGATCTCTTGAAGGGCCGTGCCGGGGCCGAAGACGCGGTCTACGCCCGCCTTGCGAAGCGTCGCCACGTCCTCATCGGGGATGATGCCGCCGCCGAAGACGAGGACGTCCTTGAGGCCCTTTTTCTTGAGCTGCTTGCAGATGGCCGGAAACAAGGTCAGGTGCGCGCCGGACAATAGCGAGAGGCCGACGGCGTCGACGTCCTCCTGCATGGCGGCGACGGCGACCATCTCCGGCGTCTGGCGGATGCCGGTGTAGATGACCTCAAAGCCCGCGTCGCGCAGGGCGCGCACGATGACCTTGGCTCCGCGGTCGTGGCCGTCGAGACCGGGCTTGGCGATGAGCACGCGCAGGGGCTTACTGTCCATGGCTACCACGTTCCTCCTTGAGACTCGAGCACCGCGGCGAAAGCCTCGACGATCTTCGGGTCGTAGCGGGTGCCGGCGCCGTCGCGCGCTTCTTTAAGCGCCTGGGCGCCCAAGGCCGCGTCGCGCAGGCCGGCGGAGCGCAGCTCCTCCATCTTCACGACCAGGCCCAGGATGCGCGCGCCGAGCGGGATGTCCGTGCCCTTGAGCTTTCCGGGGTAGCCGGTGCCGTCGAAGCGCTCCTTGTGATGGCGCACCATCGGAATCGCGCCGTCGAGCATTTTGATGCCCTCGAGCATGCGCGCCGAGAAGGTAGGCAGCATCTCGTCTGAGGCGCTGGTCACGCCCATGTCGGCTAAAAGCCGCGGGCTCTTGAAGGCCACATAGCCGATCTTGTGCAGGACGCCGGCGTAGTAGAGCATGCGGTAGTCGTACTCCTCGACCTGCAGGGCGCGTCCGATCGAGCAGGAGAGCTTGGCGGCTCGGACGGGGTAGTCCTCCAGGCCCGGCCGCGAGGTCTCGATGGCCGCGGTCAACAGCTCCAGGACGTGGGAGAAGAAGTTCTTCTGCTCGGCCATGATCTTGGCGTTGACAATCGCCACCGAGGCCAGATTGGCGAGACTCGACAAGAGGCCGACGTGGCCCTCGCCGTAGCCGCCCTCGCGCTTGTTGAGGACCTCCACGACGCCGACGAGCTCGCCGCGGAACAGCATCGGCACGCACAGCAGCGAGCGCGTGATGAAGCCCGAGGCCTTGTCGAACTTCCCGGCGAAACGCGGGTCGCTGCGGGTGTCGTTGACCAACTGCGACTGGCGGTTCTGCGCCACCCAGCCGGCGATGCCCTGGCCGATGGGCAGAGTCATCGTCTTAAGCGCCTTCGCCGCCGAGCCTGAGGCCACGCGGAAGAACAGGTGCTTCTTGTCGTCGGTGACGAGCATGATCGCACTCGCCTCCGAGTCCAGGAGCTGCTCGGCGGCCGCGCCGATCTTCTGGAGCAGGAAGTCTAGGTCGGTCGTCGAGTTGAGGCTGCCCGCGATGGAGAACAGCTCGAGGGCCAAGTCGACGTTCATTTCCGGCCCGGCGGCGTTCGCGTTGGTTTTTGCCATGACTATTCCGTGCCTCCGATCACTTCGCGGCAGCTGGTGAGGCCGAGCTTCACCTTCTCGAGTCCGTCCTGCACGATGAGCCGCATGCCTTCCTTCTGGGCGAGCTTGCGCACCGGATCGGCCGCGACGTCCTTGAGGCAGTACATGCGCAGCGTGTCGGTCATGATAAGGATCTCGTGCATGCCGACGCGGCCTTTGTAGCCGAGGGTCTTGCAGACCTCGCAGCCGCCTTTGGGCGGACCCATGAGCTTCATGCCCTTGGGCAGCTCGACGTCGTTGTCCGCGAAGACCTTGATCTCCTCGGGCGTCGGGTCGTGTGGCACTTTGCAGACGCAGAGACGGCGCGCCAGACGCTGGGCCAAGACGGCCTTGATCGTCGTGGCCACCATGAAGGCCGGCAGCCCCATATCGGTCAAGCGCGAGATCGTCGAGGCGGCGTCGTTGGTGTGGATGGTCGAGAAGACCAAGTGGCCGGTCATCGCGGCTTCCATAGCGATGTGGGCGGTCTCCTCGTCGCGGATTTCGCCGACCATGATGACGTCGGGGTCCAGGCGCAAAAACGAGCGCAGGGCCGCGGCGAAGTCGAACTTCTTGTCGCCGCCGAGCTTGACGTCGGGGTTGACCGGGACTTGGATGATGCCGTCCAAGTTGTACTCGACGGGGTTCTCGGCGGTCAGGATCTTGATGTCTGGCCGGTTGATGTGGTTGAGCGAGGCGTACAGCGTCGTGGATTTACCGGAGCCCGTGGGACCGCAGACGACGATCAAGCCGAAGTTCTTTTTGCCACCGATGCCTTTGAGCAGACCCAGAAGCTTCTGCAGGGTATCATCGAGAAAACCCATCTTCATGATGTCGACCTGCACGCTGGCGCGGTCGAGGATACGCATGACGCAGGACTCGCCGTACACGGTCGGGACCATTTCGACGCGAAACTCGATGGGCTTGCCCTGCGCGAGGATCTGGATGCGGCCCGACTGCGGGATGCGGCGCTCGGTGATGTTCATCGAGTTCGTCATGATCTTGATCT
>JAYVZL010000014.1:0-7240 GCA_043783505.1 Elusimicrobiota bacterium
AGTCATTACGACCGTCGAATGGGAATCAAGGCCCGGTGCGCCATGGTCCTATAGCCTCGCGGTCAATAATTCGAGTATTGATTGCACGATGCCGCCCAGCCCTGCCGGCGGCTGCGCATTTCGCATCACCTACCCTGCTGGAACCTATGCCACAAGTTTTAGCGCGGGACGCGCAGAGTACACGTTAAGCGGAGAACCAACAGAACTTTATTTAGGCGCATGGATGCGTTACAGCAATCCCTTCACCTTCCACCCCGTTGGGAACAAAGTCAACTTTTTCATCCTGAGCGACGTATCCTCCTGCGGACGCCCCAATGTCGCGTATGGATATTCATACGATAAATTTACCGCCGGACCACAGATTTGCTGGAAGGACGGAACAAGCACCTATGGCGTCTACCAGAACGTGCGCACATGGGATCAACACTCACACTTAGGCGAATGGCATTGGTATGAGATGCACATTAAGCTGAACTCGCCCGGTGCCGCTAACGGGGTTTCCGAGATTTGGATTGATGACGTGCTGTACCTGAGTTCCTCGACCATGAAAATACGCGACGTGGGGCAGACGAACGGACTTAGCGCGATTCAGCATACTGGAGAATGGGGCGGTGGCGGCGGGATCATCCCAGTGACCGGGTACTGGTGGATAGATCATACGGTCATCTCCACGACCAGGATCGGCAAGCCCGGGAACTCGGTGGCCGATACCCAGACGCCTACAGTGCCGGCAGGTCTCAGCGCGGTGGCGGTCTCGTCTTCTCAGATCAACCTGACCTGGGCGGCTTCCACCGACAACGTGGGTGTGACAGGCTATAAGATTTTCCGCGCCGGCACGCAGACTGGCACCGCGGCGGGCACCTCGTATTCGAATGCCGGCTTAAACGCCTCGACGGCTTACAGCTACACCGTCGCCGCCTACGACGCCGCGGGCAACGCTTCGGCACAATCCGCGGCGGCAAGTGCTACGACGCAGGCCTCGACCGCAGGCGCTGTCGGCACGGTGAACAATCTGAGCGCCACCGCAGCCGGGGGGAACGGCGCGACGTTGAGCTTTACCGAGGTCAGCGACGGAACGGGACAGCCGGCCAAGTACGACATCCGATACAGTTCCAGCGGGACTTTGTGGGGCGCAGCACCATCCGCCGCACAAGGCACCTGTGCGACGCCGCTGGCGGGCACGACGGTGGGTGCCACCAAGACCTGCACGGTTCTAGGTCTGTCACCCGCTACTGCCTACCAGTTCCAGCTGGTGCCGTATCGAGGCACGCTGGGCGCGGGCCCGGTGTTTGGCCCGTTGTCGAATGTCGCGTCGGCGACGACGACGTCCGGGGTGGACACTTTGCCGCCGGCCAAGCCCAGGAATATGAGGACGCAATAGGAAATAAAATGAAGAACTTAAAAATGAGCGCAACTAAGCCTTCCTATTTCCCCGCCCTGAGCTGGAGCGGCCTCTTGATGCTGATGCTGCTTGGATCCCCCCCCTTGCGCGCGGAAACCGTCACCGTGGATCTGTCGGTCGGCCAGGGAGCGCCGACCTATGCGGGCAGCGGCTTCCTTCATGGCATGGACGCAACCAATCCGCCCGCAGCCATCATCGATCCGCTCAAGTCCCGGATGTTTAGAACCGGGTATGGTTATGAGGATTCGCTGGCATCGCCGGCGTTCTACGCGCGCGCGAAAAGTTATGGGGCCAGCATTCAATATGAGCCATCTGATTTTTATAACCATACATATCATGTTTTTGGCAGCGGCACGGGAGGCGTTTGGCCTGGAGACAACGGCAACTGGACCAACTGGGAAAATTTTGTCGCCGCTGAGGTCAATTCGGCGAAAGCTAAGGGCCTGACCCTCCAGTGGGATATTTGGAACGAGCCGGATGGCGCCTTTTTTTGGGCGCGTTCCCAGGCCCAGTTTTTTGAAACGTATCGGCGCGCGGTCGTCAAAATCCGCTCGATTGATCCGAATGCGACTATCGTCGGTCCGAGCATCGCGTATTATGGAACCGGCTCGGGCTTAGGCCAGTGGCTGAAGAGCTTTCTTCTCTATGCCAAGGCCAATAATGTCCTTCCGAATATCCTCTCCTGGCACGAGCTGGACGGCACTGGCGTAAGCATGGTGACTAAGGACGTAACCGACATTCGCCAGTTCATGGTGGCCAACGGAATCAATATCTCGCGCATATCGCTCAATGAGATCGTCGCGCCCAACGAGCTTTCAGCTCCCGGGGTTTTGGTGCACTATCTCGCCGCCATCGGACGATTAGGCGTTGAGAGCGCGGGCCATGCCTGTTGGCATGAGGAGAACAACATTGACAACTGCAACAACCTCTCTTTGGATGGGATTCTGACCACGACCGATAAATCGCCCCGACCGCAGTGGTGGGTCTATAAGGGCTACGCGGATATCACAGGCACTTTGGTGGGCGTCACCCCCGGAGCCACCACGGACGCCGTCGCCGGCAGGGACTCCGGATCGAAAAAAGCGCAAATCGTTCTCGGTCGAAACGACCGCAGCGCCGCGCCAACAACCGCAAGCATTGAGACGATCATTAAAAATATCAGCGCCTCAGCGCCCTATCTTATCAACGGCGGCAAAGTGCATGTCGTCGCCAAGAGAATCCCCTTAACGTACTACGCCTCGTTGCCCAGCCCGCTCTCCGTGATCGATGCGGACTACACGGTTTTCAATGATCAGATCAGCGTATTTCTTAATTTCTCTCCGCCAGACGCCTATACCATCACGCTCACCCCGCCTGGGGGGACTACCACCGCCGACACCTCGGCGCCCTCCGTGCCGACGGGTTTGAGCGCCCAGGCTGCATCATCCTCGCAGATCAACCTGAGCTGGACGGCCTCCACCGATAATGTGGGCGTGACGGGCTACAAGATCCTCCGCGCGGGCACGCAGATCGCAACCACCGCGGGAACCTCGTACTCGAGCACCGGCCTGAGCGCGTCTACGGCCTACAGCTACACTGTCGCCGCTTACGATGCCGCGGGCAACACCTCGGCCCCCTCCGCGGCGGCGAGTGCGACGACCTCGACTGCGTCGGACATCCTACCGCCGGCCAAGCCGAAGAATCTGAGAACTCAATAGAGCCGGATATTGGAGTCTGAATGACGGTTTATTACGGATCTTTAATTTGACTTGCGCGCTCTTAGGGGTCCCAATGAACATTAGAATAGTCTCTCGACCGACCGTTGCCCTTACAACCCTATGCTTGATGCTGGGACTCCTGGTGAGCCCAGCGTATGCGCTGTGTCCAGGCTGCTTTTATGACTCGGGGTTTGAGGCGCCTCTGACCTGGAATGGCACCACAAATACCGAGGGCTGGACCGGATGGTCCGGGCCTTGCGCCGTGGTCGGCGCTCCGACTCAGTGCATGACCATCACGAATTCGCCTGTGCAGTCAGGAGCTGGAGCGTTAAACATGCACTTTGCTTGCGTCGGCCTGACTCAAGTGCCGGCATGCAATCCCAACGGCGGCGGCAACAACATCTCGCGCAGACACCCCGGGACGACGCACGTGTTCGGCCGCATGATGTTTCGCTTGGGGCCTGGGTTTCAAATCGGCGACAACTTGCACAGCAAGATTCTCTATCACCAGGGTCAGCTGGGGTACCCTATGCCCGTAGTGGACCTCACCAACGGGAAATACACTCTCGATCTTCAAATCACTTACGACGATAACGTGATCGCACCTCAGCTAGTATCAAATAAGGCTCCTTCTTCAACCTCTTGGGACCTGGTGGAGTGGGAAATGAAATTAAACAGCGTCGTCAATGGCGTGGCAAATAATGACGGCTACATAAGATTTTGGGTGAACAACGTGCTGATTATCGAAAGCTTGAATCGCCGGTTGATCGGTCCGACCGACACGAGCAAAGACCCTCGGTTCGGCAGTCCCACGCCTGCCAACTTCGTATTCGACACTATGAAGTTTTACAACCAAAGCGGTTATGGCGACATGTATATCGACCGCGTGGCAGCTGGGACCCAACGGATCGGCGCGCCCGACGCCGCCCCGCTTCCTCCAGACGCCCAGGCGCCCACCGTGCCGTCCAATCTTAGAGCGCAGGCCGTGTCATCCTCTCAGATCAATCTGACCTGGAACGCCTCCACCGACAACGTTGGCGTGACCGGCTACAAAATCTCCCGCGCCGGGGCGCAGATCGACACCACGACGAGCACTTCATACTCGAATACCGCGTTGAACGCTTCGACGGCCTACAGCTACACCGTCGCCGCCTACGACGCCGGAGGCAACGCCTCGGCACCATCGGCGACCGGCCAGCACCACGACGCCTGCGGCTTTGACTGGCGCGGTCGGCACGGTGAGCAATCTAAGCGCGGCCGCGGCTGGAGCAAACAGCGCCACTCTGAGCTTCACGGAAGTCACCGACGGCACCGGCCAGCCGGCCAAGTACGATATCCGCTACAGCTCCAGCGGGACTTTGTGGGGCGCGGCGCCTTCCGTCGCGCAAGGCACCTGTGCTACGCCGTTGACGGGAAGCGCAGTGGGTGCGATGAAAACTTGCGTAGCTTTGGGATTGGCGCCATCGACGGCCTATCAATTCCAGCTGGTCGCGTTTAGGGGCGTGTTAGGCGCCGGCCCGGTGTACGGCGCGCTGTCGAACGTCGCGGGTACGACGACGTCGACTGCGTCGGACATCCTACCGCCGGCTAAGCCGAAGAACTTGAGGACGCAATGAGGATGCCGCGCTGAACAGGGGATTCCACGCCATCTAATCTTCAAATGATATAATCCCGGTTGTCGCCCAAAATACTCGTCATCCGGCTCTCCTCGCTCGGTGATATCGTCCTCACCGGCCCGGTCTACAAGAGCCTCAAGACTCGCTGGCCCGACTCACGGGTCGCGGTGTTCGTCAAACCCCAGTTCGCGGCCGCTCTACAGGGGCATCCAGGCGTCGATGAAATCGTGACTTTCCGCGGCGTGTTCGACGCCGTCCGCCTGATCAGGCTGGGCGGCTATACCCATCTCCTAGACCTTCACGGAAACCTGCGCTCATTCTTGATCAGGACTTTGGCGCGCGTGCCCAACACCGCGGCTTACCGCAAGGACGCGCTCGCGCGGCGGCTGTTCGTGGCGTGGCGCGTGCCCTCCTCCTCGCTACAGCGGCATACGGTCGACCGCTACCACGAGGCGCTCGCGGCGTGGGGCATTCCAGCGGCGAGCTCTCGAAACGTGCTCGTCATGCAAAGCGCTTTTTTGGGCGACAGCCTGCTGACCCTGCCGCTGCTGCGCCGCCTCAAGGAGATCATGCCTCAGGCGCGCGTGACCGTGCTGACCCTGGCCAAGACCGCCGATATTTTCCGCGGCACGCCCTGGGTCGACGAGGTCATCGTCGACGACAAACGCGGCGTCCACGGCGGGTTTCGCGGCCCGTGGAAGATCGCCGCCGAGCTCAAGGGGCGAGCCTTCGACCTGGCCGTCATCCCTCACCGCTCTTTTCGCTCCGCTTTGATCGCCAAGCTGTCCGGCATCTCCCGCCGCGTGGGCTTTGACTCCAGCGCCGGAAGCTTCCTGCTCACGGACACCGTGCCCTTCTCCTGGCTGACGCACGACCTGGAACGAAATCTGTCCTTGGCCGAGCCCTTGGGCGCGGCGGCGACCCCCGGCGCTGAAGAGTCGCGCTACGTCGTGCCGCCTCAAATGAACGAAAGCTTCTCCCGCCTTCTTCCCGGAGCGGGCGCGCGGTTGGCGGGCGTGCACCCCGGCTCGGCCTGGAACACGAAGCGCTGGCTGCCGGAACGATTCACGGAGTTATGCCGCCGTCTCGCGGCCGACGGATTCACGCCGGTCCTCGTCGGCGGACCGGAGGACGCGGCGCTCGGAGAGCGCATCGCTCTAGACTGCGGAGCCGTCAATCTCGTCGGCCGCACCGGCCTCGACGACCTCAAGGCCTTAATGGGACGCCTAAGCGTGTTCGTGACCAACGACTCGGGACCGATGCATTTAGCCGCCGCCGCCGGAGTTCCGGTCGTGGCGATCTTCGGCGCGACCACGCGCGAACTCGGCTTCTTCCCCTATGGGCCCGGACATCGCGTCGTGGAGGCCGACTTGGCCTGCCGCCCGTGCGGACTGCACGGCGCGCGCCATTGCCCCGAAGGACACTTTTTGTGCATGCGCCTGATCACCGTCGAACAGGTTTTCGGCGCATGCCGAGACGTCCTTCGGACAGGAGCGCCGGCATGAACATCCTTCACATCGAAGACGAGCCCTGGGATTCGGGCATCGCCTATTATGCGCTGACCTTGGCCGCGGAGCAGACGCGCCGCGGCCACACCGTCGAATTTTGGGGCCAGGAGGGCTCTCCGGTGTTGCAGGCGGGGAAGGATCTCGGCCTCACCGTGCGCGGCTGGGGAAGCGTGAGCTGGCTCGCGCAGAGACGGCAGGCGGCAACGTTCGCCCCCCACGTCATCAACGCGCACACGGGCGCGGGCCATTCCCTGGCGCTGGCTCTAGCCGCGGGACGCCCTTGCGCGGTCGTGCGCACGCGCGGCGACTCGCGTCCCGCCCGCTCCAACGCCCTGACGCGCTTCGCCGCCTCGCGCACGGCGACCTATATCGCGGCCAACACCGAGCTCGAGGCCTCTCTCAAAGCCGCCTTTCCGGTAGCCAAGATCACCCGCGTGCCGCAGGGACTCGACGGCCCGCCGGAAGCGCCGCCGCTGACCGCGACGCAGGTCATCGGGATGCTCGCGCGCTTTGACCCGGTCAAAGGCCACGAGACCCTGCTTGACGCCGCGGTCTTGCTTAAAGCCAAGGTGCCGGACCTGCGCGCGCGCTGCGCGGGAGAAGGCGCCCTTCTCGAACGCCTGCGCTGGCAGCTCAAGCCCGCCGGCCTCGAGGGCGTCGTCGACTTTCCCGGATACGTCACTCACCGCTGGCCGTTCATGGCAGCCTGCCGCGTCGGCGTCGTCCCCTCCCTGGGATCCGAGGCGGTTTCGCGCTCGGCGATCGAGTGGATGGCCTCGGGACGCCCCGTCGTCGCCTCGCGCGTGGGCGGCTTGCCCGACGTGATCGAAGACGGCGTGACCGGCCTCCTCGTCGCTCCGGACGATCCCGCCGCCTTGGCGGACGCCTTGTCCCGACTCCTGCTCGACGCGCCGAAAGCCGTCGAAATGGGCCGCGCCGCGCGCCGGCGATGGGAGCAGAGCTTCAGCCTGCAGCCGTTTTACGAAGCCACGCAGCGAGTCTATGATGAAGCCACGC
>JAYVZL010000015.1:0-2783 GCA_043783505.1 Elusimicrobiota bacterium
TTGGAAAAAGGCGACTCAGCGGCGGCGGCCGAGCATGCGAAGAATTGGATCTACAAGGACTATGCCATGTCGATCTTCACGACCGATGAAGAAAAACAAGAGGAGCCGGGCGGCCAGGACAACGCTCTCGGCGGGTTCGTGAAGTTTTACCCTGATCAAGCCCTGGAAAGCGCCGGCGGCCGTTTGCAGCCCGCCGCCAAATGGACCCCCAACGTGGTTGTCGACCGCGAACTCATCACGGGCCAAAACCCCATGTCGGATAATGCTTTAGCCGCCGCCCTCGTCAAAGCCCTCGGCAAAAAAGAGGCGAGCCGCCCATGAATACGCTTGAAAACAAAGTTGTCGTCATCACCGGCGCATCCAGCGGCATCGGCGAAGCCACGGCTAAGACCCTTGCCCGGGCCGGAGCGGCCGTCGTCTTAGGCGCGCGGCGGACCGATCGTCTCGAGACTCTCAAGCGCAGGCTCATCCCTCCGCCGAGAATAATCGACACGTCGGCCCTTGACGCAAGTTTGTTTTTACACTATACTTTGGTATACACCAAACTAAGTAAATAACGAACATGAGACTACCCGTCTTTCTCGAAAGACACTTGAAGGTTCGCCTAGTCCAGCTCCTCGGCCAAGCCGAGCTATCTTCGCGTTTCAGCGAAGCCTCGCGGCGCGCGGACTTCGAGTTCCGGATCGGCGACATCCTGTTCATGGGCGAAGTTGCTCTCAGCCGCTCCAGCGTCCACTTCTCCGACAAGATCGCCCGGCTGCTGGCGTCCGCGGCCCAGGAGAAACAGGCGATCCCCCTCCTTGCGGCGCCATCCTTGAGTCTTCAACGGCAAGAAGATCTTCGGAGCAAGGGGATTTGCTACGTCGATCTCGTGGGCAACGCCTGGATCAAGGCTCCCGGCATCCTGATCGACCAGCGCTCCCGTGAAGAACAGAAGGCCTTCGGCTTTCGAGAGGTCAACAGCCCATTCTCGGACAAGTCGTCCTTGGTACTGCGGGTCATGATGGATGATCCAGAGCGGTACTGGGGCAATAACGAAATCGCGGGAAAATCCGGCATCAGCATCGGTTGGGTCAGCCAGATTTGCCGGAGGCTTGAAGAATTGCGCTATGCCGTTCGCGCCGAGAACCGGAAATTCAAATTGTTCCGGCCTCAGGATATCCTGGTGGATTGGGTCGAATACTATCGCCACCGGAAGCAGGAGCAGTATCGATTTCGCCTCCCGGCCGATTCGGTCGAGGGCGTCATGGCGGCGCTGAAGAATTCAAAGGCATTCCAAGAACACCAAGGCTTGCTCTCATACCAGGCCGGCGCTTCTCTCGTGGCCCCGCATGCGAGTTTTAGTGAGGTCCACGTTTATTCGGAGGGACTGCCGGCCAGCCTCGATGACTGGAAAAAAGAGTTGAAGCTCGAGGAAGCGGCGCCAAGCGAGAGCAACCTTGTGCTTGTGAGCCCGTATTACGGCGTCGCGGCCCGCTACGACTCTCGCGTTCTGGAAGGTTTCCCGGTGGTCTCCGATGTCCAGCTCTATCTGGACTTGCGGCTCTACCCGATCCGCGGCGAGGAGCAGGCGCAGCATCTTTTCGAAAAGCGTCTGGTGCCGAAGTGGCATCTGGAGGCGGTCAGTGGCTAAGATCGAGGACAGTCTTCTTCTCGCGCTGGAGGCACTCAAGCCGTACCTGCCGGATATCGTGATCTCCGGCGGCTGGGTGCCTTTCGTTTATCACTCCTACCTGGGCACGACTCGCCCGGCTCACAAGCCTCTTGGGACCAAGGACGTGGATATCACGGTGTCCGCCGATCTTTTGCCCGGCAAGCGCCCGTCTCTGCGCGAAATCCTTCAAAACGAACACGCCGAAGAGAGGCGCGGCGGAATGCCCTTGGGGCATTTTGGGCCAAAGGGTGTGGAGGAGACGATCTACGAATTCACAAAGGACGGCGTTGAGGTCGAGCTGACCTTCATGACGCCTCGCCACGGCAAGGATGAGCGGCCCGCCGCGGCCATCCCCGCCGGCGTGGTGGCGACCTTGCTGCGTTATGTGGACGTGCTGCTCGCCTCTACCATGAAGATTAGAATCAAGGACCAGACTTCCAAAGGGCAGCCCATCGACGTAGAGGCGACTTTCCCCACGCCGGAGGCCTACTGCTATCAGAAGGGGTTGAGTTTTGTCGATCGCGCCAGCCGCGACAAGAAGGCCAAGGACCTTTATTACCTCTTCGATCTTCTCGCCAATTATCCGGAGTTGCGCAAGCGCTGCGAGGCCGAGATCCCCAAGCTGCAAGCGAAGTTTCCCGCCAAGGGGTACAGCCGTTTCTTGGCCGACCTCGATCAGTATTTCAAGAACCCTGAATCGGAAGGAAGCATCCTCGTGGAAGGGCAGCGGCCCGGCGGCGGTTCTGATCCGGCTTTCCGCGCGAAGGTGTGCCGGACATTCCAAGACTTCATCAAAAGCCTGAAGGCCGCTCAACCGCGCGAATAATCAGAATTCGAGCTTCTGCACCGCTGCCTTGAGAAAATCCGAGGCGAGATGGGCGTAAATCTCCGTCGTCTTGATGCTTGAGTGTCCGAGCAGCTTCTGGACCGTATAGACATCGGTCCCATTCATGACGAGATGGCTGGCGAACGTGTGGCGAAGCGTATGCAGCGAAGCGCCCTTGATGCCGCAGAGCTTCAGGAGCTTGCGGAAGTCGCGCGATAATATATGCCCGAGATGTGGGCCGTCGTTGCTGGTCGAAAATACCCAAGGATTGTCCTTGCGCGGCAGCGACTTGAGCAGCTCATG
>JAYVZL010000016.1:0-16883 GCA_043783505.1 Elusimicrobiota bacterium
GCGGCCTCTTCCAATTCGGCCAAGGCCTCGACGTGTCGTCCGCGGCGGCCGAGAACGCCCGCCAAGTTGTAATGCGCCGTCGCCAGATCGGGCTTGGCCGCGATCGCGGCGCGGAAGAGCTTTTCGCCTTCGGCAAAGTTATTTTTTTTAACGGCGTCGGCCCCTAAATTGTTGAGCTGTTCGCAGAGATTGGGGTCTTGGGCGACGGCGGCGCGCTCGAGCTCCAAGGCGTCGCCGACGCGGCCCTCGCGGCGCAAAAATGACGCGAGGTTGATCCTCGCCAAGTTCGAGTTCGGATCGACGGCCAGCACGCGCCGCCAGAGGGCTTCGTTTCCGCTCCAGTATGCGGCGCCGCGAGCGCTCATGGCCGAGTAGGCGAGGAGCATCGCCGCCGCGGCCGCGCTTGCCGGGACGCGCCAGGCGGCGCGCCGGCGAGCGATCATCAATCCCGCGCCGGCGAGAGTCGCCAAGCTCAGCCCGGGCAGATACGAGTAGCGTTCCGCGACGAGATGATGCCCGAAGCGCGCCAGACCCGCCAGGGGCGCCAAGGCGAACGCGTAATGCAGGGCGGCGACGGAAACCGCCGGAGCGCGGCGACAAACGGCCCAGACCGCGGCGGACAGAAACAAGACGCCGAGCGTGGCTCCCCAAACGAGAGGGCTGCCGAGGCCGAAGCCGGACGGAACGCGATGATAGGGCGACAGACTCGAAGGCCAAACGGTCTTGGCCGCGTACCACCAGAACGAGTGCAAGGCGAGAGCCAGGCGTTCGGCGGCGCCGACTTTGTCGAAACCCTGGAGAGTGCCGTAGGTTCTCTGGCCCGCGAGGCCCGTGAGGCCTACTGCCAGGGAAACGACGAAGTAGGGTGCCTTTTCAAGCAGCGCGCCGCGTTTATCGCGCTGCAGGCGGCCCAGCGGCCACGCGTCTAGGAGGAGCAAAGTCAGAGGCAGGGTCAGCGCGCTTGCCTTGGATAGTACGGCGCAGTAAAAGGCCAGAAGCGGAGCGAGCGAGCCGCCGCGGCGTCGCACGTATAGAAAAATGGCGAGAAGATAGAAAAATCCGGACAATACGTCGCGGCGTTCGGTCAGCCAGACGACCGACTCCACTCGCAAAGGGTGCGTCGCCCAGCACAAAGCGGCGAAGGCGGCGGCCAACGTCCGTTCTCTGGCAGCTGAACCGGGAGAGGCGATCTTGATTAAAGTCTCGACGATTGAAAACAGAAGAACGGCGCAGCCCGCGTGCAGAGCCAGGTTAGTCGCGCGCATCGCGATGGGGTTGGGCCCCCAAACCGTGAAGTCGAAGGCATAGGAAAGCCACGACAGCGGCTGGTACGGGCCGCCGTAGAGAGTGGTAAGCATCCAGCGGATATTAGGGGTGGTAAATCCGCGCCAATAGGGATTGCCCGCTAGATTGAGCGCGTCATCCCAGTCGAGGAAGGGCGCGCCGAGCGCCGGCAGAAACGGCAGGATCGCGCCGGCCGCGATCAGAGGGCGCAAGCCTAATTAAGGCAGGAAGATCTGACTGCCGTAGGCCGCGATCATGACCGTCACCGGCCCCTTGCCGGAGTTGACGGTGATAAAGCCATTATAGGTTTCGATTTGCGCGGGATCGGCTTCGGTCTTGACGGTGACTGCCATGCCTTCAGCGGCGCGGACTTCCTTTATCTTCAAGCCGGGATTGCCGGTCAGGCAGCTGCCGTAGATCTTCACGAAGTCATTGCCGTTTCGGATGTCGCGCACGACGGTCATGATCATGCAGGATTCAAGGCCTTTCTGAAGCGTGCTGACGGCCGCCGGAGCGACGTCGTTCTTTGTCAAGAGCTTGGCCATGTGTCCAAGCAGGCGGCCCTCGCGGCGGGCGAGCGCCAAGACCCAGTCCCGGTGGCCCTTGGAGCCGAGGAGGAGATTGGTCTTAATAAGGAGGCCGGCCTTGCTGGGCTTGCCGTTTTCCATGATGACAAATCCCACCTCTGCGACGGCCGAGACCGCGTACTTGCTCGCGGCGGCGGCGATGCAGGGCTTGATGAGCGCGGCCGCTTCATCGAGGCTAAAGGGGTGGATGTTCTTGATGTTGAGCACGTCGCACGCGCTGACGCCCGCGAAGGCGTCTTCGGCGGCGAAGGGCTGGTCCGCGGCCAGGTCTTCGAAAGATTGGGCGCGCAGCGTGACGGCGGCGGCGCAAGTCGCGAGGATCAGAAAAATTTTCTTCATGACCAATGATGTCCAAAAGGCCTATGCGCGCATTAGGACTTTCGTCAATCCATTGTCTTGATCTAGATCAACCGCGTCAGAACTTCACGGCGGGAGCCGCGGCGGCTTGGGGCGCGGCTTGGAAATACGGCCGCTCTTTAAAGCCGCCGAAGCCGGCGACCACCGAGCCGGGGAAGCGTTTGATGGCGGTGTTGTAGTCCTGCGCCTCGTCGTTGAAATCCTTGCGCGCCACGGCCACGCGGTTCTCGGTGCCCTCGAGCTGGACCTGCAGGTCGCGGAAGCCCTGCGTGGACTTCAACTCGGGATATTTTTCGGCGACGACCATCAGGCGCGAGAGCGCGGAAGACAGTCCGCCCTGCGCTTCCTCGAACCTCTTGAAAGCCGCGGGATCGTTGAGCACATCCTTGCCGATCGCGACCTGCCCCACTTTGGCGCGGGCCTCGACGACGGCGGTCAGCGTCTCCTTTTCGAACTTGGCCGAGCCTTTCACGGTCTCGACGAGATTGGGCACCAAGTCCAGGCGGCGCTGGTACTGATTCTCCACTTGGGACCAGGCCTTCTTGACGCCCTCGTTTTGCGACACGATCCCGTTGTAGGCGCCGACCGCCCACAACACGACGACGAGCGCGGCGGTAACGACCGCTCCGAGCACTGTTCCCAATATTTTCATGAGGTGATTATGACGCTTGAGCGGGCGAGCCGTCAACCTTGGCGAGTCATTTCCAGCCGTCGCAGCGCTTGGAGACCCATTGGTACAGCCCCGGCTCATCGAGCTCGGCCTGCGCGGCGGTCAGGTCTTCCTTATATTTAGCGTAGACCGGGTCGATGACTTTGTGCAGGCGGTCCTTGAGCATGGCCTCGGCCGTGACGCGGTCCGCGGTCTCAAGGGGGTTCCCCTTCGCAGGCAGCCACTTAGCGCTTCTCAGCGCGGCCTCAATCTCCTTGGAGAAGGACGCCAGACGCTCGGCGTGCACGCGCGCGTGCTCGCGTTCGTGGGACAGGATCTCCTCGTACTCGCAGGAGCCGTCGGGGTACTCGCGCGGCACGAAGATCTCGACGGAAGCGGGCGTGAGGTCCACGCTCACCGAGTCGAACCAGACGCAGGCCCGGCCCCGCGAGACTGTTTGGCTCACGAGCGTGCGCAAGAGCAGTTGATGCTCGACGACGGTCAGTCCTTGGAGCTTGCCGGAGCCGACGGCGTCGCCCGTCTTGCGCGCCAGTCCGGGCAGATCAAGGTCGCGGCGCAGGGCCGCGGGCGGAGCCACGGCGCTGACGCGAATGACCGAGGCCCGGTCGAAGGAGAGATCATGAGGGCAGACCGCGTCCGCCGCCTTCTGTTCGCGCGGCCCGCATGCGGACAGAAGGAGAAGAATCGCCGCGGCTCGTCGCATGGGCCCATGATACTATACCGGGAATGATAGACTTTCCAGGATGACGCGAAAAAATAAGCGCTGTTTGCACGCGGGCCTGCCGGTGCGCGTCTTCAAGCTCGACAACGGCCTGACCGTCGTCATCCAGGAAGACCGCTCCGCCCCGCTGGTCGCTGTGTCGATGACATACAAGGTCGGCTCCCTCGATGAGGAGCGCGGGCGCGCCGGCTTCGCCCATCTTTTCGAGCACCTCATGTTCCAAGGCACGGCGAACCTGGCGCCCAACGAGATCTCTCGTCTCGTCGAGTCGCACGGCGGCGTGGACAACGCCTACACGATGAAGACGAACACGACCTATCACGAGGTCGTGCCGTCGAACGCGCTCGAGTCGGTGCTGTGGGCCGAGGCCGACCGCATGCGCGGTCTGCTGATCTCGGAGCGGGAACTGGCCGTGGAGAAGCAGGTCGTGCTCGAGGAGCTTCGCCAGACTTACCTTAATCAGCCTTACCGCCGAGCCACCGACATGAGCATGGGGGCGCTCGCCTTCACCCATTGGGAGACCGCTCATCCGACGATCGGCGAGGCTGACGACGTGCGCGCTGCCTCTCTCGAGGATGTCCGCCGTTTCTACGATCGCCACTACGCTCCCAACAACGCCGTGTTGGCCCTGGCGGGGGACGTCTCCGTCGTCGAAACGAGGCGGTTGATCAAAACTTTGTTCGGTCCCATCCCGCGCCGCCCGCGTCCGCGCCCGGCCGAGCTCAAGGAGCCCCGATTGAAGGGCGAGCGCTTGGAGACCGTGCTCGACCCTCTGGCCAAGACGCCGCTGACCGTCGTGGGCTGGCACACGCCCGAACGCGGATCGCGCGACTGGTGGGCGCTGACTTTGCTCATGACCGTGCTCGGCGGCGGGGAGGACAGCCCGCTGCACGAAGCGCTGGTCAAGAACGAACGTCTCGCGGTCTCGGCCGGCGGCCACCTTCCGTATTGGTCGAGCCATGTCGCCGCGCGCGGCCCTGACCTCATGGCTTTTTTCATCTCCGGCCGTCTCGGCGTCGGGCGCGAGGCGGTGACAGCCGGGCTCGACAAGGTTCTCACGCGCTTCTATGAGGATGGCCCGACCGAAGGCGAGTTGGCGCGCGCCAAGACCCAACTCGAGCGCTCCTGGCTCGAAGGCCAGCAGTCGCTGGCCGATCGCGCCCAGACGCTGAGCTCCTACGTCGCCTTCGTCGGCGATCCCGACGGGTTCTGGAAGGACTTGAGGCGCCTCCTTAAGATCAACCGCGGCGATTGCGTGCGCGCCGCGCGCCGCTGGCTGCGCGGACGCGGGCGCATCGTGCTTCAAGTCGACCCGGGCACGCCGGTCGACCGCGCTTCGGAGCCGGAAGCTCCGCAGCCCCCGGCTGAAGAGCCGCGCAAGCCCGGCTTGACGCCGCCTCCGCCCGGCCCGGCCCGCTTCGCCCGCGCGCCCGACATCGTTCGAGTGACGCTCGCCAACGGCTTGACGGTGTGGCTGGCGCGCGACGCGCGCCTGCCTCTCGTCGAGGTCCGGCTGGCCCTGCGCGCGGGCCGCGTCCAGGAGGCCTGCGGCCAGGAAGCTTTGTCTCAAGCCGCTGAGGACCTTCTAATCAAGGGCCGCGACGGCGAGGACGCGGCAAGCGTGGCCCGCGCCTACACGGCGCTGGGCTGGTCCATCGGATCCTCCTGCGAATCGGAATGGCTCAAGCTGTCGGCGTCGGGACTTTCGCGCAATCTCGACGGTTTTCTCGATCAGCTGGCGCGCACGCTCACAACGGCCTGCTACCCGGACGCGGAAGTCGAGCTTTGGCGGGAGAACGCGATCGAAGATCTCATTTCTCGGCGCTCGCAGCCTCATTTCCTGTCCGAGGAGCGCTTGCGCGCCGAACTTTTTCCCGGCCACCCGTACGGCCGGGGCGCGGCCAACGAGGAGAAGATCAACGCCGTCGATTCTTCGCGCATGCGCGCCTTCCATGCCGCGCGTGTGCGGCCTGGGGGCGGCCACTTGGTCGTGGCCGGCGATCTCGATCCTAGCGCGGCCGCAAAAGCCCTCGAGCGCGCCTTGTCGAGCTGGACATCGGGCGCCGCGGCGCCCGAGCCGCCGGCATTGCCCGATTACGGCCGCGCGCGCTTGGCCATCGTGGATCGAACGGGCTCCGCCCAGGCGAGCCTGATCTTGGCCCAAACCATCGCGGCGCACCCGAACGATCCCGACTACATGTCCTTGGTCCTGGCCAATCACGTGCTCGGCGGGACGGCGAACTCGCGCCTATTTGAAAACCTGCGCACGCGCCGCGGCTACACCTACGGCGCGTACTCCTCGCTCGAGCTGTACACTCGCGGCAGCGTCTGGTCGGCGTCCGCGGATTGCCGCACGGAAGTCGCGCGGCCCGCGCTCGAGGAGATGCTCTCCGAGGTTCGACGTCTGCGCGAGGAGAAAATATCGATCGAGGCGCTCGATAACTCGCGCCGCCATCTGCGCGGCCTATTTTTGATGCGCCTGTCGTCTCTTGACCGCGTGGCGGGCTACTTGGCGGCCGTCGCCGAGAGCGGGCGCGATCCACGCGATACGATCGCGCAATACGAGGCGCGCCTGGCCGCGGCCACGTCCGAAACCGCGCTCGCCGCCGTGCGCTCGCGCTTCGCCACGGACAAGCTCATCACCGTCGTCGTCGGCGACGCCTCCGTCCTCAAGCCGGCCCTCGCCGGACTTTAAGGAGCGCGGCACCAGAGGCCGTCTTCCAGGCGCCAGGTCTGCGTCAGGTCGCGGCCGAACTCGTTGGGCAGGACTCGCCAGTGCGCGATCACCGTCGCGGTTCCGCCGGCGAGGCTTGACGAGGTGATTTTCGCCGCGTTCTCGAGCTTGCCGGCCGAGGCGGACTTCTTTACCCTCGCCACGTACGCGCCGCGCTGCCCCGCGGCTTTGCGCGCGTCTTTGCACAGGCACGTGTCGTAGTGATCGCCATAGGCGCTTTGGGCCAATAATTGGGTGCAAAAGTCGAATTGCTCTTTGACTTGAACCAGCGCGAGTTGATCTCCCTCGGCGGGTTGATCCGTTTCGGCGGGCGCGGCGGCGGAGGCCGAGGCTGGAGCGGGCGTTTTGGCAGCTTGAGCTTCGGCGGGAGCCGTCGGATTGGGCTCGCTGTCCATGCGTTGAGGCTTGCGGGCGCCGGCGCTGACCGGGCGGTCGAGTCCGGGAAGCGAGAACCGTTTGGGCTCTTTCGCGGTATTCTTTTTTGCCGGCGGCGGCGTCGACGTCGGCGGCTTTCCTTCGTTGGCGGGAGCGGCCTTCGCCGCGTCCTCGGCGGTAACCGCTGGGGCGGCGTTGGAGAGCAGGGCCTCGAGTTGAGGATCGACGCTGTCGGCGGCAGGCTCCTTTTTCTTCGCCGCCGCGGCCGTTTTCTCGGGCTTGCGCGTCCGCGCTTTGCGCGAGCGTTTTCGTTTTGCTTTCTCCGGTATCTTCACCGTCGGCGGCAGGCGACGGGCGGGGCGCGGCGGCTTGACTAGGGCCCTGGGAGCGGACGGGAGAGCCGGAGCCGGAGCGGCGATGGTCTTGGGAGCGGGCGGCGCCGGCGCGGGAGGTATTGGCGCGGACGGTTTCAGCGCGGCGATGATCTTGCGCGGGGGAGCCGGAGCGAATTTTTTCCAAGCGAGCGCGGAGGCGACGAATGCGGCCAGGGCTATGGCGGCGATTGCCGCGGATTTGCCGTTTTTCGACACCTTGGCCGGGGGCGAGATGGAAGGCTGCGAGATTAAGACTTCCGAGACCGGCGAAGGGGCCAGCGGCGGCAAAGGCAGGGAGTCGGTCTCTTCGAAGGCGGCGAGTTGGCCCATCTTTCCTAGTTGGGGGGGCTTGTGGATCGGAGCCGGCTCCGGAGCGGGCATCGGAAGCGGCGTCGATGGCTGGATCGGAAAGCGCGACGAGACATCGAGCGGCCCGAAAGGATCATCGGCGGGCAGGGACGCAAAGGGCTCTGATTGTTGGACGGGGGCGAGCGGCTCGGTCGTGCCGTCCGTGCGCGCGCCGCACGCGCTGCAGTAGCGGGCGTCTTCCGGATTTAAGTGCGCGCAAATCCGGCAAGGCGACGTCTTGATCTTGGGAACGGGGGGCAGAGGCGATGGAATCGGCACGGGCGGCGCTTGCGCGGTGAGGAGGGCTTGCTTTAAAGGAGGGTAGGCAAGCGCCGCCTTCCAGTCCGCGCTGTCGGCAGAGCCGACCGGGCAGACAAGCGTGTCCCCGTCAAAGCCTGGTAGCTTCAGCAGTTCTTCGACCTCCGCGGGTCCATGCGTGGTCTTGCCGTCGTGTGCAAAGAATCGCACCGGTGATAATTTAGTTGAATGTTGTTACGGCCTCATTTCCTATATATCATCAGGATATGAGCTTCCCGCGCCTGGCCGTGATCACCTGCGACTGCCTGCGCGAATTGACTGAGGACGACCGCCCCCTGTTGGGCGAGCTGTGGCAGCGCGGGATCAAGGCCGAGCCCGCCGTCTGGGACGACCCGGGTGTTGATTGGCGCGCCTATGACGCCGTGCTCATCCGCTCCACGTGGGACTACCATCTCAAGATCGCCTCTTTTCGGGCCTGGCTATCGCGACTGGATTCTTTGGGCGTCCAATCGTGGAACCCGACCGAGGTCGTGCGCGCCAACATCGACAAGTCCTATTTAAAGGAGCTCGAGACGAAGGGGGTCGCCGTGGTTCCGACCGTTTGGATGGCGCGAGGCGGGCGCGAAAATCTGGAGGAAACGTTGGCCGCGCGAGAGTGGGACCAGGCCGTCGTTAAGCCCGCCGTCTCCGCCGGTGCCTACCGGACCGCCAAGGTGCGGCGCGGGGACGCTGGAGCGCAGGCCGTCTTGGATGACGTTCTTGTTTATTCAGACGCGATGGTCCAGCCATACATGCCCGAGATCGCGGCGGAGGGGGAATGGTCCTTCGTATTCCTGGCAGGGGAATTCTCGCATGCCGTGCTCAAGACTCCGCGCGAGGGCGACTTCCGCGTCCAAACGGAGCACGGCGGGCGCGCCGTCGGTCGCGCCGCGCCGCCCGAGCTTCTGAGGCAGGCGCGCGCGGCGACGATCGCCGTTCCCGGCCCCTGGATCTACGCGCGCGTCGACGGCGTGCGGCGGGGAGCGGAGCTGATCGTCATCGAAGTCGAGCTCATCGAGCCGGTCCTATATTTGGCGTTCGCTCCCAGCGCCGCCGGGCAGTTGGCGGCGGCCGTCGCCGACCGTCTTCGTTCGAAGCCGCTGCGAAAGTAACTTAAGGAGCTTTTTCCCAGGACGTCACGGTCCACTGCCGGCCGTGCTTGATCAGCTGGTCGCGCTCGGTCCCGCCGAAACCGCCTTGGCCGTCCTTGGTCTCCACGCGGTAGGTCAAAAGCACGACCGCGTTTTCAAATCCCAGGCGCTCGTAATCGATGCGATCGATCTTGAAGCTCGCCGCGCCGTGCTTGGCGAAGAAGTCCTTGCCCCAGGCCAGGATCTGCTCGCGAGTCATGGGCTTGGCGATGGCCGGATCGAAGAGCCGGGTCAGGCCTTCGGCGTCGCCCATGGCGAAGGCGCGGGCGACCTCGTCATAGTAGGAGCGCACGTCGGTGCGCAGGCGCAGCTCGTCTTCTGATATTTTCCGCCCAAAGCTCACCCATCCGCAGGCGGAGATCAAGAGGATCAGCATCAAGGGCAGGGATCGCATTCCGCTAGGGTAGCCCTTCCCAGCGGCTCAGGTCAAGATGTAGGTCTATTGGCGGTGGTTTTTTGACCCGAAGGGCCCAGATCGTTTTTGCACGTTCTTGGTATGTTTTAAATATGAACGACTCCCCCCGACGCTGGCCGGCCGCGTTCCTGATGGTTTGTCTCGTGTCGGCCCGCGCATTGGCCGGCACCCTTTCGATTCCGCGAGTGAGCGTGCCTTCTCTCGGCGGCATCGCCGGACCCTTGATTCAGCTTCCCGGCGCGCTGCCCGGCGCGTCCGCTCACTTTCTGATGATGCCCGCCCTATCGCAGCCAATTCCGATCATGGCGATGCCCGCGCCGGTCTTCACTCCTCCTCAACAGGCTCCCGCTATTCCCGCGACCGCGGGTCTCTCCGCGACGCCCGCTCAGCGCATGACTCCGGTCATCGCGGCGCTGGAGCGCATGGTCGATTCCGGATCTGCTCGCGACATATTCGACGGGAAGCGCGCAATTGCGGCCGGGCAGGCGGACGATTTCATCATCAACGACGAGGGCGTCCGGATCAATGGACGCGCCGCCTCGTACTTCAAAGAGACTCACCGCATGGTCGACCTTTACAAGGGCAAGATCGATTTTAGCGAGAGCGTGGATGTGATGGCCGACGCCTATGCCGACGTTCTTGCCAAGATCTCCGCGGTCGAGGCGGTGGCCAAGGGCCGTGGTCTTTCCCAGGAGAACACCCACCTTGAGAAGTCGTTGACGTGGGTGGACGGCCTGCTGAGCGACGGCGTCAAGAAGGTCGCCGTGCACACGCACCGCGTTTTTTTCCATAAGGCCCCGAACCGCGAGTCCGAGATCGCCGAGGGCATCCGCCGCGTCGACGCTTATATCGCGGAGTCGGAGAAGATGTTCGCCCGTGGAGGCAAGGCCGAGGCCCAGATGGGCAAGCTCGACGAGGTCGAGCTTGTTTTCGATGCTCGCGGCTACCAAGAGATCAAAAACTACATTATGAAGCGCGGCGAGAAGCTCACCGCCAAGGGGCGGATCACGTTCAAGTTTCTCGATGAACTCGCCCCCCTGCCCAAGGATCAGAAGGAAATCCGATCTAAGCTCAACGAGCTGGCCCGGCGCTACAACGGCGAGGGACTCTCGAAGATATACGAGGGCGTCATCTATTCGCGCTACGTGGGCCTTTTGCTTGAGATGAAAACAGCGGAGCATTACTACAAGCTGGGGTATAAAATACTGCAGAGCGGCCGCGAATTGTACGATGAAAATGGGATATACATAACCGAACTGGACGCGGTCGTGGAGAGTCCCGAAGGCAAGATCATTCTCATCGAGGCTAAGTCCGCCCGCGTCGATCTTCCTTTCGAAGACGTGCTCAAGGACAAGATCCTTTACAAGCTTGATACCTACAAGAAACACCGCGCTCAGCTTGAGGCGATGATCGGCAAGAAGATCGACGGCGTCGTGTTCGCGATGGACGTGGGCCTAGACCTTGCCGCCGCGAGTCCTTCCCATCCCACCGCGAGCGATCAGCGCAAGCGGGAGCTCGTCGAGTTCCTGCGCGCGAAGCGGCCGCAGCTTTCCGCCGACTATGGCTATCCGGTGGACTTCCTGTTCTTATCGAGCGCGCCGCAAGCCGTTTGGCCGGGGTAAGGCTCCGGCCGCTAGCGTCTAGAGCGCGGCGCTGGGCACGGCCTCCCAAGCCTTTTTCGGGGCCGGAGGCAGTGCCCTTATGTTCTGGAGAAAGAGCGCGAGCTTGAGCATGTCGTCCTCCGACAGTGTCCTCGAAAAAGAGGGCATGCCCGTCAGCCGGATGCCGTGGGCGATCTTCCAGTAGATCTCGCCGAACTCGTCTTTATAGACGTTGTTCTTCGCAAATTGCGGAGCGTGCTGGTATAACCCGACGGCGATATGCGAGTCCTTGCCGTTGGACGCGCCGTGGCACACCGCGCAGTCCGCGGCGTAAAGCTTGATGCCCGCGATCAGATTTTTGTCGTTGAGCGCGATGGGGTTTGGCCCTTTCCGCATTTGGCGGTTGATGACGGCGTGCATGACCTTGCGCGCGATCATTTTCTCGAGCTTGGGGACCTTGCCGTCCGCGTTGGCGGGCAGCAGGCCCAACGCCACGACCGCGTAAAGCGCCAGCAATTCTGCGAGCAGCAGGAGCACGGCACCGGCGAAGGCTGATTTTACCCTGGAATTCATGGGAGAAGCCTATCTAAAAAAGTTCACATATGTTTGATCGAAATTTGACGGCGTAGAAACGATGCGGGACCTACAATAAGGTCATGAAGCCTCAGATATACATGGTCGACGACGAGCCGGACTTCCAGACGGTCATGCACGCCTGGTTGGAGCCGGATTACGATCACATCGCCCTCGCCGACGGCGAAGAGCTGCTTGGGGCTCTTCGCACCGGCGCCCCGGATTTGGTCATCCTTGACGTCAACCTTCCCGGCTCCGATGGCATGGAGTTGTGCCGCCGCATACGCGGCACTCCGGGCCTTGAGTCACTTCCCGTTCTATTCCTGACGGGATCCCATGAGATCAAGGATTACCAGGAGACTCTGCGGGCCGGCGGCACCACCTTTCTCATGAAGCCCATCGGTCGGCGCAAGCTGATTTCCGCCATCGAGAGCCTTCTCTCGGATCGGATCCCGCATAAGCCGCTAGTGGACGCGGGCGGCGGCGACTGACTTAGGCGCCGGTCTGCACGCGCCAGAGATCGGCGTACGGCCCCGCCTGAGCGCGGAGTTCGTCGTGCGTCCCCGACTCGATGACGCGTCCGTCCTCCAGGACGAAGATCCGGTCGGCCTTCACGATCGTAGAGAGCCGGTGCGCCACCATCAAGGTCGTTCGGCCGACCACGATGCGGTCCAAGGACTTCTGGATGGCGGCCTCGGTCTCGTTGTCCACGGCCGAGGTCGCCTCGTCGAGGACCATGATCGGCGGGTCCTTAAGCACGGCGCGCGCGATCGCCAGCCTCTGGCGCTGGCCGCCGGACAGCTTTTGTCCACGCTCTCCGATGACGGTGTCGTAGCCCTGCGGCAAGGCGGCCAGGAACTCGCTCGCCTCGGCGGCCCGTGCCGCCGCCTCGACTGCGCCGCCGTCCTTCGCCGGATCGCCGTAGGCGATGTTCTCGCGCGCGGTGCCGTGGAATAAAAAAGTGTCCTGGCTGACGAAGCCGATGGCGCGCCGCAGTTCGCGCGGATCAAAGCCGCGGATATCCTGCCCGTCGAGAAGGATTCTCCCCAAGGACGGATCATAAAAGCGCAAAAGCAGCTTGGTCAGGGTCGTCTTGCCCGAGCCCGTCGCGCCGACGAAGGCCGCCGTCGTGCCCGCCGGGATGATCAAGTCGACCTCCTGGAGCGCGGGACGGCGGCCCGGATAGGAGAATGAAACACCTTCAAAACGGATCTCTCCTTTAATCGAGGCTCGGGGCAGAGCCTTGCCTTCGTGCGACAGCGTCGCCGGCGTCTCTAGAAGATCGAGCACCCGCGCGGTCGACGCCATGGCTCGCTGATAGAGATCGACGGTCTCGGCCAGCCCCGTCAGGGGCCAGAGCAGGCGCTGGGTCAGAAAAACCAGCACGCTGTAGGATCCGACGCCGAGCTCGCCGGCCAGGACCATTTTTCCGCCGACGATGAGCGTCGCCAGAAACCCGCCCAAGATGGCCATGCGGATGATGGGAATAAAAGCGGCGCTGACTGCGATCGCCTTGGTGTTGGCCGCGGTGTAGGCCCGGCTCTGCGTCTCGATCGCCGAGCGCTCGCGCTCCTCGGCCGTGTAGGCCTTGATCGTGGCGATGCCGGATATGTTGTTCGATAGGCGCGAGGCGATCGCCGCCGCCTGCTCGCGCACGCCGGCATAAAGCGGCTCCACTCGGAATTGATAGAAGAAGGCGCCCAGGAGGATGAACGGGATCGGCAGCATCGCCAGAACCGCGACCTTCGGCGCCAGATAGAAAAAGACGCCGCCGACGAGAATCACGGTCGCGAGCACTTGAATGAGCATGTTCGCCCCGCCGTTGAGGAAGCGCTCGAGCTGGTTGACGTCGTCGTTGAGAGTGGCCACGAGGCCGCCCGTGCTCTTATCATCGAAGAACGCCATGTCGAGCTTCTGAAGATGCCCATAGGCGTCGAGCCTCAACTCGTGCTGGACTGTCTGCGCTAGTCCCCGCCACTGCACTTCATATAGGAACTCGAACGCCGACTCGAGCACCCAGATGACCAGCGTCAGCGTTGCCAGCGCGTAGAGGCCGGCGATGGAGCTTGCCGGACCCAAGAAGCGCAGCGCCGGCATGGGCGCGCCGGTGACCAGGTCCACCGCCATCCCGATGAGGATCTCGGGGGCGATGTCGAATATTTTATTGAGGACCGAGCAAAGCGCGGCCAGCCGCACCGTCGATTTGTGCGCGGCGGCGTAGCCGAGAAGACGGCGCAGAGGCGAGGGACGCTTCATCGATGGACATTCTATGAAATGCGGTGAATCTCAGTTCTGTGACCTTGGAATTATAGAAGAGGAGAACCTTGGTCACGTATTCGCGCGTCTCGCTGTAGAGTTTTCGCCGCGCGAGGAAGCGCGGCCCCGCGTTATAGGCGGCGACTATCCTCTGGATCAGCCACGCCGGGGCCAGGCGGTAGGCCACGCCTTTGAGGTTGTATTTCTTCCAGGCGCGATCGAACAGGTGGGCGAGATACATCGTTCCCGCGCGGATGTTCGCCTCGGGCTTGAACAGCTCTTTTTTGGAGACGCCCATGTCGCCGGCCGTCGCGGGCATGACCTGCATGAGCCCCATGGCTCCCGCGGGCGATTTGGCGCGCGTGGCGAACTCGGACTCGGCGGCGATCACGGACTTGACCAGGCGGGGGTCCAGGCCGAGCTTCTCCGCGTACGAGATGATCAGTTCGTCGTAGCCGTGAGTCTCTTTCTTGCCCTCCAGGCGGTTGAACGTCCGCTCATAGGGCGGCGGCGGAGCGGTGGGAATGCGCAGCGCGAAGGGAGCCGCCGAGGACTTCGTCTTCTGCAGCGGCGTGGGGGAAGATCGAACGGGATCGGACTTCGCGGAGATCGCCGAAAGATTCAAAATCGGTTTGTGGACAGCCGCGTCGAAAAAGCGGGAGTACTCGGCGCCGAAAAGTCCGAAGCTTTGGATGCCGTTGAGGGCCATCAAGGATTCCGGCGAGGTGGTGATGGCGCTGGATGGGATCGCGAAGACGAAGGCGGCTATGAGGTACGCTGAGGTATTCATGTATGGTGACTCCAAAGGCGCCAGGCGTTTGGCCCGGTGCCAGCATTCCTCGGCGGACGCGGATAGTAGTACATGAAGGGCCTACGCGCCTAAAGGTCTTTGGACCTAGAATCGAAATAGGCCAAATGGTTCGCGCGGTGTTCGCGCTCGTTTGTGGGTGTCCAAATAGCTCCCTGTTATAAGAGGGAGAGGAAACAATTTGAGGGGGTCAACTACACCGCCAACCATCGCGGCCTCTCGCAATATTAGTATTCACAATCCAGTGGCACGATCTTCATTTCCCCACTACAATTCAAACAATGCGCCCAATTCCAAGCCATACTATACGGAACCGCATACACACAACTTAGGGCGCAACTAGGATTAACGGCGTAGGATTGACGGAAGCACTGTAACGGCATGCGCAATTGAGCACCATTATGATTCTAGTAGCCTAACTTGCCTTCTCTGTCGTTATCGGTTGGGTCACGAATTATAAGATTGGCTTTGCTGGCGCAATTCTTTCGTGTTTGAGTTATTTCGTTTGGCGTTACGTATTCAAATCGAAGGATCCAATGGCCCGAACCGGCCAAACGGTCTTTGCATTCATTGCTATCTGGTCCATTGTTGCCGTCAAACTGCTTCCAAATAAGCCGCCGATGTAAGCACTCGAGAATGAAAACGAACGACGAACGAATGGCTTAGCACAAGTTTCGCCCTAACCATTGGCTGGTACGGCCGGCGGCCTCGTTTGGGTGGACTGTTGAAGCCGCCGCCGCACAGCCTCTGCGTTAGCCTGATATCCGAGCATCTGCCCCCTTGCCATTCGGACATTCCCAGGGTAAACTCATACTGTGACCAAAGTTCAATTGCTGGAGCGCGAAATTAAGAAACTGGATCGGGCCAGTCTCGAGACTTTTCGAAACTGGTTCCGTCGGTATGATTCCGACGCCTGGGATCTCCAGATTCAGAAGGACGCACGCGCCGGCAAGCTTGATGAACTCTCGAAGGAAGCACTCGCCGCTCATAAGAGCGGAAAAACCAGCGCCCTTTGAAGCACTTCGCTTCTCCTAAATTCTGGCGCCTCCTGCGCGCACTCCCAAAGCCCGTTCAAGAATTGGCGGAGAAGAACTTTAAGTTTCTGAAGGCCAACCAGCGGCACCCCTCGTGCACTTCAAGAGAGTTGGTAAATTCTATTCGGCCCGTGTCGGCATCGCACATCGAGCGCTGGCCATAGAAAGCCCTGATGGCCCGATTTGGTTTTGGATCGGAGATCACTCAGAATACGACAAGCTTACGGACTAACCGTTCGATTCTGCGGACGGCGGCCCGGTGAGGAATAGACTTATAGCCTCCGCTGGTCAGCCTCTGCGTTAGACAGAAACCATGAAAGCACTCAACAGATTTGGAACGGCGATAGCACTCATCCTGGGACTCGTTGCGTGCAACTTGCGGACGCAGGCGATCAATTTGCCGAAGGAGGCTGACGGAAGGACTTTTACGGTCCACATCCCGGAGCACTTTTCATTCCGCCAGCTTGAATATCGGGATGCGTCGAATGACTCGCTCCTAATAACTGACGAGCATGCAATTCCAGTAGATAAGTATTTCCGACCGGGGCAATTTCCACGAACCAGAATTAGCATTCGGCTTCTCGGAAACTTCGAGGGAAAATTTCAAACGCCGGGAAACGCGAACGGTGACGGAAGAATATTGAAGGGCTCTGACGGATTAGAGGCACGCGCGTGGATTCACACTTCAACTAGTCCTCATGAACTGGGCTACATGCACACATACCTCATTGCCGGAAAGAAACGCCTGTACCAGCTAAACGAATGGGTGCCGGCCGACAAGCAGGATGCAAAGCAATTACAGGAACTGCTTGACCAAATAATCTTGAGCATGAAAATAAAATGAAGGGGATTCTGCCTAACCATTGGGTGCTGCCGACCGCCGCCTCGTTTGGGTGGACAATTGAAGCGGCGGCGGCAGACCCCCTGCGTTAGGAAACCCAAGTAACGGAGAAGACAATGCGAAGCAATCACTCAATCGCTTTTCTCGTCGTCATCACTCTAATCTACGGAAATGTACCCGCATTGGCTTTTACGATGGAAGAACGGATCGCCGCTGCCCTGGCAAGCAATAATTCGGGCACGATCCAAGAGAGGCTCGGGCACATGCCCACGGGAACTCTCGGGCGTGATAAGGTTGTCGCACATCTCGCCATCGTGAGAAAGCAGGAGGTAATTTCCGCCAAAAGGCAGGCCGCGTCCGAATCGGCTTCCAAACGGAAAAATAGCGTTGCCGCAAGGAAGGCGTACGCGGGTGTGCTCCGCAAAAAGTTTCTTGATGACGGTTCGGACATACAGGT
>JAYVZL010000017.1:0-7207 GCA_043783505.1 Elusimicrobiota bacterium
CCAGCAGCGCCGCCATTGTCGCGATCATGCCGCATTCTATCATCCTCGACGGGGCCAATGGTATAATCAACCATGGCCGTCGACAAGAAATTCGTGCTCACAGGCGCCAAGCGGGTCGTCGACTCGCGGCCCATGTACGCCCAAGTAGTCGTCACCGACGACTGCAATCTGACCTGCTCGTACTGCGACGAGTACACCCCGGGCGCGCCCATCATTCCGCTCGAGACGATGAAGGCGCGCGTTGACAAGCTAGACGAGCTGGGCGTGCTGGTCTATGATTTCCTGGGCGGCGAGACTATGATGCATCCAGACATCGCCAAACTGGTCGCCCATGTTAAGGCCAAGCGCGGCGGCTCAAATCTCGCCACGATCATCACCAATGGTTTTCTTTTAACAAAGCAGAACATTCTTGACCTCAACGAAGCCGGACTGGATTTTATGCAGGTGTCGGTCGACACATTGCATCCCACCGACTGGTCCGACAAATCGCTAAAGTCGATCCTCCCGAAGTTAAAGCTTCTCGCCGAGACCGCGAAGTTCCAAGTCGAAATCCAATCTGTTTTAAACGAAGAGAATCTTCACAACTACGATGAATTTCGAGCCGCGCTGAAAGATCTGCCCTTCGCTTTCGGATTTTCGATCATGCACGGCAAAGGCGGCCAGATCGCCATCAAAGGCGAGAAATATCTCGCTTTGCTCGATAAATACGGCGTCTTTGAGGGCGTCAACTTTTACGGCGAGCATCTTAAAGAGATGTTGCGCGGCGACTTCTCCCGGCCTTGGAAGTGCCTCGGCGGCTACAAGTTCCTGTACGTCACCGCGGCCGGCGCCATCCAGTGGTGCGCGCAGCAGCGCGGCGTCTCCTACGACTTGATGACCGCCACGCCCCAGCGGCTAACCGCCAACAACGTGCACAAGCCCTGCGAGGCCGGCTGTTCGCTCGGCTGCGTGCGCATGGTCTCGCACACCCTTGGCGAGCCCTTGAAGACCTTCGGCGCCAGCGTCAAGCTCGCCATAGGAATGAGCAAGCCGAAAGTCAAAGCCTGCTCGCCCGACAAGACTCCCGGCTCCGCGTAATCCGCCGCTAATTCAATCTAAGCCCTTTGGGCGCGGCTGGAGCCGCGATATCCAATGGCGGCGAACCGGGAAAAACGAGCACCGTTACGGAAGTCGGGGAGAGTATGGCAGTCAGTTTATTCGCGGTCACGACGATATCCGCGCCTCGGATCCAGCCGGGTCGGGTGTCCGTGGGCCCGGAACCTGAAAATACCCATCGCTGCGCCGAAGTCGAAGCCGGCGCCCGAAGGAGTGTCACCGAGACAGAACTGCTGGAGTTTCCCTTATTGAGCAAAAACACGGCCAGCTTTTTGGCGGCGGGGGTGTAGGACGCGTAGGCGTGCACCGGCTCCAAGCATGAGGCCGCAACGAGCTGCTCTCCTAGAAACTGGCCCCAGATAGAAAGCGCCTGTCTCGTCGCATTGAAATTATTCGATCGATCCAGCGCGTCCCATACTTCTGGAGTTCCAGCGGGTATTCCAGAACTGGGCGAATTCGATCCGGGGCTCCAGCAGAAATCGGCATGTCAAAGACAACCAAGGCGTGCCCCAGATCATTGACGTTGGGCCAGGCTCAGCTCGGCGCCCAATCTCCGGCGTTGAACTCCGTGACCGCAATTTCCAGCCGCGATCGATCGGCGGCCGAGGCATATGAGTTGATGGCTTGGATGGTTGTAAGGCGGCACGGTTTATGCAACAGGCTCCTGGCCTGCATCAATCTTTCCGGCGCAGCTTCGGCTCAAATCGCGGTCATGGTGGACGCGGGCTCGCCAGTCCGAAGCGTCGGGCGCAATCCGATCGGCATCAACCTGGATTACCTTGTGGATGACGACGCCTTGCGAGTAGCGCCCGCGCGATCCTTGACGGAAACTCTGCGTGCGATGAACTCCGGCTTTTTGCGTTTTCCGGGCGGCGAAAAGTCAGACGCGTATCTATGAACCCCTGACGCAGCGCTCTGCTCGCAAAGAAGGATTTGCCCCCCAACGGAATGTCCGCCCCCGTGGGGGGCGGCCAGGATCGTCGCCTTCGGCGCCGACCTTTTCAACGGACCATGGGCTACAACTTCAAAAGCGCGGACCGAGAGACGCCGTACCTGATGCCGCCAAGCCTGAGCGAGTGGTTGCCGGAAGATCACCTGGCATGGTTCATCGTAGCGGCGGTGAAGAAGTTGAATCTGTCGGCGTTCCGCGGGCGTTACCGTGCCGACGGATTGGGTGCGTCGGCGTACGACCCGGAGTTGATGGTGGGTCTGATGCTGTACTCGTACTGCGCTGGGGAGCGCTCGTCGCGCAAGATTGAGGCGGCGTGTGCGGTGGACGTGGCCTACCGAGTGCTGATGGGAAATCTGATTCCAGACTACTCGACGATTTGCCGTTTCCGGTCGGAGCACGAGGATGATCTGAAAGGGCTATTCAAAGCGGTGCTGTCGATGTGCGGGAAGGCGGGATTGGTGAAAGCTGGGACGGTGGCGCTGGATGGAACGAAGATGAAGGCGCTTGCGGCCAAGAGCGCCAATCGGAGCTACGATCATCTTCAAGGCGAGATCGACCGGATGTTCGAGGAAGCCAAGCGCAAGGACGCGGAAGAGGACGAGTTGTACGGCAAGGATCGCCGCGGCGACGAGATGCCTGAGCACCTGAACACGCGAGAGAAGCAGGCGAAGTGGATCGAGGCGGAGATGGAGCGCATCAAGCAAGAGGCGGCGGCTGAAGCGGCAGAGAAGGCGGAGAAGATCGCACGACGGGAGGCCGAAGAGGCGGCAACGGGCCAGAAGAAGCGCGGGAGAAAACCCTCGAAGCCGGACCCTGAGCCTGAGGCCGAGGCGAAAGTGAATCTGACGGACCCGGACAGCCGACTGATGAGACGCGAGAAGGATATGTGCAGGGCTACAACGCGCAGGCGGCGGTGACCAAGGAGCAGGTCATCATCGCGGAGGAGGTGACGCAGGACCGTAACGACGTGAAGCGACTGCATCCGATGCTGGAGAAAGTCGACGAGGAGCTCAAAGACGCGCGGATCGAAACGTGGGTCGAGAACGTATTGGCCGACGCGGGCTACTGGAGCCAGGCCAACGACGAGAATACCAATCCGGCGGGACCGGAGTTATTCATCGCGACAAACAAGGACTGGAAGCAGCGCAAGGCGCTGCGAGAGGCGCCGCCGCCCAGGGGCCGGATGCCAAAGGACATGACGGCGCGCGATCGCATGGAGCGGAAGCTGCTGACGGTGCGGGGCCGGGCGCTTTACAAGTTGCGCGGGCAGACGGTGGAGCCGGTGTTTGGACAGATCAAGGACGCGCGGGGATTCGACAGGTTTATGCGTCGGGGCTTACGCGCAGTCGCAAGCGAATGGTCGCTGATCTGCACGACGCACAACTTGCTCAAGCTGTGGAGGAGCGGCAGGATGAAGGTGGGACGGACTTTGGCGCGAATACCGGCCGGGACGCCGACTTTTTCCCCGGTTTACGCGTGAACGATCCCGCGCCGACTGATTTTTACGCCATCAAACGATTCGTGCAACAGGCTCTAAACCTGCTAAAATATCATATGAACACGGTCCTAATCGTTTTTTTTGCGTCGTTGGCCGGAGCAACGGATTCAATGCCACTTCCCGGCTATACGGAACTGGCCTCCTCCACTTCGAATTTCCCTCCGGCCGACAGGCTTCTCGGCAAATCCAACGATCCCCTCGATGGAGTGATGACCGAGGGCGAAGATCTGCGCGACGCCGTGATCTCGCCGCCCTCGTCGGCGCTCCTTATCGACGGCCTGCGCGCCTCCAACCCGGGGGGCCGCCTGGCCGCGATCCGCTCTGCCTCCGTGCCCCGCGGCTTAAGCGCTGTTTCTTACCTATCCGGCGTTCTACTCAATCTAAAAGAGACCTCCGAACTGCGCGCCGCCGCCGCCGTCGCGCTGGGCCGCATCGGCGACGTCATGGCGGCCAAGCCCTTGGGAGAAGCCCTCAAGGATCCCATTCCCGATGTGCGCTATGCCGCGGCCCTCGCCTTGGGCCGTGTCCCCGCCGACGGCGGAGCCACGCGCCTGTCGAACACTCTGCGCACCGATCCTTCGTGGTGGGTGCGCTACGCGGCCGCCATTGCCCTGGGCCGCACGCGAAAAGCCTTCGCCGCGACCGTGCTCAAGGAACGCCTGATCATCGAGCCTCAGTGGCAGGTGCGCCTACAGATCGTGCGCTCGCTCCAGGACATCGGCGGCGTGAGGGCGGTGGAGGCGGTCACCTTGGCCTTGCGCGACGGCGATGCCGGAGTGCGCAGCGCCGCCGCCTTGGCGCTTGCCGAGATCGGAGGCGACCAGCAGATATCGCCCCTGCACGAGGCGCTCAACGCGGAAACCGATCCCTCCACCCGCTCGGTCCTTTCGACGACGGTTCGGCGCGTGCTCTCGAAGCCTTAAGGCAAAGCGGAGCCGCTGCGAGCGGGAGAGAGCGCCCGCTCGAGCCACGCCAAAATGGCGGGGCGGTACTTTGGTCCAAGCGCGAACATGGCCTCGGTGTGGCCGACGCTGTCCAGCTTCCAGAATTCCTTCGGTCCGGACGCAAGTTCGTACACCTTCCGACCTTGCTCGTAGGGAACGACGGGGTCGCCCCGCGCGTGAAGCATCAGCAACGGCACGGGCTTTCGCCGGGCGATCAAGCGCCTAGGCGCGAAGCGATCGGAGATCAACAGGCGCGAGAGCGGCCACTGCAGGGGCCAGGTAAGCCACCATTGCCGGAGCTTGTCCTGCGCCACGCCCTGGTAGGAGGCGAAGGTCGAGTCGAGGATCAAACCTCGCACCCCTTCGCCTCCATCGCGCTCCAGGGCCGCCAAGGCGAGCGCCCCTCCCATGCTCTGTCCCACGACGATCAGGCGCTCGCGAGCCCCGCCCGCGCGCGAGCGGGCGCAGCGTAGGGCGGCGACCCCGTCTTCGATCGATCCCGACACTGACTTATTTCCGCCGGAGGCGCCGTAGCCGCGATAATCAAAAGTAAACACGTCGTAGCTCTCGAGCGCCAGCCAATAGACGAACAGGAAATGGCTGGTCATGTTCTCGCCGTTCCCATGAAAGTGAACGATGACGCCCTTTGACGCGCCGTTCTTGGCCGGGAACCAGAGCCCGGTCAGTTCCGTACCGTCGCTGGATATAAAATGGACCTCCTGCCAAACGGCCCCCACGCGCTCCGGTCGATCGTGGAGGACCCGATCCGGCTGTAGAAAGATATTCGTACATGACGCCGTTGTTAGGGCGATCACCATTAGTACCGCGGGCCTAATGATACAGAACCGCGTATAGTCCCCCTTCCCGGTGCGGCCCGCGCAGGAGGAATTCCGCGCGCAACGCCCGGTCCCGCCGCGGCGCCCAGTTAAGCCCCAAACGCAGGCGATGATTCGACGTCTTGTCGCCGAAGACCTGAGCCGTCAAGCCGCCCTCCATAAGCGCGCGCCAGTGGGGAGACAAGTCGACGGTGGCACCCCAGCGCAACCCGCCGCCGACGCGCCAGCCCTCGCGCAAGGCCGCGCCCAAAGCGCCTTCCCCCATGCCCAGAGCCCAGGCGCTCGCGCGCGGGCCCAATTCCACCGCCAAGCCCGTGCCCAAATGGCCTTCATAGACGAGCGAATCCGGAGCCGGCTTGCCCAACTCAAAGGCAGTGTCTAAACCCATGCCCATGTTCCAAGACGGCTTTCGCATCCACGGGTCCCAGGGTGCTACGGACAAGACCTCGATGACCCTCAGGTCGCGGACGTACAGCTGCCGTTCGTCGTGATCATAGCGCAGCCGCCACGAAAAGCTCTCGATCTGAGCGCCCGGAACATAGCCCGCCGGACGATTGAGCAGGTCCTGATAGCCCGGCCGCCAGCCAATTTCGGTGAAGGAGCCCCCGTGGCGCGCGCCGGCTCCGACCTGCAGACGTTTGCGCCAATGCCCCTCATCGGGCGGCACGGCCCAAGCGGGAGGGGCAAGCTCGATGGACGGAGCATCGAGCTTGGCGCGACGCGTGAGAATCCCGCGCTCCAGGGCGCGCACCGAATCGGGAGCGTCAGGCGAGTAGCCTTCTTTATAAAGGATGTAGTCCTGCGCGGAATCGAGGATCAAGGCTTGGCGCTGCGCCGTCATACCCGCCATGAGCCGGTCGCCTTCTTCAGCGCGGCCGCGCCGGAAGGCTTCGGCCGCTCGACGCTCTTGGGGGTCGAGAAGTCCCCGCCTTTGGCGCATGGTCGTGGAATGGGATGGGCGGTAGGAGACACCAGCGACGAGGCCCGGCTGAGACAACACCGCGTGCAGCGTGTCGATCGGGGCGACCACCGACGGTGACCCGCGCAGCAGCGTGCGTTCAGGCATGACGGTCTCCAGCGCGGGCAGGAGTTGATAGGAGCAGTTCTTCGAGAAAAAATAATACGGAAAGGTCGCCGCTCCCATTTCCCAGGCGTGGGCGGCGAGAGCGTCGACTTCCCCAGGCGTGAGCGCCAAGCGGTACTCCCAGAGGTCGCGACTCTCGATGTTATTGTACTGCTGGACCATCATGTAATACGGCTGGACGGCGTACTTGCCGGGATACAGCCCGAACAGGCCTTTGACGGCGAACAGCACGCCTCCATCGTCGCCCGTCTCGGCCGAAAAATTCAGGGTATTGTCGCGCAGCCGCTCTCCTTCGCTGACTTTGCGCCTCTCCAGGCGCAGGAACGTGTGCCCGAACATCGAGGCGGGATTGTTAAGGTAAGCCGAGGCGAAGATCAGCGTCACCGAGCCCGGATCCATGAGACGGCGCCAATCCTCGTAGCGAGAGCAGTCGGCGCGAGTCAGCCCAGCGGCGTCAAGCCCCGCTCTTTCGATGAGCCATGCCGCGCGAGCCGGAAAACGGCAGCGCGGATGTTGAGGATCGGGGCCGGGATTCGGCTCGTACAGCCCGCGCGCCATGGCCTCGAGCTCCGCCTTCGGATCGATCGAACCGAGGGGATCGAGGAAGAACCCGGCGCTCTTGGCGTCGCTCACCTGCCCGCGGCCGAAAGGTCCGGACTTCCAATGGCCCAGTCGAATCCACTGAGGCTGCTCCCATAAACGCTGCTCTCGGATCTTCGCCACAACCATATCGGCGGGCGCGGCCGCGCGCGCCGGACACGCGCAGCACAACGCGGCTACAAAAAGAGCGGGGCGGGC
>JAYVZL010000018.1:0-7182 GCA_043783505.1 Elusimicrobiota bacterium
GGATAGAATCCTCCAGCGAAAGCGAGAGTTCGGCTTCCGCGTCCGGATCATTTCGAGGAGCGCCCCGAGCCCCCTCGCCTCTCCCGAAACCTTGCTCACCTGCGTTCCCGAACATGCTTTCGAAGAAATCGCTGAAGCCGCCGAAAGAGGCATCCCCTTGCGTTCGGGGTCCATGCGGGGCCCTTCCTGCGCCGGGAGGACTACCGGATTGTGGGCTTTCTTGCCAATCGGAGCCGATCTGATCGTATTTGTTCCTCTTTTGGGGATCGGACAGCACTTCATAGGCCTCGTTGATGACCTTGAATTTATCCGTCGCGTTGGTCTTGTCACGTTCCGGGTGCAGGTCCGGATGATGTTGTTTTGCCAAACGACGGTACGCATGCTTGATCTCCTCGGCGGAGGCTTCTTTTTTCACGCCCAGCAGCGCGTAATAGTCTTTATATTCAGCGGACATTTGTTGGGGCCGAAGCTGAATCTTTCTTGCAAACTTTGACGTCGATCTTGCTCAGTTTCTCAAAGGTCTGACCGCGCCGCCTCAAGGGCCACCAGTCGTAGAGATAAATCTCGATGGGCCGCCACATGGCCACCCACCCCGCGATCATGAGACTTTCTCTCGTCAGGTTCGTCAAGGTTCCAGGCGCTTTCGAGCTGAGCAATTGGCTGGTCATAAGACAGGCGATCAGGAAGAAGAGCCCGATAACCAGGCTGATGCGTCCCTGTTCCATGAGGCGGCGGAACTCAAGCGTATTCAGCTTGGCTCTATAGGCGAAGTTATATCGCACGGCCTGCTCGACCATGGGGCCGGGGTCATCCCCATCCGGGTACTGTTTAAGCTGGATCACCAGGGAGAGAGGATCGTGATAAGCGTATTCCCGCGCCCAGCCGAGAATGAACTCCTCCGCGTCTTTGTCCAAGTCCCTTTCTTTGAAAGGCGACGGATCCATCGAGTTGAATAATTGGCTGATATCGGACAGATTGATCCGAATCCGATGGGAAGGAGTTTTTGATTTTAAAATCCTAAACACGAGGATAACGACCCTTCATGCTCCCGCCATGCGCGCTTTGTGGGTAAACGGCGAGCCGATCGTCATTCGCTTTAGGACTTTATAGGCGCCGAGGGCCGCCGCTTCATGAACGGTGCCTGATTTCAAATCCTTCACCAGAGGCGCGAGCAAATCGTCGAATCCGTCCAGTCTCTGGTTCACCAACACATGATGCACTCCCTGGCCCAATTGATAGGAATCCGGCCCGGCTTTCATCAGCGCGCGCATGAGAAAAGGCCACGCGGCCATCCCGAATCTAATCAAGCCTTCGGCCGCCAACCACGTGACATCAAGATCGTCGTCTTCGAGCGCTCTCACGAGCGGCGGGATCGACCTAGGATCGCCGATCGCGCCGAGCGCCTTGGCCGCTTCCCATCGAACATGATATATCCGGGCATTCGATAATGCCCGAACGAGGGAAGAAACGGCGGGCTTGCCCAGTGCGACCAGCGAGTTCCTCGCTTTCAGGCGAGTCCGGCCGTCCTCGCTTGCCAGCATGTCCATCAAGCTTTCCAGATTCGCGGCGGCGGTCGTGCCCCCGCTCATTGTTCTGTGAGTATTAATTTCATTGCTGTCTCCCCGGCAGAAATCGCGCCGGACCGTTTGAAGCCAGTCCGGTCACTGTGTCTCATTGTAGCGGCCGAGGTGGAATAGCAAAACTGCCAAGACGCCGGCGAAGACAAGTCCGATTCCGTTGATCCACAGAGGGACTGGATATCCGGCGACGCTCAGTGCGAAGCCTGTCACCAGCCGGAGCAGGTGGGCCAACCCGACGATTCCAAACAGAGTCCCAGCCACGCGCAGCCCGATATTCTTGTCGTTCCTAATTTCGCCCTGGACCGCCCCGTCTAGTCGACTGGGTTGGTCTTCTTTAAGCGTGCGCGTGGCCGATCATGATCTGCTTGGCGCGGGCGATTTCTTCCGGCGTCCCGTGCGCGACGACAACGAACTTGTTCGACTTCAAAGCCGTTTGGTATTGGAGAATGCTGTCTTTGGGAATTCCGATGCTATAGAGTCCCGCCCCCAGCGCCTCCAAACCCCCGAGCGTCGCCGCTCCTTCCAGCGCGCCGACGATGGCGGTCACGAGCGGGCCAGCGGCAAGAACCTGGCCGATTCCCGGCACCCAAAAAAACGCCGCGCCGAAGAAGACGCCCCAGATGCCTCCCCAAAACGCGCCCATTTTCCCCCAATACTTCATGCGGTCGCCGGTGTTGTAATACCCGACCACGTTTTCCTCGGTATGGTAGTCGCGTCCGATGATCGACAATTTCTTCATGTCGAAACGAGCCTTCTGCAGCTCCTTGACCGCCTCTTCCGCTTCCCGATGCGTATTGTAAATCGCCACAACAGGCTCATTCTTCATCATATTTGTCTCCTGAACTCGAGTGCGACTCATAATGGCACGGTATCATCATGATCAGAAGCATTCCATAGAGGGATTGTTTCAATAAGGTCCTAATTTTGCGTCGTTCCCCTGCGGAGGCCACGCGTTGTGATTAGAGTCGCTTATACACGGCATAGAGATATGCGAAAGCGGGAGCGACCAGCACCGCTCCGATGACGAGGGTGCCGAGGACGGGACGCAGCACTTCGGCCGACGCGGCGGCGTTAGAAATTGTGAAATCGGGAACGATCAGGTAGGGATATTGCGCCAGAGCCCAGCCCCAAAGCACCCCGCTGACCGCCGCTGCCGCGAGCAGGCGCGCCGACCGATAGAGCCGTTTTCCAAGGGCTAGGATCGAACTTGCCGCCAAGGCAGTCGTGAGAAGGATGAACGGCACGGTCCAACGCGCGTGCCGCATCCGTTCGAAGATCACCGCGGCCCCGTCACGCGCAAGGCATAGGCATGCCGCTCCTAAGCCTGCGCTTACGCCGAGGGCCAACCAGGCGCGCCTGCGAAAATCTCCTCGCAAGTCCGCTTCCTCCGTTTCCATCGTCAGATAAACCGCCGCAAGAAAGGCGAAGAGAGCCAAGGCGAACAGGCCGACCGCCAACGGGAAAAGAGCGAGCCATGGGCGGACGAAATCGAGCTTTCCTTCCACCCTGATATTCCCGGACATAATGGCGCCGATCGAGATGCCCAGCATGACGGGGGTTATCGCGCTCGAGGCGGCGAAGACGAGGCTCCAGCGCCGATAAGCCTGGCTGCGCGCTCCGAGCAGGGAGCGGAAGATGAAAGCCGAGCCGCGCAGCACGATGCCGATAAGCGTCAGACTCAGGGGGATGTGCAAGGAGACGGTCACGGCGGCGAACGCCGCCGGAAACGATGTAAAGAACAAGACGATCGCCGCGATAAGCCAGACATGATTGGCTTCCCAGATGGGGGCGATGGCGCGGGCGATCAGATCGCGCTACCTCCCGGCGCGCGGACCAAAAGCCAGCAGGTCCCAAACGCCTCCGCCGAAGTCGGCCCCACCCGTCAGCGCGTAGACGTTCAGGGAGAGGAAGATGGCGCCCGCGGCCCCCGCTTCAAGTTTCATTGACGAGGGTCTTTAACGCCGCCAGAACGGCCAACGCCAAGAATAAGTACAGGACCGTGACGACGGTAAACGGATAAACGAGACCGGGCATGGGGGTGACGGCGTCGCCGACGCGCATAAGGCCGGAGATGATCCATGGCTGTCGTCCGACTTCGGTGGCTGTCCAGCCCGCCTCGAGGGCGATGAACCCAAGCGGGCCGGCGGCCGCGACGAGCTTCAGATACCAACGCTGCGTCGGGATGCCGCCGCCGCGCCAAGCCAGTCCGCCTCCGATCAACGCAACCGCGGCCAGCGCGAGTCCCGCGGCAACCATCACGTCGAAGGCGGCGTGAACGACGCCGACCGGCGGCCGGTCGCGTTTGGGCACGGCCTTGAGGCCTTGAACCTCCGCCAGCGCGTCGTGATAAGCCAACAGGCTCAGAGCGGATGGGATCACCAGCGCGTAGTGGGTCGTCTCCGCGTCCTCGTCGATCCAGCCTCCGACGCGAAGCGGCGCCTTCTTTTGGGTTTCCCATTGCCCTTCGAGGGCCGCGAGTTTTACTTTTTGATTGCGCGCCAGGCTTCGGGCGCTAAAATCGCCGCTCAGCGGTTGAAGCAAAGCGGCGGCGCCGCCGACGCTTAAGGCGATGCCGTACCCGAAGCGATGGAAGGCGCTGTCCGGTTTCTTCAGCAGGCGCCACGCGTGTATCGCGGCAACCGTCATGCCGACGGATAGGAAACTGGCCAAGGTCATATGGATCGCTTCGTGCAAGGCCGAGGGATTGAGCATGGCTTGAAAAGGATGGATATCCACGGGTCGTCCGCCGCTGACGCGAAATCCCGCCGGGGTGTTCATCCAGGCATTGGCCGTGACGACGAAAAGGCCGGAGGCCGTGCCGCTGAGCAGAACAAGCGCCCCCGCCGCGCAATGCGCGCGTGGCGGCACGCGTTCCCAGCCGTAGAGATAGATGCCGAGGAATATCGCTTCCAGGAAGAAGGCCAATCCCTCCAGCGAGAACGGCATCCCGATGATGGGTCCGGCGTAGGCCATGAAGCGCGGCCAAAGCAGCCCTAATTCGAAAGAGAGCACGGTGCCGGAGACGGCGCCCACGGCGAACAGCACCGCCGCTCCTTTCGCCCAGCGCCGCGCCAGGTCCAAGTATGCGCGCTGTCCTGTGCGCAGCCACATCACTTCGGCCATGACCATAAGCAGCGGCATGGCGATGCCGGCCACGGCGAAGAGAATATGAAAGCCCAAGGACACCGCCATCTGCGAGCGCGCCGCCAAAAGATCACTCATATCTCAATCTATCCACAATTTAAAGCCGCCGAGAAACGCGTTGTCATTGCTGCCCCTATGCATCCCGAGAGGAAGCGTCCTGAGTTTCTTAGCGTTCCCACCGCCCAAAACGACAGAATCGGCTTCGAGGGCGGATTTCAATTTCTCGGCGACCTCAAAGACCGACTTACGCCATTTTTTCTTGCCGTACTTTTTCAAGCCATGCCGGCCCAAGTAATCCTCGTACGTTTTTCCATGCTTGTATGGTAGGTGCGCCAATTCCATAGGTTCAAGCTTGCCGTCCACGATCATCGCCGAGCCCAATCCAGTGCCCAACCCAAGAAAGAGCATTCGCCCCCGATGATAACTGCCCAGCGCCTGCATCGCGGCATCGTTGATCAGTTTTACGGGACATCCGAACGATTTCGCGAAATCGAAGCCCACCCAGCCGGGGCCAAGGTTGAACGGATCATGGACCGGTCGTCCGCCGATCACGGGGCCGGGATAACCGATCGAAACGCGATCAAATTTCCAATTCCGCGCCGCGCGTTTGACGGCACGAACCATCCGGCTCGGGGTCATCTTTGGGTCAGACGGTACTTTGATCGGCTTCTTTTGTCCTGCCGCCAGCAATTTGATGCTTGTTCCGCCGACATCGATTACGAGAACAGCGTTAGATTTGTCCCCCTGCTTCGCTTTCATTTGGGAGCGACGATCTGCGTCCCATCAGGCGTTATCTTGATTTCGGACTTTTTGCCGTTGACGCGAACCTGCGCTTCGTAAACCGTAACTACGCCGCTCCTGGTGATTCTCTCGACCTCCACGATCTTGCCTTTTCCGGCGGCTCTTTCAAGTCCCGCTTTGACGGCCGGCGGCAGGTCAAGAAGCGCGACCTGCTCCTCGACTTCCATGATCGCGCCGTCCTGGCCTATGGAAAGGTCCTTGCGACGCGCGCCGAACTCCAGCTCGGCTTCGTAAGTGATTTTCCCATTCGATGCCTCGGATGTCAGGCCGCGAATCTTGCCGCCTTTACTTTGCTCGAGAACGGTTTTGCGCACGACCCCGGGGAGATCCTTGAGCATGATGTTTTTCTCGCGCGCATGAACGGTGGTGGCCAGACCCAAGACGATGGCCGCGATGATGTTGGTTCTTATGTTCATTGTTTTCTCCTTGATTTTTGCAGCATCGCCCGTGCCGGGGCGCCGTCGCCGTTTAATATCTTCACCGGAAGACAGGCCAAATTAAACCGGCCTGGCCCCACACGGGACAAATCCAATCCTTCGATGATCCATATTCCGGCCTCCAGCAGCACTCGATGGATCTCTTTCCCATTCTTGCGGTAGCCTCCAACGGACAAATAGTCGACGCCGACGGTTCTTATCCCGCGACGAACTAGAAATTGGCCGGCCTCCGTTGAAAGATAGACGAAATCTTTCACGAACCTCTTGAGCTTCCAGCAACGTTCGGAGTTAACGGTCTTAAACAGGATGCGTTCGCCGCGACGGATGCGATGCGGGACGAGCTCTTGGGGTTCGATCACCGAGCGATTTTTGATTTCTATGATCCGAGCGCGGCCGTTGGTCGCCAGAAATGGCATCCGATCAATACCCACGCCTCCTTTTAGGAAATGGACCGGAGCGTCGATGTGCGTTCCCGTATGCGAACCCATCGACAACGTCGATACGTTGCAGTGATCGCCTCGTTCCATGTCCTGGGTCCGCTCGATCTTGACTTGGGGGTTGCCCGGCCAATGGACCATTCCATCGCGAAGGCCTACGGAGACATCGACCCAACCTGAAAGCATGCGCGCCATCTTAATCCAACCCCGGGAAGGGATCGGCCAGACTGCCGAGCACATACTCGGCTCCGGCGCGCTTGAGTTCTTCCACGCTGTATTTGCCGGTGGCCACGCCTATCCCCAATGCCCCGGCGGCATGCGCGGCTTCGATATCTCTCGGCGTATCGCCAACCACACTCACATCGGCAGGATCAATCGCCGCGCCGCATACCACGCTCGCCCTGCCGATCGCCATGTGGGTCAGTTCGCCCCGATCTTCGGAGTCTGAGCCGAATCCGCCAAACGAGAAGTATTGGTTAAGGCCCGCCCGCGCCAACTTAATATGCGCGGCCGCCTCCACCGCCCCCGTTGTGATCCCGACAAGAATTCTCGCTTTGATCAGACGAGGCAGCAAGTTCTCGACGCCCGCCAAAATGCGGTATCCAGACGATTTGGCTATCTCTTCGGGAAGAAATCCCAGATAGGCGTGCATGAGCGCCGCCAGCTCCCGAGGTTTCGCAGACCGCCCTATTACCGCCTGGAAGGTGATTCGCGCGACTTCCGGATCGGTCATGCCCGGTTTCGTGTAGAGAGTAATATCAGCCTCCACCTTCCAGAGCTCGG
>JAYVZL010000019.1:0-16720 GCA_043783505.1 Elusimicrobiota bacterium
GCGGTTTCGGCGAACAACGAGATCACGTTCTGCTTGATCTCGGCGAACCCGCCTGAGACGGCGAAGCGCTTGATCTCCTTGCCCTCAGTCACGCGCACCTCGCCAGCCCCGAGCTGAACCAAGAACGACTGATGGCCGGGAAGCACGCCCATCTCCCCTTCCGCCGCCGGCAGGACGACGAAGTCCGCGGGCGCTGACCAGGCCACCTTTTCCGGCGTCACCATCTCGAGAGTCAGTTTGTGGGGCATGCTTGGCTCCAAGGAATTATTTCACTGCCGCCGCGTTGGAAGCGACTTCCTCGATGGATCCGCACATGTAGAAGGCCTGCTCCGGATAAGCGTCGTACTTGCCCTCGATAAGGCCCTTAAAGCCGGCGATCGTGTCCTTGAGCTTGACGTACTTCCCCGGCCGCCCGGTGAACTGCTGGGCGACGAAGAACGGCTGGGACAGGAACTTCTGGATCTTGCGAGCGCGGGACACGATGAGCTTGTCGTCCTCGGAGAGCTCGTCGATTCCCAAGATCGCGATGATGTCCTGCAGGTCGCGGTAGCGCTGCAGGACTTTCTGCACGCCGCGCGCGACGTTGTAATGCTCGTCGCCGATGATCTTCGGGTCGAGAATGCGCGAGGTGGACTCAAGGGGATCGACCGAGGGATAAATCCCAAGTTCGGCGATCTGACGAGACAGAACGGTCGTCGCGTCCAAGTGGGTGAAGGTCGTCGCCACGCCCGGGTCCGTCAGGTCGTCGGCCGGAACGTAGACGGCCTGGATTGAGGTGATCGAGCCTTTATTGGTGGAAGTGATCCGCTCCTGAAGAGCGCCGATCTCGGTCGTCAACGTCGGCTGATAGCCGACGGCCGACGGCATGCGGCCCAGCAGGGCCGACACTTCGGCGCCGGCCAGCACGTAGCGGAACACGTTGTCGATGAAGAGAAGCACGTCGGCTCCCTCTTTGTCGCGGAAATGCTCGGCCTGGGTCAGCGCGGTGAGGCCGACGCGGGCGCGGGCGCCCGGCGGCTCGTTCATCTGCCCGTAAACCAGCACGGTTTTGGAGAGGACAGGCGCGCCGTCGGACAGCTTGGCTTCCTCCATCTCGCGGTACAAATCGTTGCCCTCGCGGCTGCGCTCGCCGACGCCTCCGAACACGGAGACTCCGCCGTGTTCCTTGGCCACGTTGTTGATGAGCTCGAGGATAATGACGGTCTTGCCGACGCCGGCGCCGCCGAAGAGGCCGACCTTGCCGCCTTTCATGTACGGGGCCAGAAGGTCGACGACTTTGATCCCGGTCTCGAAGATCTGCGGCTTGGTCACGAGGTCCGTCATCGGCGGCGGCTCGCGGTGGATGGGGAGCGTCGAATCCGCCTTGATCTCCGGCAGGCCGTCCTTGGCCTCGCCAAGCACGTTCATCAGGCGGCCCAAACAGGCGCGGCCGACGGGAACCGTAATCGGCGCGCCCGTGTCTTCGACCGCGGTGCCGCGCGTGAGGCCTTCCGTCGCGCCCATGGCGATAGTGCGCACGACGTTGTCGCCCATATGGCTGGCGACCTCGACGGTGAGCGTCGTCGCTCCGCCGTTGCCGTCATGGGGCATCTTGATCTTGAGCGCGTTGTAGTTCGCGGGAAGCTTCCCGGAGGGGAACTCCACGTCAACGACGGGCCCGACGACTTGCACGATCTTGCCGATGTTCATGGTATCGCTCTCCGTCTCAGTTGGCCGGGGAATATCCGATCTTGTGGAAGCGGACGCCGTAGCGGCGCTGGCCGCCCGTGGGTCCCTGCACGCTGCGCACTTCGCCGCGGATCTGCAGGGCGGGATTGAAGTTGAAATGCAGCGTCATCCCCTGCTCGAGATCGGCGTTCGTCTTGACTGCCATCCCGCCCTCAGACAAGTCGGTGATGGTCGCGCGGCACTTCGACGCGGCCGCTCCCTTCATATTGATGTCCAGCGTCACTCCAAGAGGAACGCGCGGGTGGCGCCTCTGTTCGGAATTGGTTTTATTCATCAGAGTATCTCCTTAATTTAAGAGGCGAGAGCCTCGGCCCCGCCGACCAACTCTGCGATCTCTTTAGTGATCAGCGCCTGACGAGTGCGGTTGGCGTCCAAATTCAAAGCCTCGCGCAGCTCCTTGGCGTTTTTCGAAGCCGCGTCCATCGCGTTCATGCGCGCGGCCAACTCCGCCGCCTGCGATTCAAGCAGGATGCGGTAAATCTGAGCCTTCACGTAGCGCGGAAGAAGCGCGGCCAGCAGCTCTTGGCGGCCCGGCTCGAAGCCGTAGTCCGGCAACTCGACGGCATCCGCCGCGGCTTCCGGGACGGGAATCGGCAAAAGCGGCGTCGACAGCATGCGCTGCTGGGCGACGGATTTGAACTCGTTGTAGAGAACAGTGACGGAAGAGACGCCTTTATTGAGGTAAGCGTCGAGCACCGCTTGGCCGACCAACTCGGCGTGCACGAAGGTTATCTTGGGAAACACGCCGACGAGCTCGCTGGTGATCTCGATCTGCTGCCCCTTGATGCGATGGACGAGATCGCGCCCTTTGCGGCCGACGGCCACGCAGCAGACCTTACGGTCCCGGCGCTGCCGGAACCAGTCGAGAGCCGCGCGCAGAAGATTCGCATTGAAGGCGCCGCACAACCCCTTGTCGCCGGTGACGAGGAGGAGCATCTCCGCGCCTTCGGCGCGGCGATCAAACAGCGGGTGGACCTGGACGGCGCGGTCGGCGGCGAGATCGGAACGAACCTCGAGCAGGGCCAGCTCCCGGACCATGCGCTCCATTTTGACCGCGAACGGACGGGCAGCGATGATCGCCAGCTGGGAACGGCGCATGCGCGCGGCCGCGACCATTTTCATGGCCTTGGTGATCTGCTCGGTGGACTTCACCGATTTGATCTTGCGGCGTATCTCTCTAAGCGATGCCATCTGTCTTTACACTCCGACCGGAGCCTTGCGGGAGCCGAGATAGTCCGGCACGGCCCGCTCCACGGTCCACTGGGAGCGGAAGCCGAACGCTTTTTGCGCCTTGACCGGGTCGCCCAGCGTCTCGTTCTGGTAGAACGCGTAGGGATTCTTGATGTACTCCGGTTGAAGACTCGTGCCGAGCGCGGCGTTGAGCGCGGCGACGATGTCGTTGAAATCGGTCTTGCGTCCGGTGCAGGCGTTGTACGCTCCCGGAGCGGCCTTCTCGAACGCCTTGATGTTCGCGTCGACGATGTCCTTGATGTAGACGAAATCGCGATACTGCTCGCCGAACTCGAAAATGCGCGGCCGGCGGCCGGCCTTCATCTGTAGCGCAAGCTGCCAGATCATGCTCGCGGCCTTGTTCTTATGCGCCTCGCGCGACCCGAACACGTTGAAGTAGCGCAAACCCACGGCCTTCACGCCTTTGACGGAACCGGCGCAAGTCTCCATGACCATCTTGGAAAACCCGTATACGTTCATGGGCCGAAGATCGCAGTCCTCTCTCTGAGGAACGGGGGCGTCCCCATAGGTTCCAGCGGAGGAGGCATAAACGACCTTCTTGACCTTCGCCTTGGCGGCCCAAAAAAGGAGATCGCGGAAGGATTCGACATTGACCTTCATCATCAAGCGCTGATCGGTTACCGTCGTGTCCGTGATCGCGGCCTGGTGAAAAACAGCGTCGATCTTGCCCACGCGCGGGCCCCAGTAGGCGGTGTCGCCGAAATCGGCGGCCACCACGTCCCCGGGGAACCCCCTGAGATTCTCGAACGTCCCCGTCGAGAAGTCGTCGAGAGCCACGACTTGCCAGCCCCGCGCGGCGAGCTCCCAGCAGAGACTGGAGCCGATAAAGCCCGCTCCACCGGTGACGAGCGCTCTCACTTTCCTCTCCGGGAGACGATCTCTTGGAGTTCTTTGACCGGAGAGAGCACGGTCTCGTTGAGGGCCTTCATGCGCTTGGCGTCCGGGGCTTTAAGCCCGATGGCGGGTGGGCCGGCATAATAGTTCACCAACGTCGCGCAGACATCATGATCCCACGCGGTCGCGCCGCCCGCAGCCTTGAGATCGGCCTTCAGCTTGTCCGCGTAACGCTTCATCGCTTTAGGATCGCGCGCGACGAGATCCGCGAAAGCACGCGTCGCATTTTTCTCGTTGATGTAGGAAAAAACCCCTCCCAGTTCCGGCTTCTCGATCGCGATCAGCGCCTCGATTAGAGAACCGGACAGAAGATTCCCGCTCGCTTCCGGCGCGGCCGAAGCCGTCCTCATCGCCGCGATCAAAGGAGACGCGGAGAAGAGAAAAGCGATCAGGAGAGATTTTTTCATTTGAATTGGGCCATAAATTCCTTGAGGAGCGCTTCGAGCTTGGCCTTCATTGCGTCGTCGATGGCCTTCTTCTCAGACAGCTCCTTCATCGTCGCGGAATGGCGAGCTTCGGCATAGGCGAAAAGCTCCTCTTCGTAGCGGCGCACCTGCGCCACGGGGACTTCGTCGACGAAGCCGTTTGTGCCGGCGTAGATCGACAGAACCTGCCGCTCGACTGACAGCGGCCGGTACTGCCCCTGCTTGAGAAGCTCGACAAGCCGCTCGCCGCGAGCCAGCTGCTTCTGCGAGGAGATGTCCAGCTCCGAGCCGAACTGCGCGAAGGCGGCCAGCGCGTTGAACTGCGCCATGTCCAAGCGCAGGCGGCCGGCGACCTGCTTCATCGCCTTGGTCTGGGCTGCGCCGCCGACCCGGGAGACGGAGAGACCGACGTTGACGGCCGGACGGATGCCCGAGTAGAAAAGGTTCGACTCGAGGTAGATCTGCCCGTCGGTGATCGAGATGACGTTCGTCGGGATGAACGCCGACACGTCGTTGGCTTGCGTCTCGATGATCGGAAGCGCCGTCAGCGAGCCGCCGCCGTTTTCCTTCGAAAGCTTGCAGGCGCGCTCGAGCAGGCGGGAGTGGAGATAGAACACGTCGCCGGGGTAGGCTTCGCGGCCCGGCGGGCGGCGCAGCAGCAGGGAGAGCTGGCGGTAAGCCGCGGCGTGCTTGGAGAGATCGTCGTAGATCACGAGCACATGCTTGCCCTGCCACAGGAACTCCTCGCCGATCGAGCAGCCCGTGTAGGGCGCGATGTAAAGCATAGGCGCGGGTTCGGAGGCGCCGGCCGAGACGACGATCGTGTACTCCATCGCGCCCGCGTCCTGCAGGGTCTGCACGACCGCCGCGACCGTGGACTGCTTCTGGCCGACGGCCACGTAGATGCAGATCGGGCGATTAGCCTGATCTTTCTGGTTGATGATCGTGTCGATGGCGATAGCGGTCTTGCCGGTCTGGCGGTCGCCGATGATGAGCTCGCGCTGACCGCGGCCGATGGGGATCATCGCGTCGACGGCTTTGACTCCGGTCTGAAGGGGCTCGACGACGGGCGCGCGCTCCATGACGCCGGGAGCGACGATATCAATCGCACGAAACTTGCTTGTCTTAATAAGTCCTTTGCCGTCGATCGGACGGCCGAGCGCGTCCACCACGCGGCCGATCATCGCTTCGCCCACGGGCACCTGCGCGATCTTGCCGGTGCGGCGAACGGGGTCGCCTTCCTTGACGAGAGTGTCGGAGCCGAACAGCACGCAACCCACGTTTTCCTTCTCGAGGTTGAGCACCATGCCCATGACGCCGTTGGGCAACTCGAGAAGCTCCCCGGACATGGCGTTTTCAAGCCCGTATACACGGGCGATGCCGTCTCCGACCTGAAGGACGGAGCCTTCTTCCTTGAGCTCGGTGGAGCCCGCGAAGCCCTCGATCTGCTTCTTGATGACGGCGGTGATTTCTTCTGGTCTAATGGCCATGATAGTCGATGCTCTCCCGCATCCGGCGCAGTTGTCCGCGCAGGCTGGAATCAAGGACCCAGTCGCCGATCTTGACGGTGACGCCGCCGATCAGTTCCGAGTCCTCTTTGACGTCAAGTTCTATGTCTTTACCGACGAAAATCTTCAGCTTCGCCGCCAGGGTCTTCTGCGCCTCGGGCGAAAGCTGCGTCGCGGAGCGCACGATCGCTTTCGCGGCGCCGCGCTTGTCCGCGGCAAGCCGCGCGTAGTTGGAGGCGACCATCACCATCAAATCGAAGCGCTTCTTATCCACGAGAAGCTCGAGAAAGCGCAAGGTCGTAGCGCCCACCTTGCCGCCCAGAGCGTCGGCCAGAAGCTTCTTCTTGCTCGCCGGTGGCACGCGCGGATGGCGCAGCGCGCTCATCTCGTCGAGTAGCAGCTTGTGCGCGGAGCCCAGGTCCGCCTGGACCTTTTGCTCCTCGCTCTTGGCGGCCGCCGCCTGGAACAAGGCCGCGGCGTAGCGGCCGGCCAGGACGCGGTCGGAGGCCTGCATTTAGTTGCTCCCCGCCTTCTTTGCGGCGTCGAGATCCTTGAAAAATCCGTCGAGCACGCTCTTCTGCACGCCCGCGTCGACCGATTTACGCATCAGCTTCTCGGCCGCCAGCACGGAGATCTGCGCGACTTCCTTGCGCAGGTCGCCGACGAGCCTGTCCTTCTCGGCCGCGAGCTCGGCGGTCGTCTTTTGCTTGATCGCCAGGGCGTCGGCCTCGGCCTCGGCCTTAAGCCGGGCGCGCAGGGCCTCGCCGTCCTTGGCGGCCGCAGCGAGCAGCTCCTTGCTCTTGACCTGCACCCCAGCCATCTGCGCTTCAAGCTCCCGCTGGATGCGCTCCGCCTCGGAGCGCGCCTTCTCGGCGCCGTCGCGATCGGCCTTGAGACGCGCCTCACGATCGTCGATGGCCTTGAGCATCGGGCCCCAGGCGAACATCTTGAGAATGGCGACGAGACAGAAGAACGTGATGATAGTCCAGATCATCAGTCCCGTATCCGGATTAAGAAGCTTATCCATGTCCGATTGCTCCGAGCGTTAAATGCTTTTGAAAATTACGGCTCCCGGAAGGCGAGCGCCCGCCGTCCGGGAAACCGTGCGTTTTAGTGCGTCGCCGCGGCCGCGTGTTCGGCGGTCGCAGAGCCCGCGGAGGCCACGCTCTTATTGAGCGCGCCGACCGCGAGGAACGCGATCACGAGGGCCAGAAGACCAAGACCCTCGATCATCGCGGCGGGAATGATCATCATCGTCTGCAGCGACCCGGACGCCTCAGGCTGGCGGGCGGCGCCCTCGAGGGCGGCGCTGGCGAGCTTCGAGATTCCGTAGGCGCCGCCGATCAAGCAGAGTCCGGCGCCGATAAACACGCCCAGATACGCGATTCCAATGTTCATGTTAACCCCTTGACGACTTATTCCCGGCTGTCCAATGACCGCCGGGGTGCGACCTCCGCTTAGTGCGGGTGAACGGCTCCGCCCACGAACAGGGCGGTCAACATCGTGAAGATGTACGCCTGGAGAAACGCCACCAGAACATCCATCGTATAGACGAACAAAGCGAGCCCGACGGCCGCCGGAGCCACGGCCAAACCGACGACTTTGCTGGCCTCGGCGAAAATAAAGATCAGGGACAAAAAGGCGAGAGAGACTATGTGGCCGGCGATGATGTTGGCGAAAAGCCGGATCGACAGCGAGATGCACTTGGCGAACATCCCGAAAATCTCGATGGCGAAAAGCACCGGCCACAGAGCCAGCGGCACGCCGCCGGGAACGATGTGCACCACGTAGGAAACCGGGCCCTGCTCCATGATGCCCGCGAGTTGGATCATCAGGAAGGTGCAGGTCGCAAGCGCGGCGGTGACCGTGATGTTCGCCGTGATCGCGTGCGCCCCGGGGATCAAGCCGACGAGATTGCAGGTCAGGATAAAAAAGAAAAGGGTCAAAAAGTAGGGCAGGTAGGCGCCGGTATGATGGCCGAAGATCGGCCCGAGCACGTCGTCGCGAAGGAAGAAAACGATCGCCTCGACCCCGCCGCGCAGGACGCGGCCCAAGCCCGAGTTGGACCGCGCCGCGAAAGACAGCACGGCCGTGATGAGTGCTGTGACGACCCACAGCATCACGAGGTGATTGGATAGACCGAGATCAATCCCGCCGACGAGAAAATGCCGGAAGCGGTGGTCCATCAAGTGATGCTCTAGAATGTGTTCGAAATTCATCGCGCCTTCAGGTACCGAGTCTCCATCGTCAACAACATCGCAAGCACGCCGAATACATACGACAACAACAGCGTCTCCGCCGAAACGTCCTCTCGCATCCACGTCAAGACCATGAGGCCCGCAAGTCCCGCGGCGCGCAGCATCATCCCGCCGCCGAAAGCCCACCAAAACGCCTTCATGGAACGCTCACGACCCCACAACAACCAACCGACGCTCACCGACGAGACGAGCCACGCCGTCGCCACGCCGAGAACGACCCCAGACGCCATCTCCGCCTCGCGAAAAACCGCGACGGCGGCCGCGATTCCAAACAGTCCTACGCCCGCGCCTTCAGCCCCGGCCCTGAGGGCCGTTTTGAGGACGGATGAAGGCTCGGACGAAGCGGTAAAGCCCAAGAGTGATTCCCGTCATCGACGCGATGAGAGCTCCCCACGGCGCGGATCCAAGTTTCCCATCGAGCCACTGTCCCGCGAAAAATCCCGCGAGCGTGTAGCCCACAAACTCGGAACCGCCTCCGAGGGCCATAGCCCAAGCGCTTCGACTGGCCTGCGCTGCCTTCTCTGACTTCTCGGTTTCGGCGGACATTCTCGGCGACGACGGCCCATTGTACGAATTCTCCGCCCACCTGTCAATTTCGGGATAAATGGGCTATCCTCAAAGAATGAACGGCCCCGATCTCGAGCGCGGTCGCGCGAGCATTTTGATCGCCGACGACCTGCCCGACTTGCTTCAGGCGCTGAAGGAAACCCTGGAGCGGGAAGGCTTTGACGTCACCGCGGTCGGCGACGGACAGGCCGCCCTGGAGGCCATCCGGGCCGCGCCTCCCGACATAGCCGTGCTCGATCTCAAGATGCCGCGCATGGACGGATTCGAGGTTTGCCGCGCGCTGCGCGACGATCCTCTGCTCGAGAACCTTCCCATCATCATCCTCTCTGCGTCCGACGCGCACGACAACAAAGTCACCGGTCTCGATCTCGGCGCCGACGACTTCATCACCAAGCCCGTCGACGTCCGCGAACTTCTCGCCCGCATACGGATGATCCTCAAGCGCAGCAGGCAAGGCCTCGACGCCAACCCCCTAACGAAGCTGCCGGGAAATCTCTCCATCGAGTCGCGCGTGGAGCGCGCCGTCCGCGAAGGCCGGCCGCTGGCGGTGCTGTACGTGGACCTCAATCAATTCAAGTCCTACAACGACGCCTACGGTTACGAAGAGGGCGACAAGGCGCTCAAAGCCCTGGCGCGCGTGCTCGTCGAGAAACTGCGCGGCGACGCCGGAGCCGAATTCGTCGGCCACATCGGCGGCGACGACTTCATCGTTCTCTCCACGCCCGACAAAATGGAGAGCCTCGCCCAAAAAATTTGCGCCGACTTCGACGCCATGGTGCCTTCTTTCTATAAGAAGGAGGATCGCGAGCGCGGCTCCATCATCGCGCTGGACCGGCAAGGCAACAAAAGAGAGTTCCCCCTGCTATCTGTCGCCATCGGCATCTGCCACAACGGCACGCGAAAACTCGCGGGCTTCGCGCAGATCGCTCATCTCGGCGCCGAACTCAAGAAAGCCGCCAAGACCAAGCCCGGTTCAGCTTACATCGTTGATCGCCGCAAAGACTGACTGCTGTAAGCCTTTCCTCAACCGCATTCGTGCCGGGCCCCTCGGGCCCGGACTAAACAGCTTCCCACGCCGTCGCCAAGCCCTGGCCCACGCCCACGCACAAAGCCGTCAGCCCCCGCTTGGCCTTGCGCCGGCGCATCTCATGAAGCAAAGTCACCGTGATGCGGCAGCCCGAAGACCCAAGAGGATGACCAAGGGCGATCGCCCCGCCGTTGACGTTCAGCTTCGAGCCGTCGAGACCTAGCTCGCGTTGGCAGGCGAGCGACTGGGCTGCGAACGCCTCGTTGATCTCGATGAGGTCTAGATTCGTTGTCTTCCAGCCCAAACGGCCGAGAAGTTTTTGAATGGCGGGCACCGGACCGACGCCCATGTAGGACGGCTCCACGCCAGCCGAGGCCGAGCCGACCCAACGCGCAAACGGCATGAGGCCCAGTGCCGAGGCTTTTTTGGCTTCCATCAACAAAATCGCCGAGGCGCCGTCGTTTAATGTCGACGAGTTTCCCGCCGTGACGCTGCCATCTTTGCGGAAGGCCGGCTTGAGCGCCGCCAATTTTTCGAGGCTCGTGTCTTCCCGCACCGTCTCGTCGCGGACGTAGTCGAGAGCGGGCCCTTTTTTCTGAGGCACGGAGATCGGAATGATCTCCTCGGAGAACACCGTGTCCCGGGCTTTGGCCGCGCGGCGATGGCTTTCGAGAGCGAAGGCGTCTTGATCGGTCCGCGTCACCTTATATTTCATCGCGACGTTGTCGGCGGTCTCGCCCATGCTCTCAAGCGGAAACATCTCGGCCAAGCGCTTATTGGGGTAGCGCCAGCCCAGCGCCGTGTCGTAGGCGGTCAGGTTGCCGAACGCGTAGCCCGCCTCGGCCTTTGGAAGAGAATACGGAGCGCGGCTCATGCTTTCCACGCCGCCGGCGACATAGACGTCGCCTTCGCCGGCGAGGATAGCGCGCGCTCCGGAATTGATCGCCTCAAGTCCCGAGGCGCACAAGCGGTTGACGGTGCAGCCCGGCACCGAGTGCGGCAGGCCGGCCAACAGCGCGGCCATGCGCGCGATGTTGCGATTGTCCTCGCCGGCCTGGTTGGCGCAGCCGAGGTAGCAATCCGCGATCTCCGCGGGATCAAGCCCGGCCGCATTCTTCAGAAGTGCCGCGATCACGTGCCCGGCCAAGTCGTCCGGACGAACTCCGGCAAGGCTTCCTCCCAATCGGCCGACCGCCGTGCGCACGGCCGCGACGGCCACGACCTCACGAGATCCCATCGAATTCCTCCATCTTCGTCCGCCATTCTACGCTGACGCGCGTGGGGCGCTTGAGGGCGTAGTCGAAGGTCACCATCACCGATTTCGCTTCGGCCGCCAGCCGGCCGGTCGCCTTGTCCTCTAGACGATACTCCATCTTGACGCTGGCACCTCCGATCTCCGTCACGCGGCAGCCGACTAGTAGCGTCTCATAATGGAAGACGGGGCTTTTATAGTCGATCTCGATGCGCGCGATGATGACGCCGAAATCCTCGAGCTTGAGACGTCCCAAGACCCGGTGCAGATAATCGATGCGCGCTTCCTCGAGAAAGCTCAGGTAGTTGGCGTTGTTGACGTGGCCTAAACCGTCGGTGTCCGAAAAGCGCACCGCGACCTCGGCGACCACTTTATAACCGTCCATCAGCGGGCCTCCCGCAAAAGCTTGACGAAACGCGCGCGGCTCATCACGACCTGGAGCACGGAACCCTCTCCGATCTTGCGGCCGCGGCTGTGGACCTCGGTACGCGCGAATATCCGGCTGCCGCGCACGCGCACCAACTTGGCGAACACGTGCAGGGGCGCGCCGATGCGCGCCGGGCGCAGGTGCTTGACCAGCACCGCACCGCCGACGGCTTCCTCGCTGCCGTCGAGATAGGGGGCCAGCAGCATGCGCGCCGCGGTCTCCATATGATAGACCATGGCCCAGGTCGCGTACAGCGGGTGGCGCACCAAGCCCTCCAAATGAGGCTTCATGTGCTTCTCGACTTTCGCCGGAAGATCGACGGTCATGCCCACGCGCAGGCCGGGCTTCATTGGATCAGCCCCAGAGCGGCCGTGCGCACGGATTCGGCCGCGGAAGAGAACGGCATGCCCTGGGCCGCGACGCACGCGGCTTTGCCCATCGTCTTAAGCTTGTCTCGGTCGGCGATCATCTCGAGCAGCGCGGACGCCAGCAAGGCCGGCGCCTTCTTCGGCGTCGGATAATGGACCAGGCGCCCGGCCTCGGAGGGCAAAGTGTCGCGCACTCCATAATGGTCGCTGGCCAAGACGGGAAGGCCGGCGCTCATGGCCTCGACGACGTTTAATCCGTAGCTTTCATGGATCGAGGGCGAGATGAATAGATCGCCCAACCGGAAGTACGCGCGCTTGGCCGCTCCGTCAAGATACCCCGGGAAGATCACCTTGACCTCTTTGAGCTTGGCGGCGGCCAGCCGGACTTGGCGCCCATAGGCCTGGCCCATCATGAAAGCGGGCTCGCCGCAGATGAACAAACGGAGGTCTTTGCCCGACAAGCGTCCGTTGAGTTCGAGAAGACGCAGCCCCTCCAGCAGAAGATGCAGGCCCTTCTCCGGGGAAATTCGCGAGAGCGTCATGAGCACGGTCGTGTCCGCTCCGATCTCATGGTACTCGCGCAGCTCCGCGGCGCGGTTCTCATCAGCCGGTCCCGGCGGGTCCGCCCACACGCCCCACGGCACGATCGCGATGCGGCGGGAAAGTTCTTCGTAACCGATAAGATCGCCATAACATCGCATCAACGTGTCGGCCATTGCGCGGGAGGGGACGATCATGCGGCTGGAGTGATAGACGGTCTCGCGCTGCTTCTCGAAGACGAGATTGAGCATGTCGGGCAGGATCCAATCGACGCCGATGGAGCGCATGCGCTCGTGGAGACGGGTGAGCTTCTCCGGGGCGACGATGCGGCGCAGGTAGAGCTTGTTGAAATAGTCGACGACGTCCACGTGCCAGATCGAGACGATCTGGTAGCCGCAGGCCTTCAGCTCCTCGAGGGTCGGTCCTTCGGAGACATCGTTGACCACCACGACGGTTTCCTTCGGCGGGAAATCGGCCTTACGCGAGAGAATCCACTGGGTCGTCGCGGTCTCGAAGTTCCGGCAGAAGCGGGCGTAATCGAGCTCGCCTAAATCCACCAAGCCCTCCTCAGGACCAGCTAAACGATGATAGTCGCAGTCCGCTACGGGGCTGTCGGGACCGGAGCCGAGCACCGTCAACGACCAGGACGCGTCCGTACGCCAATGGCGGACCAACTGCAGGCCCACCATCGCCCCGCCCCCGAGGGGGGTGCGGTCCATGGGATAGCCGACGTGGCTGGCGACGAAAACGAGACGCTTCAAGAGTCTGCTATTATATGATTGTCGCGGGCACTCATTAGCGAGAGGATACAACATGAACGCTCAAACCAAGATCATCGTCATCGCCGGCGGGGCTAGAACGCCGATCGGCCACATTTCCCGCTCATTATCCGCCCTCAAGCCCGAGGACCTGATGGTCGACGCCCTCGAAGCGACATTTTCCGGCGCCAAGCTATCCAAAAGCGCCGTCGACGGCCTGCTCGTGGGCTGGGTCGGCCAAAGCTTCTCGGCCCCCAACATCGCGCGCGTGGCCGCCCTGCGCGTCGGCCTGCCCGAGACGGTCCAGGCGGTCACGGTGCAGAACAACTGCGTGTCCTCCATCGAGGCGATCTCGGCGGCCTGCCGCTTCATCCTGGCCGGAGAGGGCGAAGTTTATGTCGCCGGCGGCGTAGAGGTCATGTCGCGCCTGCCTTATTCCATCGATGGCAGCCGCGCCTCCAAGCCTCTGCGCTCCATCTCCGTCGTCAAGGAGAAGTGGGCCGAGCTGCTCACTTCTCCCGACGTCACCGTCGTCGACGCCATGGAGCAGGGCCTCAACGATCCCGTCAAGAACATCAACATGGCCGGCACCGCCGAGGTCGCCGCGCAGATGTACGACGTCGGCCGCGCGGAGCAGGACGAGTACGCGCGCGAGAGCTTCCGGCGCTGCCTGGCCGGTTGGAAGTCGGGCTTCTTCGCCTCCCATGTCGTGCCGGTGGTCCGCAACGGGCAGGTCGTGCTGGAAAAAGACGAGTACCCCCATCTGCGCGAGGATCTCGTCGAAAAGCCGCAGATGTTCGCCAAAGCCTCCCCTTTGTTCGATAACTCCGTCTATTCGCTCAAGGACTTTTACCGGAATTACGGCCAATTCATCGAGGGTAAGACCTATCAAGATGGGATGAAGGGCTCGGTGACCCTGTTCAACTCCTGCGGCCGCTCCGACGGTGCGGCCGCCGTCATCGTCACGACCGCCGCCAAGGCAAAAGAGCTGGGGCTCGAGGTTTTAGCCGAGATCAAGGGCTGGGGGTTCGTCGGCAACAACCCCGCGCACATGGGCGTCTCGCCCGCGCTGGCCGCTCCCGTAGCGCTTCAGCGCGCCGGCATCAAGTTCGAGGAGCTTGACCAGATCGAGCTGCACGAGCCCTTCGCCGCCACCGTGCTGTCGATCTTCAAGCTCGGCCAGACCAAGTTCGGGCACGACTGGGCGGCCAAGTATAAGTCCGGCGCCCTCAACCCCAACGGCGGCTCGATCGCCGTGGGCCATCCTCTGGGGGCGACCGGGGCGCGCCTGATGCTCAACCTCATCCACGCGCTCAAGAACAACCCGAAGAGCCGGAAAGGAATGCTGGCCGCTTGCGCGGGCGGCGGGATGGGCGGGGCGATGGTCGTCGAAAAAATGTCTTAGTGCATGCAGCTGACGCCGCCGATCCCGAAGTAGCCGTTGCCGCCGATAGAGGCTTTCGACTTGGCCCGGGTGGCGGCGACCATGGTCATCATCGGGTCGTTGCCGTGCATGAATAGGCGTCGGGGTATTTTCGGGTCGGGGTCGGTAAAAACGATCAGCGAAAAATGACAGCCGAGATCAACTTCTTTGCATAGAGTGCGCTCCATCACGCCTTTTTCCTCGTCTTCGGTGATTTCTTGGTATCCAGCCATCTGATAAGCGGGGATTTCTTTCATCGGCTTTACAAATGAAGACGCCGTGCAGCCCTCCAAGACAGGAATAACGCTCCCCTTCTTCTTGGTGTCATGAAGCTTGAAGAGCGTGCGGACGTCGAGCTGCTTGGCCCGCGCCTTCGCCCGAAGCCCCTTAGGAAGAGTCTCCGCGTCGAGCTCTAAAAAAGGCCCCACGACGGCCGGAGAAGCCTGATCGAGGGGGGTCTTGAACATGTACTCCACGATTTTGATCTTCGTCTTCTCATCGGGACCGGCGGGCTTTTTAACTTCAGTTGCGGCAGCGAACGTGCCGGCCATGCACACAATAAAGGCAAATCGCACCATGGCCATATTGTAGCCTGCCTTTTGCTTATCCGCGAGGGTGATGTTTGGCATGGGCGGCCTTGAGCGCGGAGACGTCGAGGTGCGTGTAAATCTGAGTGGTGGCCAGGTCGGCGTGGCCGAGCATTTCCTGGACCGAGCGCAGATCCGCGCCGCCCTGGAGAAGATGGGTCGCGAAGGTGTGGCGCAACAAGTGCGGGTGCAGTCGCGTTTTAATGCCGGCTCGCGTCCCCAGCTCGCGCAATCGCCGCCAAAACTGAATCCGCGACAACCGCCGGCCCGAGCGTCCTAGAAACAATTCGGCGGACGGATTCTTAAAACGCTTCTCGCGTTCCGACAGATAGACCCGCAGGCAGGCAAGCGCCCGCGCGTGTACTGGAACCAGTCGTTCCTTATTCCCTTTGCCCAGCACGCGCACCCAGCCATCTTGAAGGTTGGCGGATTCGGGCTTAAGCGAGACCAACTCGGTGACGCGCAAGCCCGAGGCGTACAGAAGCTCGAGCATGGCCCGGTCCCGCACGTCCTCATAGGAGTCTCCGCCCGGGGCGCTCAGTAGGCGCGCCGCCTCCTCGCGGGTGAGAAACTTGGGCAGTCGCGCCGGAATGCGCGGCGAACGCAAAGTTTCCGCCGGGCTTTCCGTCAGACGATCCTCGAGGGTTTCGAAGGCGAAATAGGACTTTAGAGATTCCACCTTCCGAAACAAGGAAGCTGGCTTAAGCCCCCGCTCGCGCTCCGCCCAGAGAAAATCGTCGAGGTTGGTACGTTGAGTTTTTTCAGTGTCGAGCTTTTGCTCACGCGCCCAAGCAAAGAAGCGGCCGATATCCGATCGGTAGGAGGAGACCGAGCGCGGCGAAAGTCCCCGCTCCAGGCTCAGGTAGCGGACGTATTCCTCTAGACGCGCGGCAGCGTCCTTCTCGTGCACATCGCTATTCTACGCAAAAAAGAGACCGCCGCCCCCCAAAAGGGAGCGGCGGCTCTTTTCAGCGTCCAACGATCAAGCTTTCGACTTGGCCGGGATCTTAACTTCGGCTTTCGCGGCCGAAGCATCCGTCTCGTCCGTCTCCGGCTTAGTCCCCGGCTCGACCGGCAGAACCAAGTACTTGTCGCGCAGCGCCTTCTCGAGCTTCTCGGCGACCGCCGTGTGGTGCTTGAGATACGCCTTCGCGTTCTCGCGACCCTGGCCCAAGCGCTCGCCGTCGTACATGAACCACGAGCCGGCCTTCTCGACTATGCCGCCCTCGACCCCTAGGTCGACGAGACAGCCCTCGCGCGAGACGCCGAAGCCGTGGATCATCTCGAACTCCGCCGTGCGGTAGGGCGGGGCGACCTTGTTCTTGACGATCTTGACCCGTGCGCGCGCGCCGACGACCACGTCGCCTTCCTTTATGTTCTCGATGCGGCGGATTTCCAGGCGCAGGGTGGCGTAGAACTTCAGGGCCAGGCCGCCGGTCGTCGTCTCAGGGTTGCCGAACATGACGCCGATCTTATTGCGGATCTGGTTGATGAAGATCAGAGTGGTATGGCTTTGGGCCACGACCGCGGTCAGCTTCCGGAGGGCCTGGGACATGAGCCGGGCCTGCAGGCCCATGTGGCTGTCACCCATCTCGCCTTCGATCTCGGCCTTGGGGACCAAGGCGGCGACGGAGTCGATGACGATCACGTCGATGGCCGAGGAGCGCACCAGCTTCTCGGTGATCTCCAGGGCCTCTTCGCCGCAGT
>JAYVZL010000020.1:0-16686 GCA_043783505.1 Elusimicrobiota bacterium
GCCGCGGCGCGGGCTTCGCGCGCGCGCCGCGCCCGGGGATCCGAGAGGAGACGGCGTCGGCGCCAATCGTATAAAACGACGGCGAAGAAGAAGACGAAAGGCGGCGCGTGGTGCGGCCCGGGCGCGCCGAAGGCGGCGAGCGCGTCGCCGAGGCGGGAATGGCCTTGCGGCGGCTTGAGGTAGGCGATGTCTTCGGCGACCGCCGTCACTCCCGGAGCGGACGTATTTCCGCCGGGGCCGATGACGGGCCGGGCGGCGTTCGGGTCGCCGGGGAGCACTTGGACGCGCAGAGGAGCGCTCTTGATCTGGACATAAGCGCGTTTCTCGTCGTCGAAGAAGGACAGCGTCAGGGGAGGAATCTCAAGCGGACCGGAGACCCGCGGGACGAGCACGGTCCGGAAAGTCTTTGTTCCCCCCACCTTGTCGCCGACGCGGTCGAGCGTAAAGGAGCTTTCGGAGTTGAAGAAGCGCGCCGAGGGAAGATCCGGGCGCTTGGGTTCGGGAAGGGATTTTATATTGCCGACGCCGCGGACGCTGACGACCAGGTTTACCGCTTCCCCAGCCTTGACTTGCGTGCGGTCAAGCGACGTCTCGATGGTCAAGCGTCCCACCACGCCCGAGAAATCCTCCGCCTTGCCCGGCGGCAGCGGGTCGACCTGGAGATCGAGCGGGTCGCTCGTCAAGCGCCGTGTCTCGGGCGAGGACATTCCGAAGAAGCGGTCGAAGAAATCGTCGCCGGTGGTCGCCTGCCGGCGCGGCACTTGGACGGTGACGATCGCTTGACCGACGCTCGCGTGGCCGGCCTGAACCGGGAACAGCGCGGATTTTATTTCGGAGTAATTGTAAGTGTGCCCGCCGATGACGGTCGTGCCCTGTCCCTCGGAGCCCATATTTTCGGACAGCAGTCCGACGAGCTTGGGAGCGTCGTATCGCGGCTGACCGAGCAAGGGCACGGCGGTGAGGAAGCGCACCACGAGAGTCACCTGCTCGTTGACGAAGACGCGTTTTTTTTGGAGAGCGGCGGTGACGAAGACGGCGGGCGCTTGCTCGCCGGGACGCGGGGCGGGGCTTGGATTTGCGGTCGGGCGAGGGGCGGGGGCGGCCGCGCCGGCGGCCAGAACCTCGATGTCGATCGGCTCGGTGGGTGCGGCACCCGGCACTTCGATGGGGGGCACTCGAAACTTGCCGGCCTTCCGAGGGGCCAACACGTATGTGTAGGTGACGCTCGTGGTCATGCTGCCGTTGCGGATCATCATGCTTTGGCTGCGGCCCGACTCATAGATCTCGACGTCCGCGATGGGCGGCAATTTGGGGACGGCGGAACCGGAGCCGGTGATCTCCACCGAGAGGGCGATCTGGTCGCCGAGTGCGGCGCGGGTGTTGCTGACGGTCGCGGAAACGCCGAGGTTCTCGGCGCCGGCCGTCGCGGCCGCCAGGAGCGAGCAAACGACGAGCACCGCCGTCTTCACCAGTCTTCTCCGGTCGGAGACTGGGGCGGGGCAGCGGCGCGCTGCTTGCGCCCTTCTTGGGCTTGGCGCTGGGCCTGCTTTTCGCGTTCACCGACCGCGCGCAGGACGCGCTCGGCCTCTTCCTTGGTCAGAGAATCCTGCGGGCGCGTGCGCGGGGGATTTTTTTCTTGGTCGCCCTTCTCCTTGTCTCCCCCGCCGCCGCTGGGCTTGTCCTTTTTGTCCTGTGGCTTGTTCGGATCGTTTTTCTTTTGATTCTTTTTATCCTGCTGCTTAGGAGGGTTCTTCTGCCGGTCAAGCGCCACGGCCAAGTTGTGGCGCGTGGCCGCGTCGGAGGGTGCGAGTGCCAGCGCTCCTCGGTAGGCGGAGGCCGCACCCGAGTAATCGCCGCCCTTGTAGCGCGCGTTGCCTAGATTGTAGAGAGCGGCCGCGCGGGCCGCGGGCGGGCTGTTCTTGTTGCCCGCCGCGGTCTCGAACATGGCAGCCGCGTCATCGGTGCGGTCCATCCGGTAGAGAGCGTCCCCCGCGTTGAATGCGGGGCGCGAATCCTTGGGCCGGCTCGCGGCGACGCGGCCGTAGCGTTGGAGCGCCTGCTCGTAGAGCTCTTTGGCGTAGAGACGATTTCCGGCGCGAAGGTCCGCTTCAGCCGTGGCCGGATGAGCGGGAACGGCGAACAAGGCCAAGAGGACGCCGGCGGCGGCGAAGCTTGACCAAGCGGGAAGCGACAATTCGAGCAGGAGCAGGATAAAAGCGATGGCGGCGGGCCAGGCGTAGCGGTCGCGCCAGAGATTGGCTGAGCCGGACACCCCGTTGGCCGCGTCAAGCTCCCTGACACGCTTGGCGATATCGGCGATCTCATCGGTGCCCGGGGTGGTCCGATAATAGGCGCCGCCGGTTTCGCGAGCGATCTGGCCCAGGGTGCTTTCATCGAGGCGGCTGACGACCGTGGAGCCTTTGCCGTCCTTATGATAGACGCCGGCTTCGCTCGGGATCGGCTCGCCCTCGGGCGTGCCGATGCCCACGGTGAAGACGCGCACGCCCGACGCCGCGGCCTCCTTCGCCGCCTCCAAGGGTTTGGATCGATGGTCCTCGCCATCGGTTAGAAGGATTACGGCTTTGCCGCCGGGATAGCGGCCGAGCATCGCGGTCGCGGTGCGCAGAGCGGCCCCCACCGAGGTGCCGGGAGTGGGCACCGCGCCGACCTCGAGAGCGCCGAGCAATTCCTTGGCCGCGTCGGTATCGAGCGTCAGCGGACAGATGATCTGCGCCTCGCCCGCGAAGGCCACGACGCCGACGCGCTCGTCCTTAAGCTGATCGATGAGCAAGGACAGCGAGGCCTTCGCGCGTTCGAGGCGATTGGGCTTGATGTCCTGCGCCATCATCGACAGCGACACGTCGACGGCGATCACGGCCTGGCGTACGTCCGAGCGTGTCTCCACGAGTTCGACGCCGAACTGGGGCCCGGCGAGGGATAGAAAGATCATGGCAAGGGCCCCCAGTCGCAGGCGCGCGCGCGCCGCGCGCCTGGCCGGGGATGGATCGGCCGAGCGAATCAGCGTGGCCGCGCGGCCCATGGCGTCGGTCACGCGCTTGCGCCGGATTTGAGACCAAGCGGCCAGCGCCCAGGCCGCGAGAAGTGCTGGGACCGCGGCGGCGAGCCATAGCGGAGAGCGGAACATCAGGGCCACCTCAGCAGCGGGCCGGCCGACAGCGCCGACTCAAGGAGGAGAAGCAGCGCCGCGGCCAGCAACGGCCACGCGTGGAGGTCGCCGATCGCGGCCATCTTCGGCAGGGATACTTTCGACTTCTCCAGGCGGTCGATCGCGGTGAAGATCTTCTTGAGCTCGGAGCCGCTTTGAGCGCGGAAGGACTTGCCCTCGGTCAGCCCCGCCAACTGGGCGAGAAGCTCCTCATCGAGATCGTCCTGGACCGGGACGTTCACGCGTCCATAGCGCGGGTCGTCGATCGTCATCGACGAGTCGCCTTTGCCGGCCGTGCCGATCGCGTAGATCTTGATGCCGTAGGCGACGGCGGCCTTGGCCGCGGTCAGGGGATCGACCACGCCGGTGTTGCTCCGGCCGTCGGTGAGAAGAATGATGACCTTGCTCTTGGCGGAGGAGTCCTTGAGGCGCGAGATCGCCGAGGCCAGGCCGTCGCCGATGGCGGTGCCGTCGGCGTGGGTCATGCCCGCCTCAAGCTCCTCGAGACGGCCGAGCAGCGCGTCGTAATCGAGCGTGAGCGGGCAGGCGAGCAACGAGGCTCCGCCGAAGGTCACCAGGCCGATGCGGTCCTGGGCGCGCCCCTGCACGAAGCGGCGCGCGGTCTCCTTGGCGGCGTCGATGCGCGTGGGCTTGAAGTCGACCGCCTTCATCGACATGGAGCTGTCGACGGCGAGCATGATGTCGATGCCTTCTCCGGCGCCGCCCGCGAACTTGATGATCTTCTGCGGGCGGGCCAGCGCGGCCGCGATGAGGCAAAGAGCGAGTCCCTGCAGCAGAGGCGAGACCAGGCGCGCGGCGCGCGCGCGCGCGGAGGGCGCTCGTCCTCTCAGGAATTCTCCCGCGGGCAGGCCGAGCTTTCCCCCGCCGGGACGCCACGCCGCGGCCGCGGCCGCCAGCACGGCCGGGATAAGAAGCAGGAGAGCCCAGGGCTCGAGGAATCTCATCGCGGCTCCTTGGGGTGCGCGGGATCGCGGGGCGTGGTGTCTTTGATCACGCTCAGGGCCAGCTCCGCGTCGCGCCGGCCCTCGTCCGGGGCGGACATGGCGCGCGCGAACTTGACGAGGTCGGCGCGGTTGAGCAGCTCGCGCACCGAGCCGCCCACGCGCAGGTCATGGGCGTGCATCTTGACTAATCGCGCGACCTCCACGCTGGTCATCGCCGTGACGGGCTGATTGTAGCGGGCTTCCAAGTAGACGCGCAGGATCTCGGTCAAACGCAGGTAGTAGGCGGCCTGGTCGCTTTCCCAAAGGCCGGAGGCCAGCAGCGCCGTGACGGCTTCGGCGGCGATGGTCTCCGGCGGCAGCGGCGGCTCGAGTTGGATCGGTTTGCCGTCGGGCCCGAGAGGGCGCTGCTTCCAATGCTTCCAGGCGCGCCAAGCGGCGTAGCCGAGCGCCGCGGCCAGAATCCACGGCCACAACGCCGGCCAGGCTTTGAGCGGCGGCTTGATGTCCAAGATCTCGGCCCCATCGGGAAGCTTCGTTTCTTTGACGAGCAATGCAACGGAGGCCGCTTCGAGATCTTTGCCGTCCGCCGTTTTATAACGGGCCGTAAAAGAAATGGTTCCCGTGGACATGGGTAAGATGGTCCATGTCCAGGCGCCGTCATGTTCTTCGGCTTTGACCACGGCGACGTTCTCTGTCGTTGAAGCCGTCGGATCGGCTTTAAGCTTGGAGGGAGCGCCGCGGTAAACGACTTCCGTCTCGGCGGCTAGAACGGCAACGGAAGAATAGGAGATCTGCCATTGGCCCTGCTGTGCGAGCGTGGGCATGCTCATTGCGAGCAGCAACGGCAACGAGATCATGCGCTTCTCCTTCGCGCGCGCTTTCGGAAGAAGGCCAGCAGCGGATCCAAAGACGGGCGATCAGTGCTCACGCGTATGGCTTCAAGTCCGCTGGCGCGGAAAATCTTGGACAGTTCGTCGCGGCGCTTTGTCTCTTCGCGAGCGAAATCCGCGGCGTCGGCGCGCAGATCGAGGGCGCCCGAAGCGCCGGTCTCGGGGTCGAGCACCGAGACGACGGCGTTGATATCGGGCAGCGTCGATTCGCGCGGATCCTCGATGACGACGGGAATGAGGTCGTGCTTGAGGGCGCAGAGCTTCAAGACGCGCTCAAAGCCCGTGTCTCGGAAATCCGACACGACGAGCAGGATGCAGCGGCGCTTGAGCATGCGCGCGACGCGCTCAAGCGACGGGGCGATGGCCGTGCGCTTGCCCTTGGGCTCAAAGGCCAGGATCTCGCGGATGACGGCCAGCACGTGGCGCCGGCCCTTGCGCGGAGGCACGAAGCGCTCCAGGCTCTCGGTGAACACCGCCAAGCCCACCTTGTCGTTGTTCTGGAAAGCGGCGAAGGCGAGCGCGGCGGCGACTTCCACCGCGGCCTCCCTCTTGAGGCGGTCGGCCGAACCGAAGGACTGCGAGGCGGAAAGATCGACGGCTATTACGACGGTGAGCTCGCGCTCCTCGACATATTGGCGCACGAAGGGCTTGCCGGCGCGGGCGCTGACGTTGCGGTCGATGTCTCGCGGGTCGTCCCCCTCGGCGTACTCTCGCACCGAGGAAAACTCCATGCCCCGCCCTTTGAACAGGCTCAGGTAGTCGCCGGAGAAGCTCTCCGCGACGAGGCGGCCGGTGACGATTTCCAGCCGCCGAACTTGGGCGAGAATATCCTGCGGAAGCATCGGCGGTTAAGGAACTTCTACGGCCTCGAAAAGCGCCTTGACGATCTGGTCGCTGTCCACGCCCTCGGCCTCGGCTTCGTAGCTGACGAGGACGCGATGGCGCAGGACGTCGGGGCCGATGGTCTTGACGTCCTCGGGAGTGACGTAGCCCCGGCCGTTGAGGAAGGCATGCGCCTTGGCCGCTTGGGCCAGCGCTATAGTCGCGCGCGGACTGGCGCCGTAGGCGATCAAGTGCTTGTGCGAGGCCAGGCGATGCTTCTCGGGCTCGCGCGTGGCATAGACGAGATCGACGATATAGTCCTTGATCTTTTCATCGAGATAGATGCTCGCGGCGACCGCGCGGGCGCGGGCGAGCTGCTCGGGAGTCGCCACAGCCTTGACCGTTGGCGTTACGCCGCCGGCCATGCGTTCGAGGATCGACTTCTCCTCGGCCTTGGTCGGATAGCCGAGACGGATCTTCATCATGAACCGGTCGACCTGCGCCTCGGGCAGGGGGTAGGTCCCTTCCTGCTCGATCGGGTTCTGGGTGGCGAGCACGAGAAACGGCTCGGGAAGCTTGTGGGTCTCAGGTCCGATCGTGACCTGATGCTCCTGCATGGCCTCGAGCAGGGCGCTTTGCACCTTGGCCGGCGCGCGGTTGATCTCATCGGCGAGCACGAGGTTGGCGAACACGGGCCCTTTGCGCGGCTTGAATTCGCCGCTTTTTGGATCGAGGATCAGCGTGCCCGTCAAGTCGGCGGGCAGAAGGTCGGGCGTGAATTGGATGCGGGAGAAGGAGGCGGAGACGCAGCGCGCCAAGGTCCGGATCGTCAGCGTCTTTGCCAAGCCGGGTACGCCCTCGAGGAGAACATGGCCGCCGGCGACGAGTGCGGCGAGCACGCGGTCGAGGGTTTCATCCTGGCCCACGATGACTTTGCCGATCTCGCGCTTGAGCTCTTGAATAAAAAGGCTTTCCTCGGCGACCTTGCTGTTTATTTCCTTTATGCCCGTGAGTTCCATATTACGCCCTCCTTAATAACTTTCCAACGCTTCGATTTTATAAGTAAATAAATTTAACATGCAAGACTCTAGCCGCGCGCGGCCGCGCGGCGAACGGCCTCCTCGTAATCCTTGCGCAATTTTTCGGCCAGCGTCTTGAAGTCATCCTTGCGCTTGTCTTGGAAGCGGCCGAGCGTGCGCAAAGCCTCGACGCGCACTTCCGGCTCGACGTCGCGCAGCAGGGACGTTACCCAAGTGGCGACCGACGGATCTCCGATGTCTCCAAGCGCCTGCAGCGACGCGAGGCGCACGCTCTTGTCGATGTCGTTGAGGCCCCGGACGAGCGCGCCGAGGCGGGCTAATTCCTCGTGGCCCTTAAACAGGCCGACGATCTTTATCCGCAATTCGGGATCGGGATCTTCGGAGAGCAGGCGCTCCAGGATCTGTCCGATCTGCGGATCGCGGATGTTGAAGAGAAGCTCGATGGCGGCCCAGCGAACGGTCATGTCCGCGTCTTGCAGGGAGGCGTGCACTTTTTTGATCTCGGTCTCGGAAAACACGGGCGCGGGCGGCTGCAGGATCGCCGGCGGCGGAGGCGGAGCCAAGTTCCCGCGCTCGGGGTTCATCCTGTCCCAAAGGAGAAAGGCCACGGCTGCGATGAAGACGAATAGCATCATGAGTCGATGCACGAGCTACCTCTTTTTTGCGGCTTCTTGAGCGGCTTGCTGCTTGGTCTGCTCGTAGCTCAGGCGCGCCGCCTCGATTTCGGCCTGCTTCTTGTCCTGGAGGGCGTTGAGGGTCCGCAGAGCCTGCAGGCGCACCGACTCTTCCTGATCCCGGATCGGGCCGCTGGCGAGCACCGACGCCACCGAGTAGTCGCCGATCTTTTCGAGGGAGCGTATCGCCGCGATGCGGACCTCGGGCTCTTGGTCTTTCATGGCGCCGATGAGGGCTGCGATCACATCCGGCGAGCGGCGCTCGCCCAGCAGCTCGACGATCTTGGTCCGCAGCGGCACGTCGAAGTCTTTCTCGAGCATATGGAACATCAACGGCATCGCCTGCGGCGATTTCATCTTGTCGAGGAGGATCACCGCCTCCCAGCGCACGCCGGCGTCCTGGTCCTCGGCCGATCTGATGATCTTCGACTGTTCCGCCTCGTTGATGAGGGGCGCGGGCTCGGATAAGATGGCGGGCGGCAGCGGCGGCGCCGTCGATTCCGGCTGAGGCTTATACTGCTGCCAAGCCATGTATGCGGCCATGACGAGTGCGCCTGTAACGACGTAATATTTCATGAGCGTGACACCTCCGGCACGGGACCTAACGGTGTGGATAAGGACAAGTGGCGGCGCGTCACGGCGACGTCCGCCGCCGCGGGCACGGCGGAGATGGTTTCAGGGGGAGATAGGCGCGTCCATTCCCCCCCGTCGACGTCCTCGCTGGCGAGGATGAAGCGCCCGTCGCGGGTCGAATAGCTCATGACCGACCAAGGCTGATCGGGATGACAGACGCCCCCGGCGCTGAGCCCCGCCCGCGAAGCGTGGCACAGCGCGTGCATGCCCTTGCCGTCGGAAGCGATCGCGTTGAGGCTGGTGTAGGGGGTCGCGGCCTTGGGATAGAGATTCCCGCAGGATTGCCATAAGCGCCAATTTTCCGCGATGCAGGCTTCGAAGGCCCGCGAGGGATCGTTGACCAGCGCCAGATGCTTGAGAAACTGTTGAAAGTAAACCTCGCTGTCGCTCTCGGTTTTAAGCCGTGCGCGGCGCGGCCCCAAAGCCTGGGCGACTTCCTTCCATATCGTCAGCGTGCCGTTGTGCGCGAAAACCCATCCCTCATCCGAGAAAGGATGGGCGTGCTCGTCGTCTAGATGCGGGTTGGAGGCCGCGCGAATATGGCCGAGCACGATCCGGGAGCGGGCTTCGTCGGCGGTCTCGGAGAAGCGCGCGCGCTCCTCCGTCGCGGGCCCTCCGCTCTTGGTCACGCGCGCCGCTCCGTCGGCGTCGAACCAGGCCAGTCCCCAGCCGTCCTTCTGCTGGTTTTTCGGATCGGCGTCAGCCTGACGCAGCAGGGAAAATCGCGAATCCACCAGCAGGTCGCGGGCGGACGAGGCATGAGGAGCGACCGAGGCGAAGAGGCGGCACATATCGTCTAGGCGCCAGCCGCGGTCCCTGAAGCCAGTCCTTCCAAAACAGCGAGCGCTTTGTCGATGTTTTGCGCGGCGATGAGGATGCGTGAGGTCTTGGCTCCGGCCACGGAAGTGCCGTACACGGTCGTGATATTGATCTTGCCCTCCGCCAGCGCCGCGGTCACGCGCAGCAGCTCTCCGGGCTTGTCGTCGACTTCCACCGAAAGGATATGGGTCTCCACGCTTGAAAAACCGGCTTGCGAGAGGATTCCCGCGGCAGCGGCGTCGTTTTCAAGGGCGATCCTCACCAAGCCCGAGTCGTCGCGGACTTCGGAGGCGATGCCCAGGATGTTGATCCCCTTTTCGGCGAACAAGGCTCCGAGGCGGCTGAGCGCCCCGGGCTTGTTCGGCAGGAAAACGCTGAACTGCTTGATCTTGTGGACCCTCACGGTCCCTATGGTAGCGTTTCCTTCAACGTCTTCGCAATCTTGGTCTTGAAGGCGTCCTCGCGCTGAAAGGGGCCGCCGAGTTCCTGGTAAACGCCGTCGCCCTGCATGTAGTAGAGGCTCTTGCCCTGCATGTCCTTAAGCGGTGTGGAGACGTGCCAGGCGAGCTCGGCGGTCATCGCGGCGACGGGCTGATCGTGCGTGCCCACGTTGACGACGCTCTCGTCCGCGACCAAAGCCTCCACCGAGACGTGGTAACCCCAGGCGACATCGACAAAGAGAGGCTCGATGACGACTGCCGTCAGGTACTGTCCCTTCCCCTTGTAGCTGCCTCCCACGGTCCGCAGGACTTGATAGCGCAGATCGACGACCGTCGCGCAGAAGGCGTTCTTGAACTTGAGTTGGTAGACGGTCCCGACCGCCGGCTTCCAGCCCTCCATCGCCGACCAATCCACGACCCCCTTGGGAAGGGCCGTCGCGTATTGGGTCTTGGCGTCCACGACGGGCTTGTTGTCGATGACGATCTTCCATATTTTCTGTCCGACGTTGGCGATGGCGGCGAGCTCGGCTGCGCTGCTTGCGCTCATTGTCTCAGGCTTGGGAGCTACGGCTTTGCTCATTGTGATTGCGGGGCCCAGGTTGACGATTTCAACGGATTCTTCAGTGGAGACACAGGCGTTTGGCTTTGCGGCGGCGGCGGGAAGGGCGATGGACAGGACGGCGAGGGTGAGGACCATTGAGGAGCGCATGGACACCTCCGAGGGATCACGGTCGAATTCTCAGGGAGGATGTCGCCAAAGACCGAAAATCGACAGGGCCTCAGGTCCTACGAGGGTCTAGGACTTAAGGCCTACTTCGGTTCAGCCGGCGCGGGCTTTTTCGCGTTGGAGATCAGCGTCGCCTCGCGCCACATGTACACCGCGCCGAGCAGGCCGCCGAGGCTGTACAGCGCTGTAATCCATGAGGCGATGCCGGAGGCGGCGGCCACCGCAGCTGCCCCGGTGCCGCCTATGAGGAATGTGCCGAAAGCCGCGGCGACGAATGAGTAAAGCAGCGGGTTCGCGAGACTCAGCGCGACGAAGGCCAGGAACGCCCAGCGCATCATCGGGTCCTTGAGCAACAGGCCGAAGCCGCTGGTCGGGCGCGGTGACGGCGCGGGAGATCCGGCCTCGCTGGTACGCTTGATCATGCGAAGCAGGAAGAAGACGGCGGCGGCCAGCGGAATCATCGCCACGTTGAGGGTCATAAACGAGGAGAAGGTCGCCGCCGCGCCGAACACCTTGCCGGCCGCGATCAGCGCGATCGTGGTGACTACTCCGAAACCCGCGCCGACGATGGCGTTGGTCTTGACCGACTCGGCCTTGTCTTTCGTGCGGCTAAGGATCAGGGAGTAAAGTTTTTGGGTGGCGATGACCTGGGCTACACCGAAGACGATCATCGCGGCATAAGCCGGGAGCGCGGTTGGCAGCAGAAAAGTCAGAAAGGCGGCCAATGAGACCATGCCGGCCATGGTCCAGCCCAAGGTCGAGCGCGTCAGCAGCGTCTGTTCATCGGCGTCGGTGAGCTTGCCGATGCCGCCCATCTCCTTGATCCAGCGGCCGAGGTAGGCTTTTAGTACGAGACGATCTATGAAGGCCGCGACACGTTTGAAGATAGCGCTCGCCTTATTTATCACCGGAGACAGGACGCGGTGAATCGGGGCCATTCTGCGGCCTAATTCCGAAAGGAAGCCAGGCTTTGACTCGGTCTTATCTGGAGTTTCGGAACCGGGCGTGCGGATGCCGAAGTACATCCCTACTGCGACGGCGAGCATGACCGGGTAAACCAATATGGCCGTCACGAAGCCGAAAGTCTGGATGATGAAGCTGCTTGCCTTGGGGCCGGTGACGCCGATGGACTCGACGAGATAATGCTGCATTGACGAGAAGCGCTCGAGCGTGCCGCGGTCGGTGCCGAGGATCGTGGTGGGGATCGACTGCTGTGCCGTCATCGAGAGGCCGGTCACGAAGCCGTTGAAAGAGCTGAAGGCGATCATCACGGTCATGAGGGGGTACTGGCTGAGCAGAAGGGCGAGCTTGGCCAGGGGTGCGACCGCGGCGATAAACGGCGCGGTCGGACCCAGGAGAAAAACGACCAGCGTCAGGATCGACAGCGCGCGCAGGGCGGTCGCTATTTTGAGGGTCGTATTTGGGCCCAAATGTGTTGGCGATGCGATCCATCCGCCCAGGAATTTGCCCAAGACGCTGGCCACGCTCGTGTACACAGCGATCTGGCCCATCGCCGCCAAACCGCCGAGCTTAGCGGCTATGAGCAACGGCATCGCCAGAGCTAGGATCTCGCCTCCGACCGAAGTGGCGAGAACTCCGCCCAGGAACCAACGCATCGAACTCTTGGCCGAAGCGGAGGCCGCGGCGGAGGCCTCTGGAGCCGGGGGCGTCTTAGCCGCGTGGGTCCTGACGGCGTTCTTTTTCGTGGACTGAAGATTGGAGACATGAGCGGAGGTCGGAGCGGCCGCAGTGTCCAACGCGTCTGTGGCGGTTTCCGCGGTCTTGTCGGTGAAGTCTTTTTTGACGCCGTCGACGATGGCGCCGGCCTTGGCCGCGACGAGGCGGGTGAGGGGGCCGGACTTAAGGCGGGTTTTCGTCGCCTTAGGGGCGACCTTTGCGGCGGGACTTGAAGCGGTGGCAGCCGGTTGCTCTAAAACCAGCGCCGGGGGTGTCGCGGCAGGAGCGGACAGCTGGTTCGGCGTGTTCAGTCCGGCTGTGGGTAGGGTGAGAAACCGCTGTGAGCGGGTTTCAACGGAGTTCGAGACGGTCGGAACTATGCCCGCTTGTGAGCCGCCGACCGGCGTTGAGATCGGACGAATGAGTGAAAGCTGAGCCCAGGCCTGGGCGCAGAAGCTGGCGTGGAAGAGGATGAGAACAAGGAAGGAGGCGAGTATGCGCGTCAGTCGGCGTGTGTTTCTCATCTGGCGTTATTATAGGCGGCCGAGCCTTAATTCAGCTGGGGCTTTCGCCCTAGAAAAATTGCGGCAAAGGACCTAGGGCAGAAATAGGCCCGAACCGCGGCGTTCTTGATTTAGTTGGGAACGCCTCCTATAATGGAGGCGTGGAGACATCGGCCATGGACTTGAGGGCGGCGCGTTTCAGCGACCGCTTCGTGGCCTACCTCTTGGACGCCGTTCCTTTCGCGGCCGGGGCCTCTGCTACCGTCTGGGCGCTTCTTGGGCCGCTCGCCAAGACTCCCACCCCGGAACTCCTCGCTTTAGTCGGCGCGTCCTGGGCGACGTTGCTCTTCGCGTATCAGCTGTTCGGAAACCTCAGCGGCGGCACGGTCGGCAAGCGTATGATGGGTCTGCGGGTCGTCGCGCGAGTTGACGGGAACGCGCCGGGATTTACGAGCAGTCTGGTCCGGGCGCTGACTTGGCTGCTCGGCACACCTCTGGGAAGCTTCGGGTTTCTCATCGCTTTATTTAATCGCGAAAACCGGGCTTTACACGATTTTCTGTCTGGAACCGTAGTCGTGGAAAGCTACCGAAAGAGCGCGGCCCAGGGCGCGATCTTGTTTCTGGCCGCCGCGGCCGCCGCCTGCGGCCTTTTCGGATACCAGGTCTATGCGGGCTGGGTCCTCCCCACCTCCCGAGACCGCCTCGCGGTGTCCAAGGCCAATGAGGGCCTGGCTGTGATCGCGCGCGTCCAAGAGTTATACAAGGAAAGGACCGGTACCTACGCGGCCTCCATCGAACAGCTCGCCGAAGCCAGCGGCGATCACGAAATGTTTTCGGCCGCTATGGCGGCGATCTTCATGCCCGAGCCTTTTATAATGGAAGCCGGCAACCGCGGTTGGCGCATCCGCGCCGCGGCCCGAGACCGGCATCGCACTCGCGTCACCCGCGCGGGCCCCTGATCAAATCAATCGCGCGGAGGCTGTTTATGGAGGGCTTCGCGCTGGGCGGCGACACGCGCCATGTATTCCGCCATGCATTTCTGCGCATGTGCGTCGGCTTCCTCATGGGTCCGGAAGCGGTAAAGGCCTTTGGGGATAAAGGTCGCCTCGCCCGTCGGGAGGCCGCGCAAATTGTCGTTGAAGCGAGCCCCTTGCGCCAAAAGCTCCCCTGAAGCGGAGAACGAAAGAGGCGCTTCCACGCGACGCCCGATAACTCTCATAACTTAATTATACTCGGATTTTTCATTAGGTTATATCTCCGAGGGCTCGACGCCGGGTCGTCGGAATAATTAGTTTCATTTCTCCCTCTAGGGTATTGCGCAGAGGTTGCGCAATACCCTCCTCGGAAGAATGAGAATCGAAAAAAGACCGATCGGAATCCCGAGCGGAATCAGAAGACCCATCCGAGTCATTTCATTGATCCCGGTTATGCTCTTTGCGACATATTCACCTTCGCTACGAAGGTGAATATGTCGCCTATGCCATAACTTTCCTCGATACTACCTAATGCAAAATCCGGGTAGAGCAGGGTTTCCCATTCCTGCCAGCCGCCTTAGCGGGCTCGAATTTCAGCCAGCGACCAGGGACCGAACTCGCGCCAACTCGTGATCGCCCCCTTGGCTGGCAGCGTTTCGAAGTAAGCGCGCATGCGCGTCTTCATGGCGACGAAGGTCCGTCCTCCGGGTCGCGGCAAAGACATGATGGCGTTATCGTCGCCGAAACGATCGGCGTAAAGAGACTCGCGCTTGGCGTAATGAAACTCGCCGATGAAGTTGGTCATCTTGTCGACCCGTCTTCCCGCGTAGAAGGGAATGCCATGCAGATAGCTGTCGTAGGTCCAGACCTGGTCTTCCGGACGGGCGGCTTCGCGAATGACCAGCGCCAAGTTTTTGGCGCTGATCGACGGCGAGGCGATGGAGAGACCGGCGAAGGCGAGCATTCCCCCCAGAACGCCGCCGAGACCGAGAACGAAGGCCGGCCGCTTGGCCGAAGGCGCATATAGCTGCGCGATCGCGAGGGCTAGAAGGAAAGCCACGGCGATGGCGACGTGTTCGCGCGGAATCTCGAATAGCCGCTGTGGAGAGAGGACGACGGCGGCGATCGCGGCCATGAGCAGAACGGCGCCGAGGACGCGGCTGATGTTTTTCGCCCAGCCGGCCAAGCCGGTCTCGAGTGCTGCGGCCGCGAGCAGACAGGCATGCGGCATGACCGGCAAAATGTAGGTTGGAAGCTTGGAGTGCGAGGTCGAAAAGAAAGCGACGATGCCGACGATCCAGGCCGCGAGCGCGGTCGCGCGCGGCTCGGCGAAAGGGCGGCGCAGGACGCGCGCGAAACCCGATAAGAAAGGAGCGGTCCAGGGCAGAAGGCCCACTGGAAATACCAAGAGGAAGTACCACTTCGGGGCGTCGCGGCCGAAGGTCGGAGTCAAGTAGCGCTGGAAATGCTGCTCGATGAAGAATGTGCGCAGGAAGTCGGGCCGGCGTAGGTGCACCGCGTAGAACCAGGGAGCCGCTATCAGGACGGCGAGCGTCATGCCCAGAGGCGAGATCAAATGGAGCGCGTTTCGACGCCATTTAGGGAAAAGAACAGCTAGGCCGATCGTCCACAACACAGGAAAGAGCACGGAGATAAGCCCTTTGCTCAGGAAGGCGAGGGCCGCCGCGATCCAAGCCGCCGCAGCCGCCCAGCCCGCGTCCTCGGGCTTCTCCAACACGCGCAGGATGAGGGCCGTGGTCCAGAGCAGGAACACGCTGACCGGCAGATCCAGCGTGATGTTGTGGGATAGGAACAGCCATAAGCCCGCCGTCGCCAGAGCCAAGGCCGCCGTGCGCCCCACGCGCGGCGAGTACAACCAGGAGCCGAGCCAGAACACGCCCGCGCCGCCCAACAAAGCGAGCAGCAGCAAGGGCAGGCGCGCCGCACCTTCGCTGACGCCGAAGATCTTAATCGACGCGGCGCCAAGCCAATACCACAGCGGAGGCTTCTCCACGTAGGGCATGGCGTTGAGGCTCGGCAGCACCCAATCGCCCGAGGCTGCCATCGCGCGCGGGACCTCGGCGTACCGGGCGTCGTCGATCTCGATGAGCGGGGCGCACAGGCCCAACAGGGGCAGCGCCAACGCCGCCGCGACGAGCCAGACGGGAACGGCGTCCGCGCTCTTCGTCTTGTTCATTAAAGCGAGAGCACGACCTTGCCGAATTGTCCGCGCGACTCCAGACGCTCATGCGCCTGCCGCGCCTGCTCGAGCGGGTAGGTCCGATCCACGACGGGCTTAAGACGTCCGTCCTCGACGAGCGACCAGACGGCGCGCATCTCCATCAAGCTTCCCAAACGAGCGCCGTAAATCCGGAGCTGGCGGCTGAACACGTAGCGCATGTCGAGCTCCACCGTCGGCCCGGAGGTCGAGCCGCAGGTGATCAGCCGGCCGGAGGGGCGCAGGCACTTGAGCGCGTCCATGAAGACGGCGGGTCCGACATGCTCGAAGACGCAGTCGGCCATAGCACCCGCGGTGATCTTGCGCACGGCGCGCGAGAGGTCCTCGGGCGGCCGGTGGACGACGGCGTCGGCGCCGAGCGCTTTGGCGCGCTCGAGCTTGGCCGCGTCGGTCGACGCCGCGATCACGCGCGCGCCGCGAGCTTTGGCGATTTGGATCGCGGCCACCGAGACGCCGGCCCCGGCGCCGATGATCACGACGGTCTCCCCCGCCTTGAGCTCGGCCAAGGTCGCGAGCATGTGCCAGGCGGTGAGCGCGGTTAGCGGCAGGGACGCCGCATCGGCAAAAGACAGGGTCTCCGGGATGGGGAGCAGGTGCGCGGCCGAGACCGCGAGCTTTTCGGCATACCCCCCCTGGGAGCCGCCGTAGGCGCCGATGATTCCGAAGTCCGGGCAGTCCGAGGCGCGCCCGTCTTTGCAGGCAACGCAGGTCCCGCAGACGCGGCCCGGGTAGGCGGCGACCCGGGCTCCGATCTTGACGCCTTTCACGCCGGGGCCGAGAGCCTCGACCGTTCCGGCGACGTCGGAGCCGAGCACGTGGGGTACAGCGACCTTGGAGCCGGGCAAGCCGTTGCGGATCCAGAGATCGAGGTGATTGAGGGCGCAGGCGCGCACGCGCAGAAGAACCTCGCCGGGGCCCGCGACAGGGTCGGGAAGGGTCATCAGCTCGAGATTGTCCCCCTCGCCAAACGCTTTGAGAACTACGGCTTTCACGCCGCCATTCTACGATATCAGGGTTTCTTGAGGGTGCCTTTAAAGGCCGAGGAGAGCATGGAGACCATGTTGTCCTTCTGCTTGATGACGTCGAGCAGACGTTGGCGCTCGCGCTCCCACTCGGC
>JAYVZL010000021.1:0-7136 GCA_043783505.1 Elusimicrobiota bacterium
TCTACTCTTCCTTCTTGGGGGCGACGTCGCCGTTAGCGGCAGAGATCTTCTTTAAGTCCTTCCAATCCACCTTGCCGCCGAGCACGTCGCGCACGGCCAAGTCCAGCAGTTCCGCCGGGGTGAGGTGGCGGTTCTCCTCGCGCTTCTTGAGCTCTTTCACCCAAATCGCGGCCATGGGGATCGCCGAATACTTGCCTCGAGGGAAATTGAGGATCATTTCTTCGGTGGTCTTATAGGGAACGACTTCATTAGCGGCGTCTTCCTTCTTCGACATTTGCGGCCTCCTTAGGCGAGCGCGGGTATGAGATGCGACGGATCGAGCCGAGAGGTTTTCAGCGTCTCGGCCGTCAGTATGCAGGAAATCTGGTCGACAGCCTTTTCCAGGTCGTCGTTGACCACGGCGTAGTCGTAGTCCTTGGCCGCGGCTAGCTCGCCATGCGAGTTCGCCAAGCGCTTGGCCACGATCTCAGAGGCGTCGCGCCGCCCGGCCAAACGCGTCTTAAGCGCGTGCATCGTCGGCGGCAGGACGAAGACCAGGATAGCGGCCGGATGCTTGCGGCGGATGGCCATGGCTCCCTGGACGTCGATGGCCATGATCACGTTGCCGCCGTGCTTGATCGCGTCCTCGACGTAGTGGCGTGGCGTGCCGTAGTACTCGTCATGAACCATGGCCCATTCGAGCAGCTCGCTGCGTTGGATCTTGCGCTTGAAGTCCTCGCGCGATAGGAAAAAATAGTGCTTGCCGTTTTTTTCGCCCGCGCGCGGCTCGCGCGTGGTGCACGACACGGAGTAGCGCAGGTCCTTGCGGCGCGCCAGAAGCTTTCGGCAGATGGTCGTCTTGCCCGCGCCGGAGGGGGCAGAGATGATGAGAAGCGCTCCTTTCCTCATTAGAACGCTCATTCTATCGAATTACGACGAGAAGCACAAGCCGTTTTGGGTCGGTAAATACAACAGTCATTCCGGTCGCAATTGCTTGCTTACGTCAAAAATAGCTAAAAGACTTTGACCTTTATAGACGACTCATCCGATTTAGGAGAAAAAGATATGTCTCAAGCCAAAGCCTATGCCGCCCACAACCCGACTTCTCCGCTGTTACCCTACACGTTCGAACGCCGGGAGCCCGGCGACAAGGACGTCAGCATCGAGATCGCCTTCTGCGGCATCTGCCATTCCGACGTTCATCAAGTGCGCGACGAGTGGGGAGGGGCGACGTTCCCTATGGTACCCGGCCATGAGATAGTGGGACGGGTCGCTCAGGTCGGGCGCAAAGTCAAACGTTTTAAGATCGGCGATCTTGCCGGAGTGGGCTGCCTCGTCGACTCCTGCCGCAAGTGCGTCAACTGCCGCAAGAAACTCGAGCAGCACTGCGCCGGCCCGATCAGCTTCACTTATAACAGCAAGGAGCGGGACGGGAAAACCACGACACAAGGCGGCTATTCCTCGCATATCGTCGTCGATGAAAACTTCGTCCTCAAGATCGCTAAAGGCCTGCCCCTCGAGCGCGTGGCTCCCTTGCTGTGCGCCGGAATCACCACTTACTCGCCGCTTAAACGCTTCGGTGCCGGCCGCGGTCGGCGCGTGGGCGTGCTGGGCCTAGGCGGACTCGGACACATGGCCGTCAAGATCGCGGCGGCGCTGGGCGCGGAGGTCGTCGTGCTCAGCGGGTCCGCCGCGAAAAAAGTCGACGCCAAGAGGCTCGGCGCGCACGAATTCACGCTCACCAACGACGCCGCCGGGATGGCGAAGCAGGCCGGACGACTCGATATGATCATCGACACCGTCTCCGCTCCGCACGATTTAAACGCCGCTCTCGGCCTGCTCAAGACCGCGGGCACGCTCGTGCTCGTGGGCGCCTCGCCCAAGCCCCTGGAAGTGGGCGCCTTTCCTCTCATTATCGGCCGAAGGCAGATCGCCGGCTCGCTGATCGGCGGCATCGCCGAGACGCAGGAGATGCTCGATTTCTGCGCCAAGAAAAAAGTTCTCGCCGACGTCGAGGTCGTCGCCGCGCGCGAGATCAACACCGCCTACGACCGTCTGCTTAAAGGCGACGTGCGCTACCGCTTCTCCATCGATCTCTCGACGCTGTAATTGGTAGGATCGCTTTTATGGAAGAAAACAATCAACAGCCGCTACAGGTGGAGATCGACGAGCCCGTGGCGCGAGGAGTCTACACGAACCTCGCCTTGATCACGCACAGCGAGACCGAATTCCTGCTCGATTTTCTTTTTCTGCAGCCGCAGACGCCGAAGACGAAGGTCCTCACCCGGCTGATCTCCTCGCCGGTGCACGCCAAGCGCCTGCTCTGGGCGCTCAAGGACAACATCGAGAAATACGAGGCTCGCCACGGAGCGATCCCCGCGGGGGAAACACCCGCCCAGAGCCGCCCCGGCGTCTATCAGTAGGCCGACGGCGCGCCGCGCGCGCCAGCCGCGGGCATACCTAGTCTGCGTCGGCAGCGAACTACTGGCCGGGCAAGTCAACACGCATCAAGCTTGGCTCTCCGTGCGCCTGCGCCGCGTGGGTTTTGACGTCGTCGGCGAATCCTCCGTGCCCGATTCGATTCCTCTTATAAAGGCGGCGTTGCTCCGCGGCTTGGCCGCTGCCGACGCGGTCATCGTTTGCGGCGGCCTGGGGCCGACTTTCGACGACTTGACGCGCGAGGCCGTCGCCGCGGCGCTCGGCCGCTCGCTGCGATTCGATCCTCGACTATGGTTTCGCATCTTGAAGCGTTTCACGCGCTACCGCGTCCCTGTTCCAGAAGAGAACAAGCGACAAGCCGAGGTGATCGCCGGCGCCGAAGTCCTCAACAACGCCGCCGGTTCCGCGCCCGGCCTGCGTCTGGAGTTTCGCGGCCGCGACGGCCGTCCGCGCTCGCTCCTCCTTCTGCCCGGTCCCTATTCGGAAATGGCGCCGATCTTCGAAAAAGCGCTTCCGCGCTTGGCCGCGCGCCACGCTCGCGGGCTCGGCGTCGCGTCATTCACGCTCCGTTTGGTCGGAGTGCCCGAATCCGTGGCCGATGAGAAGCTCGACGCCGTTCGCGCGCGCTTTCCCGATGCGGGCTTTACCATCCTCGCGTCTGGTGGCGAAGTCTCCTTTCATACAACGGTATTGTCGCACTCGACAGCGTCGGCCAAAAAAACGCTCGCGTCCTTGCGCCGCGAGGTCATCAACGCCGTCGGCCGATGGTCCTACGGCGAGGGCGATGCCACGCTCGAGTCCCTGTTGGGCGAGCGGCTCAAAAAAAGAAAGCTCACGCTTGCCGTCGCGGAGTCATGCACCGGCGGCCTGCTCGGAGGCCGCATCACAGCGGTCTCCGGCTCCTCAGCCTGGTTCGTCGGCGGCATCATCGCCTATGCCAACGTGGTCAAGACCCGCGGCCTGGGCGTGAGTGCCGCCGTCATCAAACGCCATGGGGCGGTGTCCGCTGAATGCGCCGCGGCGATGGCGCTTGGAGCGCGCAAAAACACGGGCTCCGACATCGCCGTCGCCGTCACCGGCATCGCGGGACCGAATGGGGGAACAAAAGACAAGCCGGTCGGACTCGTTTTCGTCGCCGTCAGCGGTGCCCGAGAGAACGTCCAAACCCGTCGTTACGAGTTTCACGGCCCGCGCGAGACGGTCCGCCAGCGCGCGGTCACCGCCGCGCTTTCACTATTGAGGGAGGTTCTCGCTTGACGGTGCCGTCGAGGTTTCGTAAACTACATCACTATGATAACGAAAGAGAACAAAATCGACATCTTCAAAAAGCACGGCAAGGGCGCCGCTGATTCAGGCAGCACCTCGGTTCAGATCGCCCTGATCACCGAGCGGATCAAGCACCTCTCCGGCCACCTCAAGATCAGCAAGAAAGATTACGCCTCTCAAAGAGGTCTCCTCATGCTCGTCGGCCAACGCCGGCGCCTGCTGAGCTACCTTAAAAAGACCGATCTCGTCGGCTACAACACGATCCTGAAGCAGTTGGATCTGAGGAAATAACCCATGTCCAACCTTCAAAAGATCAGCCTGCAGGAAACTGTGGGCGGCAAGACCATTACGCTCCAGACGGGCACGTTGGCCAAGCAGGCCGGCGGTGCCGTCACCGTTCACCTCGATGAGACCATCGTTTTCTGCGCCGCGACGGTCCAGAAGAACCCGAAGGAAGTCAGCTTCGTTCCGCTGACCTCGGATTATCGCGAGCGTGCCTACGCCACCGGCCGCGTGCCCGGCGGCTTCTTCAAACGCGAGATGCGCCCCCGCGACAAGGAGACCTTGACCTCCCGCCTCGTCGATCGCCCCATCCGGCCGCTGTTCCCGGAAGGCTGGAACCATGAGACCTCCGTGCAGTCGATCGTCGTTTCTTGCGACATGCAGAACGACCCCGACGTGCTGGCGATCACCGGCGCTTCCGCAGCGCTTATGCTCTCCGACGCGCCGTGGAACGGCCCGGTCGGCGGCATTCGCATTTGCCGCGTCAACGGTGCGTTCGTGATCTTCCCGACGTGGGAAGAGCGCGCGCTGGCCGATCTTGAGCTCATCGTCGCGGGCAAGAAGGACGCCCTGCTGATGGTCGAAGGCTCAGCGAAGGAAGTCTCCGAAGAAGTGTTCGCCGAGGCGCTCGACTTAGCACAGAAGGAGATCAATAAGCTCTGCGACCTGCAGATCAATCTCCTCAAGCAGTCCGAGGCCTCGGGCCGCAAGATGGTCAAGAAGCAGGTCAAGACCGTCGAGATTCCCGCCGCCGTCACGACTCTCGTGAAGACGCGCTGCGAGGAGCCCATCAAGAAGGCGCTTCGCTCCAAGCTCGACAAGCACGGCCTCGACGCCCAGATCGACGGGCTCAAGGACGCCGTGAAGAAGGAGCTCGATGAAAAGAAAGCCGATCCGGCTTACCTCGACGGCTCCAAGTGGGTCGGCAAGATCATCGAGGACATCCTTTATACTGAGAGCCGCGCGCTCACGCTCGACGCCAAACAGCGCCCCGACGGCCGTGGTTTCGAGGAAATTCGGCCCATCGAGATCATGATGCGGCCTTTCGAGCGCCTGCACGGCTCGGTCGTGTTCCAACGCGGCCAGACGCAGGCTTTCTGCAACACCACGCTCGGCACTCCGGGCGACATGCAGATCATGGACGTTATTGAGGGAGAATATAAGGAGCGCTTCATGCTCCATTACAACTTCCCCTCCTTCTCGGTCGGCGAAGTCCGCCCCGAGCGCGGGCCCGGCCGCCGCGAGATCGGACACGGCGCGCTCGCGCGCCGCAGCCTCGCCGTCCTGCTTCCCCCGGTCGACGAGTTCCCGTACACCCTGCGCGTCGTCAGCGAGATCTGGGAGTCTAACGGCTCAAGCTCGATGGCCTCGGTCTGCGGCGGTTCTCTGTCGCTGTTCGACGCCGGCGTGCCGATGAAGGCCGCTTGCGCCGGCATCGCGATGGGCCTCGTCCTCGAGGGCGGCAAGTACGCCGTGCTCACCGACATCGCCGGCATCGAAGACCACAACGGCGACATGGACTTCAAGGTCGCCGGGTCGCGCAACGGCATCACCGGCTTCCAGATGGACATGAAGATCGAGGGTCTCTCCATCTCGATCATGAAGGAAGCCTTAGCCCAGGCCAAGCGCGGCCGTCTGTTCATCCTTGATAAGATGGACCAGATCCTGCCCGAGCCCCGCAAAGAGCTCTCGCAGTTCGCGCCGCGCCTGTACCGCATCAAGATTCCCAGCGACAAGATCGGCGCGCTCATCGGACCCGGCGGCAAGAACATCCGCCGCATCCAAGAGACCTACGGCGTCAACATCGACGTCGAGGACGACGGCTCCGTATTCGTGGCCGGCACCGATCCCATCGGCTGCGACCAGGCGCGCGCGGAAGTCGAGTCTCTCACGCTCGAGGCCGAGGTGGGCAAGATCTACAAAGGTCACGTCGTCTCCATCAAGGAGTTCGGCGCGTTCGTGGAGATTTTCCCGGGCAAGGAAGGCCTGCTCCACATCTCGCAGATCGACGTCAAGCGCGTCAATCGCGTCGAAGACGTCCTCAAGATGGGCGACGAGGTCGAGGTGAAGGTCCTCGAGATCGACGGCGACAGCAAGATCCGCTTGTCGCGCAAGGCCGTTCTAGCTCCTGGCTCAGAGAACGACACGCCAGGCCCGCGCCGGGACGGTCCGCCTCGCGAACCCGCGGGACGCGGCGGTCGCGGCGGCCCCGGTGGACGTCGCTAAATAGCCGCGGATAAATCCATGGCCAAAAAGACGTCTAAGAACGGCAACGGGTCGGCCGAAGGGCCGCTGAAAATCCTCAAGGCCGTCTATGCGTTCATGACCGAAAACGGTCTCGACGCCGTCGAGATCGTCGAGGACGGGGCGCAGGTCAAGCTGGTCCGCCGCAAAGCTCCGACGACTCACGTTCCGGTGCCCGTGGCGATGGGGGGATATGTCCCCGTCGCCGCGGCCCCGGCTCAACACGCTCCCGCCCATACTCCGCCTCCGGCGGCGCCGCTTCCCGCCGGGACGGCGGTCAAATCGCCGATGATGGGAATTTTTTACCGCGCTCCGTCGCCCTCGAGCCCGCCTTTCTGCAAAGAGGGCGAGCAGGTCAAGCCCGGACACGTGATCTGCATGATCGAGGCCATGAAGGTCTTCAACGAGATCAAGGCCGAGTATCCCTGCACTATCGTGAAATGCCTTGTCGAGAACGGCAAGCCCGTCAAGTCCGGTCAAGACCTGATCATCATCTCGCGATAGAGGGGGTGGCGCGGGCGCCGTTTACTTGGGGCGCGAGGACAGCAGGGTGGCGACCAAGTTTTTGAGCGTGTCGATCGGATACGGCTTCACGAGAAACCCCGCCGCTCCCGACTCCATGACCGTTTCCCTTATCTCAGGATCGGATTGACCCGAGCATAAAATAACCGGGCAAGTCTCGGACTTGCCTTCTCTTTTCATCTTGTAGAGAAGCTCAAGGCCCGTCATGCCGAGCATATTGATGTCCGAAACGACGAGGTCGAAGTCGTCGCCGTCGAGCTTGGCGACCGCATCCTCCGCGTTGGAGCAAACAGTCACCGCGTACAGCCCGGAGAGCATCGCGGTGATGAGCTCTTGGTAATCGATATCGTCTTCCACGAACAGGATCTTGGCGGGGCTGTTGTACACGCAGGCATTCTAGCGAA
>JAYVZL010000022.1:0-7135 GCA_043783505.1 Elusimicrobiota bacterium
CGGACACCATCCACAACGTCTCCGACGCCCTGACGGCGATCCCGCTGTGGGCGGCGTTCGTGCTGGGTCGCCGGGCCGCGACCCGCCGCTTCACCTACGGCTACGGCAAGCTTGAGGATGTCGCGGGCGTCGTGATCGTCCTCATCATCCTCTCCTCCGCATGCGTGGCCGCCTACGAATCCGTGCTGAAGCTGCTCCACCCCGCGCCGATGGAGCATCTGCGCCTGGTGACGGCGGCGTCCATCATCGGCTTCATCGGCAACGAATGGGTCGCGCTGTACCGCATCCGCGTCGGCAAGGAGATCGGGTCCGCCGCATTGATAGCCGATGGATATCACGCGCGCGTGGACGGCTTCACGAGCCTGGCGGTGCTGCTCGGCGTCATTGGCACATGGGCTGGATATCCGATCATCGATCCACTCGTGGGCATCGGCATCACGATCGCAATCCTGATGATCGTCAAGGACGCGGCGAAATCCGTCTGGCTGCGCCTCATCGATGGCATCGAACCGGAGATCCTGTCCGAGATCGAGAGCGCGCCGGCGTCGGTGCCCGGCGTGAACGCGGTGCGCGAAGTCCGGGCGAGGTGGTTGGGGCATCGGGTCCACGCGGAGCTCGTCGTCGAGGTCGATCCAGGTCATTCGCTCCGGCAGGCCGACGCCATCGCGCGACAGGTGGAGTTGGCCTTGCGCGATCGGGTTCGTCTGCTCGGCGGAGCCATCGTGCGCGTCGCGCCGGCCGCCGCGACGGACTAGGAGGAGATGTATGAATTATAAAGTCATCATCGCGGCTTTCACGACTCTATTTTTAGCGGAGATGGGCGACAAGACGCAACTCGCCGTCCTCACGATGAGCGCGTCGACCGGCCGTCCCTTTTCGGTCTTCATCGGGGCGGCCGCGGCGCTCATCATGGTGACGGCCCTGGGTGCGGTCGCCGGAGAGTCGTTGGGCCGAGTCATCTCCCCCCAGATTCTCAGCCGAGTCGCCGCCGTTTCGTTCATCGCGATCGGCGTCTGGATGCTGGTTTCGACTTCCTCGACAGCCTCCTAACGCACCAAGATTAAGATGGATTTCCTTTCCAGCGCCCGATCCATGCATAGAGGACCGGGAGGACGATCAAGGTCAGCAAAGTCGAGGCAACGAGCCCCCCGATGACGACAGTCGCCAGCGGCCTCTGGACCTCCGCCCCGATCCCCGTGTTGAGCGCCATCGGCACGAAGCCAAGCCCTGCGACTAGGGCCATCATCGCCACCGGCCGTAAGCGCGTGAGTGAGCCCTCCTTCGCCGCCTGCTCTGGCGTACGCCCCTTCTCCCGCAGTTGATTGAAGAAGGTCACGAGAACCATGCCGTTGAGGATCGCGATGCCCATCAGCGCGATGAACCCGACCGAGGCGGAGACGCTGAGCGGAATCCCGCGTAGCGCCAACGAGAACACGCCCCCCGTCATCGCGAGCGGGATGCACGCCGCGTAACGCTGGCCGTAATGATGAGCGATGGTCGTGACCTCGTCCTGGCTTTCGAACTTGACCACCTTATTGAGCGGGATCGAGCCCCCGTCGATGCCGACGGGCAAGGACTTGATCGTGTCCGCGTCCTCGCGGTGCGATTCCTTGACCCGGAGCAAGATCGGGAAGCGCCACTGCTGCTCGTAGAAGCTGCCGACCTCGCGCCCGGCCATCGCCGCCTCGAGCAGGCCGTTGACGCGACGGATGTCGAGCCCGTACCGGGCGATGGCCCCGTAGTCGGGCTGCGCGCGGAGCACCGGACTCTTACGCAAGGCCGTCAGCGCGTCCATCTCCGCGTCCTTCGTGCCGGGGACCTTCTTGAGGACCGCGCTCGAGCGGTCGAGCAGGTCGATGAGAACGGACAGGTCCGGCCCGTAGACGCGCAAAGTCACGTCGGCCCGGCTGCCTTCCAGGATCTCGGCGAAGCGCATCTCGATGGGCTGATTCTCGACGACCTCCTGGCCGGGAACCTCCTTCTCAATGGCCGCCTTGATCGCCTCGTACACCTCGCTCTTCGTGCGCCGTCGGCCGTTCTCCATCACGGGCCAAACGCCGCGGTCCTTTTTGAGGATCACGAAGGTGTCGGCCAGATGCACGCCCATGGGATCGGTAGCGGACTCGGGCGTTCCCAGGCGCCCGAACACGCGTTCGACCTCGGGGAAACGGGCGATGACGCTTTCGCTCTTACGCTCCATCGCGATCGAACTAAGGTCCCGCCGACCTCGAGCCGCGAGATCGCCAAGCCGGCAGCCTTGAACTCCTTCCCAGAAGTCCCTCGATCTTCGTTTTCATTGGTTTGCGACCCCCATTCCATGAGTGAACACCAACTCTCCGCCCTGGTAGCCCGTCGCGAGCAGCACGCCGCACGCGGCGAGCCAGACCGCCAGAAAATAAACCTCGGCCTTTCGTCCCAGTCGCCACCGCCACAACGACAGGGCGGTAAAAAGGCCAACCGTCCAGTAGGCGAGGGTCTGGTGCAGGTTCAAAGTCTCCCACGCCGGAGGAACATGCGGCGCGGTCTTCGCCGCGAGCAGGCCCAGGCCCAGCGCCGCCCAAGCCGAGAGCGTCCCGGCCCACAGCAGCCACGAGGCCGCCTGGGCCGCCGCCTCGCGGCGGCGGCCCAGGACTCCCGCGACCAATCCCGCGCTCAGCAGAGCGATCGGGAAGTGGACCACCGCGGGATGCAACAGGTACAGCGGAGGCTGCGTCATCTATTTACCCGCCTTCCCCGTCGTAACGGACTCGACCACGATGGCCGGCAGGCCGCCGCGCTTGTATAGATCACCGGAGATCGTCACGTTCTCCGCGACCTTCTTGCGCGCCTCGCCATAGGGCTTCTTGGCTTTCGCCGTGCTGTGGTTCTCGAGGAGCAGGTAGACCGATCCATTCTCGGTAAGCAGACCGATCGGAGCCCCGCCCAAGGCACACTCCTTGGCGCAGGCGCCGTGCTTGGCTCCTTTACCGTCATGGGCCGAATAGCAGGCGAGGTCAACGATCTCACCCTTCATGGTCACCTCTTCACCGCCTTTGCTTTCCCCGGTGTCGTGCTTCTCGCCTTCGTGAGCCCAGACCGCGCCGCTCAGGGCGAGCGCCAGAACCGCCGCGATGTAACCGGATTTCTTCATCTTCATTTTTTATTCTCCTTGTCCATTTTCATTTCCTTCGGCATCTCTTTGGATTGATTCTTGTCTTTTTCATTCTCGGCGTCTTCGAGGGCATCTTCCGCCGTCTCGGGCCGGAACTTCATGCCGCAGACGGGGCACTCACCCGGCGCGGTCTGATGGACGACATGCCCCATCGGACAGCGGTATAGGGTCTTTGCCGCGGGCGCAGGGCTCGCCTCCTGCCCCATCTTCATTTTGGAATGGTCCATCCCCTCCATTCCATCGCTCTTCTCGTCCATCTTCATGCCGCCATGATGATGTCCGCTCATGGCCTTCGTCTTCGGACGCTTACCCGTCACCGATTCCGCGACGGTGCCCGGCGGATTTCGGTACCAACCTCCGTCGCCCGGCAGGCGGATATGTTTGTCATATTCCTCCTGGCTTGCGAAGCGCGGCATGTCGTCGTGGACCTTCACGGTCGTGAACATACCTCCCATGCCGAGCATCCCGAACGGCCCGTCTCCGCCCATCATCGGCAAGGTGTTCTCGGGTCCGGGCATGCCCATCTCCATCATCTCGTCCATTCCGGTCTCGCCCATGGCCATGTAGCCGGGCTCGATCTTTCGGACCTTCTTTTCGACGCCTTCCTGGCTGACGCCGAGCATGTTTGGAATCTCGTGGCCCATCGGATTCATCGGATGGTGCCGCTTGTGGCAATGCAGCGCCCAGTCTCCGGCCGTCGCCGTGAACTCGAAGTCGCGGGTCTGACCAGGGCAGACGACGACGGTCGTCTCTGGCCACTGCGCTGAGGGCGGGATGTCGCCGCCGTCGGTCGCGACGACCTTGAAGGTGTGACCGTGAATGTGGATGGGATGGCAGTCCTGGGCCACGTTTCCAACGCGTATGCGCACCCGCTCGCCGGGCCGCGCCACTAGCGGAGCCGTCCCGGGAAAGGCGCGGCTATTGAAGGTGAAGATGTTGAAGTCCGTCATGACGTTCGGATTCGGCCTAGAACTGCCCGGCTCGACGAACCATTCGTTAACGAAGAGCGAGTAGTCCCGGTCGATCTTGTGGTCCGGCTTGCGCGGATGGATCACGAACATGCCCATCGTCCCCAGTCCCATCTGGATCATCTCGTCGCCGTGCGAGTGGTACATTTGCGTGCCATGCTGGCGCAAAGTGAACTCATAGGCGAAGGTCTCACCCGGTTCGATGCCGCGTTGGCTCAAGCCGGACACGCCGTCCATGCCGCTCGGCAGGAGCAGCCCGTGCCAATGAACGGCGGTGTTCTCGGGCAGCTTGTTGGTGACGAGTATCCTCACGTGGTCGCCTTCGACGGCTTCGATCGTCGGGCCGGGCGTCTGTCCGTTATAGCACCAGGCGTCGATTATCATTCCGGGCGCGATCTCGTGCTTGCATTGATCGACCGTCAGGTGGAACACCTTGACGCCGCTCTCTATCTTCCAGGGAAGCGTGGAGCCGTTAGGCGTGAAGACAGGCGTGTAATCGGCGCCCCAGGCGGCGGGCGCCAGCGCCGCCGCCAGCGCGAGAACGACAAGCTGATATTTTCGAAAGGTCATGCGTTTCTCCTTAATGATGATGCTCATGCGACGGCTCGGCTTCCGGCTCCGGAGTCTCATCGGGGCCGACCTTCAGCGTTCCATCGGGGACGGAGGGTAGCGCTGCGAGCTCAGACGGCATCTTGCCGCCCAGCGCGCGCTCAAGCTCCGACCAAGCCGTCCAATAGTCGCGCACCGCGTTGACATACTCGCGCCGCGCGTCGAACTCCTCACGGCGGGCGCGCAGAACGTCATAGACGCCCACAAGCATGAAGTTGTACTGCTTGAGCGTCTCGGCGGCGACGCGCCGGCTCAAGGGAATCAACGCGGTCCTATAGCGCTCCGCGCTTTTGTGCGCGGCGACGAGCGAGCTTCGGGCCAGACGCACCTCGAGCCGAACCTGGTTTTCGAGCGCCGCGACGGTGAATGCGCTGCGGCGCATCTCCGCCTTGAGGCGCGCCGAGGTGTTTCGCTGGATATCAAAAAGCGGCAGGCTGAACTCTATGGCGGGGCCGATGCCCCGCGGCTCGCCGATCCCCTTTTCGGCGTCGACGCCCACCGCCACCGCGCCGAACAATCCAAGGCGATTGATGCTCAGCGCTTGCTTAAGTATAGCGGGCTCGCGGCGAGCCGCGTCGAGATCCCAGCGTTGCCTGAGCGCAGTCTCCTCAAGCTTTGAGAGCGAGGGATTGCCCGCCGGAAGCGCCGACTCCGTCTCATCCGGACTCCAAGGCGCCATATCCTGCACGCCCATGAGCGCCGAGAGGCGTTCGTGCGACTGCTCAGCCTCCGCTTCCGCCCGCGCGAGTTCGACGCCGGCTCGTTCCCCCGCCGCCTTCTCGCGCGCATGATCGAGCGCGTTGATGTTTCCCGCCTTTCGCTGGCGGTCGAGAAGCTCGGACGCCGCCTCGAAACTCTCGTAGGCCGTCTTGCGTAGCGCGGCCCGCTGCTGCGCCGCTTGGGCGGCATAGAAGGCGGCTTTGACCTCGGTGGTGAGCGTCAGAACATCGTGGCTGATCCGCAGGCGCACCTGCTCGTATCGGCCTGAGGCGAGTTTACGACGCAGGGGTAGCACTGCCAGGTCCATGAAGTTCATCATCGCCGATAATTCATACCCGGTTTGGCCCCCGCCGCTGCGAATGCCGTAATGAAGGCGGGGGTTTTCGAGGGTGCCGCCTTGGGCGAGTTCAGCTCGCGCGACAGCGATCTCCTGCGCGCCTTCCCCAAGTGAAGGATTATTGAGGAGTGCCAGCTCAACCGCCTTGTCCGCCGTGAGCGGACCTTGGGTCAACAGGGTGCTGGTTCGCTCTTTGACGGCAAGCTCCCCCCTCTCGACATCCAGTCGGGCCGTAGCCGGAAGGCGCTCGCCGGTCGTCTTCTCAACATCGGCATACGCTTTCTTCGGCGCAGGCGAAACGCAGCCCGCGAGCGCGACGGAGCCTAAAGCGGCCAGCGTGTAAGGTAGTTTCCTCATGATAGGCTCCTAATGCTTCATCGGACTATGCGATTCCTTCATCGGCCTGGCGTTGCTCATCGGCGGACCCAACCGGAACTCGGAATGACGGACCTGTCCTCCGGCGTGGCTGATCCACGCCGCGAGCGAGGCGCAAAGCCCGGCGGCGATAAGCGACGCCTGCGCCTGGCGCACCGCGGCGGGCTTCTTTTTGCGAGAGCTGACCAGCGCCCAGGCGGCGAGGCCGCCCGTCAGATAGAAAAACCACTGCAGCCTTTCGGCCCGGGTCATATGGACGTCGAGCCACTGCTGGGCTTCCATCGGGATTTGCTCATAGAGACGGTCGTAGGCGTGCTGCCCGAACTGGACCGTGGGAAACGTAATGACGCCGGCCAGGACGACGAGAGCCAGTCCAGCTTCCCGCATGCCCTCGCTTTCCAACCGGAGCCCGACCAATAGCAGCGCCGCTCCCAGGCCCATGCCGACGAGAGGCATCACGTTGATGATCACGTGGATGTACTCCGGCTGCTTGAGGTGGCTCATCATGACTTTCAGTTCGTTTTGTGCCGGTCGCGACGGCTGGACCGAGGGTTCGTCCATCGATTTCGCCATGGCCTCCATTCCGGCCATGCCTTTCTCGCCGGCAGGCTTCGTATGCCCCTCGTGAGCCCATACGCCAAGGCAGGCAGACGCCAGGAAAACGCACGACAACAAGATGGTCTTCGTCATGAGTCCTCCTTCATGACTGCATAAACGCATGGCCAGCGGAATAGACGCTGGCGGAGCTACGAACGACGGGGTGGGAGCGCGCTAGAGGAAGGCGGCGGGAGGCGCGCGAGGGCTGAGGGAGGACAGCGAGAGGACTTCGGAAACGATCCTGGGCGGATCGTGGTTCTGCTTGGAAGCGATGAAGCGGAGCGGCATGTCCGCAGGGTTGGCATGAGGCACGGCCACGAAGAGAGCGAGAACGGCCTGAGGGGCAATCATAGGCACGGTGGACGGGAGCAGGGCTTC
>JAYVZL010000023.1:0-7123 GCA_043783505.1 Elusimicrobiota bacterium
ATTGGGAAGGCCACCCTTCAGTTGACAGAACGCGGGCGGGAAGAGATTCTCGCCATGCGCGGTGTCTGACAGCCCCTGCCGCCGGGACGCTCCCGTCGCGCGCGGGGGCGCGCCAACCGTCGATGTCCTAGAAATCCCACCGACGTGTCAGGCTCGATCCGAGTAGATGACCTTTGACTGGCCGTACTTCAAGATTCGATCATCGGTATGCAGACTGATGCTCCGTGATCTCGCCTTGAGATATCTGAGAACCTCCGTCTGAGGCAAGGAGATTCGGTCGACGAACGTGCCAAAGGATCTTCCCTGACGCAGCGCCTCTTCAGTGCGGCGCTGTTCCAAGAGGTGCTGCTTCTCGCGGTCTTTCTCCTTCGGCACGATGCGCACGAATAGATCGATGTCGTTGATTCTATCCTTGGCAGTCAAATAGCTGCCGAAGAGTACGGCCGTTTCGACCCTGTACAAGAACTCAGGATTCTTCCCAACCTCATCAACCCTCGCCAGGAACTCCTTCACCCTTTGATCGGCGGACGACCTCAACAGCGGCTTGGCTCCGCTGGCGTGTGAAAAGGCATTGCCTTGCATGGTGTTGGTCCAATGATCTTCTCCGCTTCGGGACTCCGCCTTCTTGATGTATCCCCGTCTTACCAGCTCGGCGACTACCTCTTCGGCGACGACGAGGTCAACGCGGAGTTTCTTGGCGACATAGGACAGGCCCCAATTCCCGTCGAATGCCCGCCTCAAGAACTCGCGGACCTTCACAGCCGGCTGACCGGCTATGCGCTCACGAAGATCGATTCTCATCGGGACAGAATACCAACTTCAACGAATCATGATCCGCCGCCGGTTGCCCGGCACGACGCCCATGCGCTCCATCGGGCTGAACCTGCGGTGCAGCATCGCGATGTCGCGATTGGCGAGTGCGACGTAGACCTTGACCATGTCGAGCGTGGAATGGCCCAGGATATCCTGCAGGCTGAAGGCGTCGCCGCCGTTGATGACGTATTGCGTGGCGAAGGTATGCCGCAGGGTGTGCGGTGACAGGCGCACGCCCTGAAGGCCGATCTTGCGCTTGACCCGGCGCAGCGCTTTCTGCATCCAGCAGCGATCCAGCCTCTGGCCGAACTGGCTGACGAAGACCAAATCCTGGGCGGGGGTCTCGCCGCGCCGGACGATGTAGTTCCATAAGGCCTGCTTAGCGACGGAGCTGAATGGCACCTGTCTTTCCTTGGCGCCTTTGCCCATCACGCGCAGCGCGCCGGCCTGGAAATCGACCTGATCCAGCCTGAGTCCCAAGGCTTCCGACACGCGCAGGCCCGTGTCTAAGATCAGAACGGTCAGGGTCCAAAGCCGTTGCCCTTGGAAGGTCCGCTTATTGATCCCGGCGAGGACCAATCGCGCTTGCTCCATCGAGAGCGGCTTAATGAGCTTCTTTTCCATCCGCGGCTTGGCGATGAGCGCGAATGGATTCTGCGGGATCATCCGTTCCCGCGCCAGGAAGCCGAAAAAGCATCGAAGCGCGCCGTAGGTCCTGGCGACGTAGCCTGAAGCCAGCTTGCGCCGGCGCATGTCCTCCAGGTAGAGCCGGATGAGCTCCGGCGTCACTTCCTTGGCCAAAGTCACGCCCTTGGCTTCTAGGAAGCGATTCCAGACGCGCAAGAGGTCCTTGTACCAGGTGAGGGTTCCGTCGGTGAGGTTTTGCGCCTGGCACCTAAGCATGAAGGCCTCCGAGGCATTGCCTATGAGGACTTTGTTGACGCTGTGCGGCGTGTATTCGAGGCTGTTTCCCATGTAAGATCCTCCGCTAACCTTGAGACCTTGCGAGCCGGGCGGACATGAAAAAACCCGGGCTCTTTCGAGTCCGGGTTAGTCATTCTCTCGTCGAGAAACCTGGGGAAATGGTTGCGGGGGCTGGATTTGAACCAGCGACCTCAAGGTTATGAGCCTTGCGAGCTACCGGGCTGCTCTACCCCGCAGAAGAAGGGTAGCAGATATCGTCGGATTTTACAATCGGCATTTGGAATTCATTCATGTGCATATAAAGCAGATACAAAAAAATGCAATAAAATAAATTGAAATATTATCCGCGAGTTCGCAAGGTTAGCCGAAAATCCGATGCGGATGCGCGATGACTCTGGAACGATCATGCGCATGCTGGCGCTTATCGGGCGTATCCGAACGCAATTGTGCCGCAGGCTGCGGCACAACGCTGCCGACGCTGCCCTGTGCAAGAGTGCTCCTTGGCGCAGAGATGTTTTTCTTTCGTGGCCTGCCCCGGTCCGGAATTTCTCGGACTCACGGTCTTGTCTGATACAATATCGCGTTAATGACGCTATCGACCTTGTGTCAACATCGTTCGGCGCCGAGAAGGTAGAGGAATTCCGATGAGAGACGAACAAGTCTCGCTCATGATCCGTGAAGGCGAGGGGCTCACCGTCGAGTTCAAGGAGAGGTATTCCTCTCGGATCGACCAAGACATCGTTGCTTTCGCTAACGCGAGAGGCGGGGCCATTCTTCTGGGCGTGTGTGACGACGGGACGGTCAAAGGCGAGATCCTGACCAACGATTTGAAGGCGAAGCTCAACGACCTGGCGCGAAACTGCAAGCCGAGAATTTCCGTTCAAATATCGCAGTCCGGCAAGGTGGCGATCGTTGAAGTCCCAGAGGGGAAGGAGAAGCCGTACTCTTGCGGCGACGGTTATTTCAGGAGGCTCAACGGCACAACCCAGAAGATGGGGCATGATGAAATCCAAATCATGTTCCGTGACAACGACCCCATGCCGTTCGAGGAGCGGACGGTCAAAGGGTTCTCCTTCAATGACCTCTCGAAGGCCAAGGTCCTGGCCTTTGCCAAGGAGGTGGGCATCGCCCTTGGCGGAACAGAGCCGACTGTTTTTTGCGCAGCCTGAACGTCGCCGATGAGGTCCAGGTCGCCAACGCCGGGATACTTTTCTTCGCCAAGGCTCCCCAAAAACATATCCGCCAGGCGCAGCTGTCGCTCATCGCCTTCAAGGGCACGGACAGGGTTCATATCTACGACCGTCTGGACGTGCGCGACGATCTGCTGACGCAGTTTAATCAAGCCATTTTGTTCCTCGAAAGGCATTTGAATATCCGCAGCGAGATCAGGCGTCTCGACCGGCACGATATTTACGAGATACCCTTCGAAGCCCTGCGCGAGGCCGTCGTCAACGCCCTTATGCACCGGGACTACAGCATCACCGGCACGCAGGTCAGCATCGATGTCTTCGACGACCGTGTCGAGATCACCAATCCAGGTGGACTGCCGAAGGGGCTTGGGCAGAAAGCCTTAGGCGGGGGCATTTCAATCAGGCGCAATGAGCTAATAGCCGACCTCTTCTCGCGGCTTCATAAGGTCGAACGCGCCGGCACGGGCATCCGGCGGATGCGCAAGTCCTTGGCCGAGGCGGGATTGGAAGCGCCCGAGTTCGAGATCAACGGATTTTTTCGAGCGGTATTTCATAGATCTCCAGAGTTCTCTCTGAAGGGGCCAAAGGGGGGCGTAGGAAAGGTGGTCGGAAAAAGTGGTCAGATGGGTGGTCAGAAAAAGTGGTCAGAACTTACGGAGAAACAAGCAGCGGTGCTCGAAGTCATTCGAACGAATCCGGGAGTGTCGAGGAGAAGGCTGGCCCAATCATTGAGCATCAATCCGTCGGCTGTACAGAAGCACATGGCAAAACTGAAGCATCTCGGTTTTATCCGCCGCGTCGGACCCGATAAGGGCGGTCGATGGGAGATTTTGAAGTAGCCAGGCTCCAGGGACTGAAATGATCAAAAAAGACGAGCGGTCGTTCTCGACGAAAGCCAGTAAGACGCAGTGGCAAGATGACTTCCCCATGCGTGAGGAAGTCGAGCACTTTTCAGGCAAGACGCGGGTTTTCAGCATCGACTGTCACCAGGGACATCTGGGTTATACGCTTCACGCGCGAGAAGAAGGCGTCGAGAATGGAGGCTACGAGTTCGGCGCTTACAGCGAAACCAGTCCCTACAGCGCGCTCGGGCAACTCAGGGTAAAGATGCGCCGGGCCCTGGCCACGCGCCACATCAGCGGCAAGGCCGGCAAACACAACATGCTCCATGATCGGATGCGCGGTCATATCGAATGGAGCCAGGAGCGGGGCGTTTCGCTGGTCGTCGACGGCACAACTCTCGGCATCGACGAATTGGCTGTTATTCTCGGCTCGTATGAAGGATGGACCTTCGATCTCCGCATCAAGGATTCTCTGGAATGAGTGAATCCTCCGTTGGCCCCTACGAACCATGTCCTTGTGGCAACGGGGCGAAATATAAGTTTTGTTGTCGAGACAAGGACCGTGAATCCGTGAGCGCGAGCGCGAGCGCGAACCCGGACTCGGGTGATTTCTCAAAGAAAAACTTCATGAAGTTCGCCAATGAGCTGGGACTCACCGAACATATGGGACCTCAGGGAGCCGACGAAGTCTATCGTCTGGCCCGCGAGATGGAAAAAAATCGAAAGACCCGCAAGACGCGGCTGCTGCCGCAAATGGAAACGCAGGTTGATCCCAAGCTTCCGGCTGCCGCCGTGCACCTTTCCTCCGCCTATCCAAAACCGGAACCGGTGCGAACGCGCGGCGCTCTATTGCGTCCCGGCGACCTCATCACACGGGAATGGATCGCTCAGATCAAGCAGGACCCGGCCTGGCAGGACGGCGAAAGGCCGGAGGAGCCGCTCCGGAAGACGTTCCTGGCGCTCTTGGCCGGTTGGGAAGAGCATCTAGTCGGTGCGCTACGGTTTTCTCGTGAGGCGATATCCGGATGGCGGCCGCTCCTCGAGGAATATATTTTCGGATACCTGGCTTGCTATGGCGGGGAACTGGCGACCGATATCGGCAAGAAAGCCCACGTCGTCCGGCAGTATCTCGGCAATTTTTATCCTCGGAAGTTCATGGATTGCAATCTTGAGAGCCTCTATCAGGCCCTGAAAGGGATGGCTTCCTTCTATGTCTACCTCTATCATCTGGGCCTCATAGACATCGACAAGGTGGCCGGAGTCGTTAAGGTATGCGAGGATCATGAATTCTTTCGTTGTCGGCTGGAGGGATATTTCCGGGCCGAGGGCGATGAAATGCGCCGGTGGGTGGACGATTGGGATTACGACGGAGCGGTCGTGGAAAATCCATGACAAAGCCGAGCCAGAAGCAGGGCCAGGTCCTCGCTTATATCTACTACTACACCAAGATCAATCGCCGCCCTCCCGCGGAGGCCGACATTGCCGCTTACTTCGGCATCACGGGCCCTTCGACGCCGAGGTAGGCGGACTATGAGCGAGCCATCCTTCGGCGAGATTCTGACCTGCGAGACGCTGCGGGCGGCGGCGGGCGACAAGTATTTCGCGCGCGGCGAGGAGTATTTCGAGCAGGAGTTGGTGGAGCGCCTGCACGAGCTTCCCGGCGTCATCACGGCGAGGGTTCAAGGCACGGAGAAATACGAGGTCCGCATTGCGTTGGCCGACGGCCGGCTTGAGTTCGACTGCACCTGCCCGCTGGCCGACGAGGGGACGGTCTGTAAGCATTGCGTGGCGGTCGGTTTGGCCTGGATCGATGAGCGCGGCGCGTCGGACAACTACACGCGTGAGCTTGAAGATGTTCGACGCCATCTTCTGGAGCTGGACAAGCAGGATCTCGTTAAAATCGTCATGGATGAAGCCGGTGAAAGCGACACGCTCTTCGAGAAGCTGCGCCTGGCCGCGCGGCGCGACGCCCCGGGAGACTTCGCCTCCACTTTCCGCAAGACCATCGACCGGGTGATGAGGACGGACGGCTTCGTTAATTACTACTCGATGAGAGGGTTTACCCGCAGGCTCGAAGATGTTATCGGGGAATTGTCGTCCGCGATTGCGGAACATCCCCTGGAGTGCGTGGGCGTTCTGGAATATTTCCTGGCGGCGGTCGAGAAGAAATTGCATTCGGTGGACGATTCGGGCGGCTACATGCGGCCGATCATGGAGCGCCTTGAAGAGCTTCACCATGCCGCTTGCGTCAAGGCTAAGCCCGAGCCGAAGGCGCTGGCCCGGCGCTTGTTCGATTGGAGCCTCAACGCAGACTGGGAGATATTTCTTCACGCGGCCGCGACGCACGCCGACGTGCTGAGCCAGGAAGGTCTCGCCGAGTACAGACGCTTGGCTCAGGCCGAATGGGCCAAGGTTCCTCGGGTTGAGCCTGGCGGCAAGGGCAAGTTCTCCGATGGCGCGTTTCGCATTACCGCCATTATGGAGACGCTGGCCGAGGTCTCGGGTGACGTCGATGAAATGGCCGAGATCATCAAACGCGACTTATCCAGCGGCTACGGCTTTTTACGGGTGGCGCAGGTCTACCAGAAAGCGGGCCGCCGTGAGGAAGGGTTGGCGTGGGCGGAGCGTGGGCTCAAGGCGTATCCCAAGTCGAGAGATGGACGCCTCAGCGAGTTCGCGGCAGATGAATATCATCGGCTCAAGCGGCACGACGAGGCGATGGCGCTCAGTTGGGAGAGTTATTCTGAGCATCCGCAGCTGGAGGCCTACCAAAGCCTGAAGGCTCATGCCGACCGCGCGGGGCAGTGGCCGAAATGGCGCGCCAAGGCCGTCGAGCTTCTTCAGGCGGGTTTTGAGGAGGCCCGGCGGAAGCCGCAGCAACCATGGTCCCGGCCCGACAAATCAGCGCTGGTCGAAATCCTGCTTTCGGAGAAAGACGCGGAGGCCGCCTGGAAAGAAGCGAAGAACGGTGGCTGCCGTCCGGAGCATTGGCTGAAGCTCGCCGCGCTGCGCGAGAGTGAGCATCCGCGGGACGCCATGCTCGTCTACCGCGACGAGATCAAGCGCCTTCTGGACAACGCGGGCTATTCGCCGGACTATACCGCCGTCGTCCGTCTTGTGCGTCACGTCCGGGAACTGATGAATCGTATCGGCCGCGAGGAGGAATTTGCCGCCTACCTGAACGAGTTGCGGACGGTCTACAAACGGAAGCGCAACCTCATGAAGATGCTTGAGCGGGTTAAGCCGGTCGCCGCGTCACCTTGACGGAATTACGCCGCTCTGTTAGACTAGGCGGAGTTGGATCAGGCTCTTTGCGACGCAAATACCTACCTCAACGAGTTCGCTTTCCTGGCG
>JAYVZL010000024.1:0-7109 GCA_043783505.1 Elusimicrobiota bacterium
CCGTCCCGTCCCCCTGGCGCTCCCCTAACCCGAAGAGACTCAATTTTGTAACGATTATTCGTTACAATTCCCCCTAATGCCAAGTCGGGCTTTAGCGGTCATTCTCATCCTTGCGCTTGCCGCTTCCCCGGCCGGAGCGGTCGCTTATAACGACGTGATGCCGGGCGCGCGCGCGATGGGGATGGGCTATGCGTTCTCGGCTATCGCCGACGACGCTTACGCGATGTTCTACAATCCGGCCGGCACCGCCAACACGCCTTACATCCAGACCGGCGGGACTTTGGGCCGGATGCAGTCGCCCAAGGGGCCTTTGTTCTTCGCCGCTGGAACCTATCTGCGTCCGTATGAGCCAATCAACACCGCCACCATCGGCGCGTCCTACTTCCTGGAGCGGCAAAGCAACGGCGGAGACATCGATTCACTGATGGTCAATTACGGCCAGGAGTACAAGGTTCGCAACCTTCCTTTGTCCAAGCCCTTGAAGGTCGGCGCCAACTTCAAGATCGTCAACTCCGACGATGGCAACGGAGGCGGCAAGTTCGGTCTCGGCTTTGACGCGGGGGTGATTGCGCGCTCGAACATGGGCTTATCCGGGTCGGTCGTCTTGAGCGATTTCGTCACCGCCCTCTCCTATCCGCGCCCGGCGATCACCTTGGGCGGGGCTTACTCTTGGCAGCGCCGCTTGACGCTCGCAGGCGATTTTCGCGTGCGCGGGGATTTAGCCGAGTTCTATCCTGGGCTGGAGGCGTCTTTCCACCAAGGACTGCTGCGGGTGCGTGCCGGCAAAGGCCTGAGTCTAGACGGAGTAAGCACAGTGGCTTTCGGCCTCGGCCTGAATTTCTCTCCCATGATCCTGGATGTGGCGATAACCTTGCCGGTCGCGGGCTTAAACCGCCCTGCCGGCGGCTTTCAGTCCAGCTTCAGCTACCGCTTCGGCGCGCCCTCCTTCGCCGGTCAGTTCGTCGGACAGGCCGCCGCGCAAGCCGAGGCCCTGCGCGCCGACCTGGCGACCCTCGAAGACAAGGAAAAGACCCTCACCCAGCAGGCCGGGACCGCCGAGAGCAACAAAGCCGTCGCCGAGAACGAGCTGCGCGTGCTCCAGCGCCGCGTGCGCGAGACGCAGAACGAGTACCGCGCTCTGCTCAAGCGCAACGACGAGCTCGAGTACCGCGCCGCCGAGAAGGCCGCGGGCCTGGCTGAGCGTCCCAAGTTTTCGCCGCCCAAGCCCCGCCCTAAGCCGCCAGAGCCGCCCGCCTGGCCAAAACGTCACTTGGTCGCTCCCGGGGACACCCTGCGCGCCGTGGCCAAGCAATACTACGGTGATCCCAACCTTTGGGAAAAGATCTATGACGCCAACCGCGACAAGGTCGAACGCGGTCTGCCCGCCGAGGGCGCGACGCTGATCATCCCGGCTCCCTAGCCATGGCCGCGATCGGCTTGCTGGCGGCGGAGATCGGCGATCGCGAGGCGCTGGGGCTCATCCTCGATGAGATGGGCCATCATACGCACGGGGCGGGGCGTCTGGACGAAGCCCTCGAGTTCGCGCGCGAGCGCAAGCCCCGGGCCTTCGTGCTCGTCGACGGAGGCGGCGCCGACGCCGAGAGCTTGACGCGCGAGCTGCTGCGCGCCTTTCCGCTGCTGCCCGTCGTGGTCGCGCTCAAGGTTCGTGACGCCAACCGCGCCGTGGCTCTCATGCGCGTGGGTGCCGCCGAGGTCGTAGCGCCGCCCTGGACGCCCGAAGATCTGAAGGCCTCGGTGTCCAAGGGCTTGCGCTATCAGGGCACGATACTGTCGCCCGAGCGCGTCGCCCCGCTGCGGCGCTCGCCACTATGGTACACCCTGGCCGTGGGCTTGTTCTTGGCCGCGGGCCTGGGCGTCGCGTCGCTTAAGCGCGCGGAGCAGAACCGCGTCGCCGCCGCCGCGCGCGCCGACCGTTGGGAGCTGCCGGTGCGCCATCCCGCCGGCCTGGCTTTCGACGGCAAGTCGATGTGGGTCGTCGATTGGTTTACGCAGTCCTTCTACGCCATGTCGACCGCGGACACGATGATTAGCGTGGTACGGCACTTGACGGCTGAAACGCCGGTGTCTCTCGCCTTCACCGGCGAATCGATGTGGACCGTCTCCGCCGACGGTACCGTGATGCGCCGCATGCGCGACTACAAGATGACGCCGCTTTCGAGCTACCCGAAAGCCGCGCCGAACTCGGCGGGGCTGGCCTTCGACGGTCTTTACCTCTGGACGCTCGACGCGAAGGCCAAGATCATCCGCAAGCATCTCGTCGATCGCGAGCTCACCGAGATCGCGGCGTATCGCTGGCCCGGGGTCAAGGCCGCAGGACTGCTCTTCGACGGCAAGCTTTTGTGGACGCTCGACGCCGCCGACCGGCGACTGCTGGGCCATCGCCTGGAACGTCCCGACGAGATCGTCGTCGCGGTGCCTTTGCCCGAGTATTCCTCCGGCGAGTTCGTTGCGACCGGCGTGGCTTGGGACGGGACGCGTTTCTGGACGGTGGGCGAGGCCAAGGACGGCAAGAGTCCGGCGCGTCTGGTGCGTCATAAAGAGGAATCGCGATGACGCGCGCGCCTTTCTTCGTCCCCGCGCTGCTTCGGTTTCCCGCTTCGGCCGCGCGCCAGGATGGGTGGGGACGCCTGATCCAGATTACCGCAGGCGGCGTGGAGCTGTCCACCGCGGTTCATCTGGAGAAAGACGCTGACGTCGAGCTTCAATTCGAATTGGGCGGCGAGCGACTGAGCCTCTCTGGCCGCGTCCTGCACGCCGAGCGCGACGACGATGGCCACTGCCTGGCGGAACTACGCTGGACGGGCATGCTCGAGCGCCGGCGCTTGGCGCGTGTGCTTGTCGATGTGTTGGCCCGCGCCGCGAGAACATGACCGTGAGTTGACTGAGCATGCTATGCACATAAATTAGGCCTTCGCTGCGATTCGAAGGCTGCCGAAATCATAAGTCGCGAGGTCCTAGAAGGGGGGGGCTTTTGTCCTCGCTCGGTAGAGCGAAAGACCCATGACCCGAAACCGTCCTCCTGTTATCCTCAACTTATGATCAACCAGACTCTTTCTTTCGCCGTTTGCATGCTGCTTGCCGCTGGACCTGCCGCTGCTCAGGCGCAAAATGCCGGCATGAGCGGAAAGGTCTCTACGCTTGGCGTCGCGAGGATGGCTCTCGCGCCCCAGCTCCAGCCGGGCACGCCCACTGTGGGTGCTTCTCTTGGGCTTCCCGCGGCTGCCCAACCAATCCTAGGCGCAGCCCCTACTCTGACACCGGTCACGGCTCAGCCCGTCCTGAACGCACTAAATTCGGGCGCTGCCGGCTTCACGCAAGCGAAACGGACTGATAAGACGGCAGACCATATTTCCTCAGCCATGTTCGATGGTGTCGCCGGCCAGGATGGCACCGCCGAAATGTCCGCTGCGGACCAGAGTCACCTTCTTAAGATGAACGAATATCGGGGTGTATCTGGACCGTTTTATAATGCCTTTAAAGTCGCAAGGCGGCCTAGTAATGCGTATTACATCACAGAGCGGGAGTTTGTCGTAACAAAAAAGAACGGAGAGCGGAGAGTCGGCGTTTTCGTCGAGGAATATAAAAAACCCGTTCTATTTATTCATGGGAATCCTAAGGGCCTTGTTCGAATAACCCCTTACCATAAGGCAGGTGAGATCGACAAGAAAACAGGCCATTGGAAAAATCCAGATAATGTTCAGATAAAGGCTGCGACGGCGTATAAGGCGGCGGATTTTCGTGAAAAAATAGCGGATGCTCTGTCGTATGAGGATAATCAGGGGTTGCGTGGGACGCCGAATGCAGCAGAAGAGCGTCGCGCGCAAGCGGTGAGCGCGCAGCTGCCTCATGGTTCAATTTCCTGGACGCTCGCCGCGCCACCAAGACAAAATCTCTGGAAGTCTTTTAAGGAAAGAATGACGAAGGATATACTCTCTGAACGTGCTTCGAGGTATTCTCTGGATGATCGTCTTGGCCTCACCACGGGACCGATGGACACCTCCATCAACTGGTCTGAGATCCTCCCCGTTCATTTAACGGAGAAAAGTTTCATCGATATGTTTAATGCCACTCACGGCCAACATGGTCTTTTTGCAGCCGATGCAAAGCAGGCATATCAGGATTATAAACAAGCGGAATACGAACGCCGTTTGCAGTAGTAAAACACGCTTTACGGGACAATTCGAGTCGAGGCGTTGAAGCGGACGAAGTGAAATGCTAATTTAGGCTATGTCCACCTCGGCGGTTCTCCGTCGGACGGCCCTCTACGATTCTCATAAACGCCTGGGCGGGAAGATCGTCGACTTCCACGGCTGGGAATTGCCGGTTCAGTACGAATCAGTGATGAGGGAGCATGAGGCGACGCGGCATCGCTGCGGCCTGTTCGACGTGTCCCACATGGGCCAGGTGTTTGCGACCGGCCCCGACGCCCTCGCTTTTCTTCAGAAGGTCAATGCCAACGACATTGGCAGGATCGGACCTGGCAAAGCGATTTATTCGCACCTTCTCAACGAAAACGGGGGAGTCGTCGACGACGTGATCGTCTCCTGTCTAGCCACGGACCGCTACCTAATCGTGGTCAACGCCGCGGCGGCGGACAAAGATTTTTCTTGGTTCCAGTCTCAAGCCAAGGGATTTAAGATCGAACTCGACAATCAGTCCGATCATTTCGGCATGATCGCCGTGCAAGGGCCGAAGGCGGCTGAGATCGTGAACTTGATCGCCCCGAAGGCGGTTTCGTTGCCGCGCTTCGGCGCCCTCGAGTTGGAACTTTACGGCCAGAAGTCATACATCACCCGCACCGGCTACACCGGCGAGGACGGCTTCGAGTTCATCGTGCCCAATGAGATTTCCGTGCGCGTGTGGGAAGACCTGCTGGCTCAGGGCCGCTCCTTGGGTGCGGCACCCTGCGGACTGGGCGCGCGCGACGTTCTGCGCCTGGAAGCCGGCTACTTGCTGTATGGCCAGGACGTCGATGATGAGCACACGACGTATGAGGCCAATTACGGGTGGGTCGTGAAGCTCGACAAGGGCGATTTCATCGGGAAGACGGCCCTCCAAAAGAAAAAGAGCATCACGCGCAAGCTGACCGGCATCAAGCTTCTTGAGCGCGGCGTGCCGCGCGCGGGAGCGCCGGTGACGATCGACGGCAAAGAAATCGGCAAGCTCTGTTCGGCGACGTTCTCGCCGAGCCTGCAGGCCGGGATAGCGACTGGCTATCTGGATAGACCGGATCTCGCTCCGGGAACCAAATGCAACGTAACTTTACATGGCCGCGACATTCCGGCCGAAATCGTCAAAACGCCGTTTTACGCGTCGCCCAACCTTAAGAAGGGAGCCTGAGATGCTTGACCCCAAGAAAATGAAGTTCATGAAGTCCCACGAGTGGCTGGACCTGGCGGGCGACGCGGGCACCGTCGGCATCTCCGACCACGCCCAGAAGGAGATCACCGACGTGGTCTTCGTCGAGCCTCCCAAGGTCGGCCGCAAGGTCAAGCAAGGCGAGGCCTGCTGCGTCGTCGAGTCGGTCAAGGCCGCCTTCGACATCTACGCTCCGGTCTCCGGCGAGATCGTCGCCGCCAACGCCGAGGCCGTGAAGGATCCCGCCGTGCTCAATCGCGAACCCTACGGCAAGGGCTGGCTGTTCAAGCTCAAGGCGTCGGCTCCGGCCGAGGCGGGCAAGCTCATGGACCACGCGGCCTATGAGCAGTTCCTGCAATCCGAGGCCGCCCATGGAAGCCACTAAGGAGCGCGCCACGACCGTCCTTGCTCCCGCCGACGACTTCAGCCGCCGCCATATCGGTCCGGGACCTTCCGACCGCAAGGCGATGCTGGCTGAGCTCGGCCGCCCGAGTCTCGACGCGCTGATCGACGCGGTCGTCCCCGCTTCGATCCGGCTGAAAAAACCATTGGCTTTGCCCGCCGCGTCGTCCGAGGCGCAGGCCCTGGCCGAACTGAAGAAGATCGCGTCTCAAAACCAAGTTTGGCGCTCGTATCTGGGCCAGGGCTACTCCGACACCGTGACCCCGCCCGTCATCCTGCGCGAAGTCCTGGAGAACGCCGGCTGGTACACCGCCTACACTCCCTATCAGCCCGAGATCGCGCAGGGCCGCCTTGAGGCGCTGCTCAATTTCCAGACGATGATAATCGACTTGACCGGATTGCCCGTCGCCAACGCGTCGATGCTCGACGAAGGCACTTCCGCGGCCGAGGCCATGGGGATCTGTCTGCACGCCAGTGATGATGCCTCTAATCGGGTTTTCTTTGTCTCGTCCGAGTGTCACCCCCAGACCATTGAAGTCGTTAGAACGAGGGCCAAGCCGTTAGGCGTTGTCGTCGTCGTCGGCGACCCATCGATCATCGCCGGTAAAAAGTTGTTGGGCGCCTTGGTGCAATATCCCGACACAAAAGGCGCCGTCAAAGACTGGTCCGCTTTCGCCGATTCCGTTCACGCCGCCGGCGGACTGCTCGTCGTCGCCGCCGATCCGTTGTCGTTGACATTGTTCAAAGCCCCCGGCGAATTCGGCGCCGACATCGCCGTCGGCTCGACCCAGCGCTTCGGCGTGCCGCTCGGCTTCGGCGGCCCTCATGCCGCCTACCTCGCGGTTAAGGCCGACTTCCAACGCCGCCTCCCTGGCCGCATCGTCGGCGTGTCTAAAGATGCGCACGGCAAGACCGCGCTGCGCTTGGCGCTGCAAACGCGCGAGCAGCACATCCGCCGCGAGAAAGCGACGAGCAATATCTGCACGGCCCAAGTTTTGCTCGCTGTTATCGCGAGCATGTATGCGGTCTATCACGGGCCCGAAGGATTGACCCGGATCGCCTCGCGGATTCGCGGCTTGACGCTGTGTCTTCGCTCCGGTTTGAAGAATATGGGCTATGACGTCGGTTCCGACGCCATTTTCGATACGGTTCTAGTCAACGGTTCCGAAGCGAAGATCGCCGCGGCGTTGTCCGCCGCGAAAGACAAAAAGATAAATCTGCGTGTCATCGACAAAACCAGCGTCACGGTCTCTCTGGATGAAACAGTGACCGAGACCGACCTCGCTGATCTTTTTGCCGTTTTCGGCGGGCCGTGCGTTTGCTTGGAT
>JAYVZL010000025.1:0-7105 GCA_043783505.1 Elusimicrobiota bacterium
GGAATCCTCCGTCGTAGAATGGCGTCTAAGCAACTTCATTCTACAACTGGCGAAGGATTCCCTGTCGTTTTTCCCCGGACAGGAGTGATATTCCCAGTGTAACAGCCTACCGTCTGGATTACAAGATTCCGGATAAGGCACGCAATCGACAAATAATTATCGCAATATGGGCAAAATTAGGATTTTTGCAACGATGAATAAGATGAAAGAAGCAAGACCCAGCAGTATCGCTCCTTTTATTTTCTTCCACCTCTCAGGAACAGGACCAGCTGCGCTGGTTGGCGAACTTGCCTTAGCAAATGCCTTCATTCCGGAGTAGCCTGCGAGCAGCCCAGCCCATATACTAATCAAGATAACTGCAATCATCACCAGAATCACCACCAGAGCCACCAACATTACAACCATGCCCGAAACATTATCGTGCATTATCTCTCACCTCAATCTCCATCCGGCTAACGCGTGAATAGGCTGATCCGTATAGTGTGGCTTTCTAAACCGTGTATGACTTGCAGTGTATAGGGGAAATCGGGAATTTGCCAGCTTGTGAAAGAATCTGAGCAAAGTCGTATCGACGCTTGCGATCGGCCCCTGGCGGTTGAGAGTTCTCAGGAAGCGCTTAGTCGCGATTGAGAGGATTTAATCTCTAAGGCTTGACTGACAAGCCGCCGAAACGGCGGTCGCGCTTCTGGAAGTCGACAAGGGCGGCCTCGAGATGTTCCTTGCGGAAATCGGGCCAGAGGACGGGGGTGACGAACAGCTCGGCGTAGGCGGCCTGCCAGAGGAGAAAGTTGGAGATCCGCATCTCTCCCGAGGTGCGGATGATGAGATCGAGTTCGGGCAAATCCTTGGTGTAGAGATGGCGCTCGATCGCGGCTTCATCGAGCGTCTTGTCGCCGGCGGACAGCGCCTTGTTGGCCGCGTCGAGGATTTCCTGGCGGCCGCCGTAATTGAGGGCCAACGTCAGACGAAGACCGGTGTTATTCTTGAGGCGTTCGATCGCGGAGTTCAACTCGGTGAGCACAGCCTTGGGCATGGCGTCGAGGCGGCCGATGGCGCCCAGCTTCACGTTGCTTTTGTCGAGCTCGAGCGTTTCTTTGTTAAGCGCCCATGACAGCAGCTTCATCAACTCACCGACTTCCTCCGCCGGGCGCAGCCAATTCTCCGTCGAGAACGAGTATAAAGTGAGCGCTTGGATGCCCAGCTCGCCGGCGGCGCGCACGATGGCGCGCACGGAATCGACCCCGGCTTTGTGGCCCGCGACACGGGGGAGGCCCCGCGAAGCCGCCCAGCGGCCGTTGCCATCCATGATGACGGCGACGTGGCGGGGGAGCTTGGCCGGATCCAGCGACACTAGATAGTGAGGATTTCCTTCTCTTTAGCGGCGATCTGGTCGTCGATCTGCTTAGTGAAGGCGTCCGTGGTCTTCTGGATACGGACTTCGAGGCCGCGGAGGTCGTCTTCGGTGATCTCCTTGGCTTGGAAGGACTTCTTGATCTTGTTGAGGCTATCCTGACGGTCGTTGCGCACGCCTACACGGAATTCCTCGCCGTGCTTCTTGACGAGCTTGACCAAGTCCTTGCGGCGGTCCTCGGTCATCATCGGCAGGCTGATGCGCAGCATCTTGCCGTCGTTCTGAGGCATGGCGCCGATGTCGGCCTTCTGCAGGGCCTTCTCGATGTCCTGAAGGGTGGTGGGGTCCCAGGGCCGGATCTCAAGGGTGCGCGCCTCGGGAACCGAGACCGCCGCGACCTGCTTGAGGGGGACCAAGGAGCCGTAGGCCTCGACTTTCACCGACTCGAGCATCATGGGGTTGGCGCGGCCGGTGCGCATGACCGAGAGCTCCTTGCCCATGCGGGACATGCGGTCTTTCATGGCGTCTTCCATCTTCGAGATCACGGCGTTGACGGCTTCGGTCACGGCCATAGATTCACTCCGTGGTGATGAGGGTGCCGACTTTCTGGCCGCCGACGGCGCGGGCGATATTGCCTTTGACGGCCAAGTCGAAGACGACGACGGGCATTTGGTTTTCCATGCACAGCGTCAAGGCCGTGGTGTCCATGACCTTGAGCCGCATCTTGATGCTGTCCATAAAAGTGAGCTTGTCGAACTTCACGGCCTTTTTGTCTTTCTTGGGATCGGCGTTGTACACGCCGTCCACCTTAGTGGCCTTAAGCACCACTTCGGCCTCGATCTCCACGGCACGCAGAGCCGCGGCCGTGTCCGTGGTGAAATAGGGATTGCCGGTTCCGCCCGCGAAGATCACGACCCGGCCCTTCTCGAGGTGGCGGATCGCGCGGCGGCGGATGTAGGACTCAGCGAGCTTGTTGATCTCGACGGCGGTCTGCACCCGGGTGGGCACACCAACCTGCTCGAGAGCGTCTTGGAGGGCCAAGGCGTTGATGAGCGTCGCCAGCATGCCCATGTAGTCGGCGGTCACCCGCCCGATGGCCTCGCCGCGGTCCTGCTCGCCGCGCCAGATGTTGCCGCCGCCGACGACGATGCCCATCTGAAGGCCGGCGTCGCAGGCGAGCTTGATCTCGCTGCCGATCGAGGACAGCGCGTCGGGCCGAATGCCGTGAGAGCTCTCTCCGCACAACGACTCACCGGAGAGCTTGAGAAGGACCCGCTTATACTTCTTGGCGGCGGCCATCCGAGAGGGCTATTCGCCGAGCTGGTAGCGCACGAAACGGGTCACCGTCACCGGGCCGCCCAGCTTCACGCCGGCGGCCTTAAGGAACTCGGACACGGGAGTCTTGTTGTCGCGAACGGAGAGCTGGTCGAGCAGGCACCACTGCTGGTAGAAGAGCTTGTTGATCTTGCCCTCGATGATCTTGGGGATCGACGCTTCGGGCTTGCCCTCTTTGCGCAGCATGTCGGTGTGGATCTCCTTTTCCTTCTCGATGTCCGCGGCGGGGACTTCGGAGCGGTTTAGATACTTGGGGGAGAAACCGACGATCTGAAGGAGGAGCTCCTTGGCGAGCTCGGCCACCTCGGGAGACTGGGCGGCGGCGTCGCTCGACGTGGAGATCTCGACTAAGGCGCCTTTCTTAGCGGGCACGGACGGATCGGTCTGGTGGGCGTAGCCGGCGATGAGGCCGGGGCCCTTGAGTTCGAAGCGGTCGAAGCGGCGCAGCGCCATGTTCTCGCCGAGTTTGCCCACGAGAGGCTTGACGAGCTCCTCGTTGGCGGACTCGACGCTCTGGAGCGCGCCGGCTGCGGCTTTTTCGACGACGGTCTTGACCATGGCCTGGAAATCGGCGCCCTTGGCCACGAAATCGGTCTCGCTGTTGATCTCGATGATCGCGCCGGCCTTGCCGTCGATCTTGAAGGCCACCGCCCCTTCCTTGGTGACGCGCGCGGACTTCTTGGCCGCGTCGGCCATGCCCTTTTTGCGCAGGACGATGAGAGCCGCGCTGAAGTCGCCTTTCGCCTCATCCAACGCGCGCTTGCAGTCCATCATGCCCGCGCCGGTCTTCTCGCGCAGGTCCTTGATCAGCTGGGTGGAATCGACGGTCGGCATGAAATTACGCCTCCTGAGTGGTCGGCTCTTCGGTGGGGGCGTACACCACGTCCGCGGTCTGCAGGACCTCGGCGGTCTCGGCGGCGGCGTCGGCGAGCATCTGCTGTTCGGCGCCGGCAACGGACTGCGCGTTGAGCGCGGCCTGGTGCGTGGCTCGTCCAGCGAACACTGCGTCGGCGACCAAGCCGCAGAACAACTTGATGGAGCGCGCGGCGTCGTCGTTGCCCGGGATCGGGTGATCGATGAGGTCGGGATCGCAATCGGTGTCGCAGACGGCGACGATGGGAATGCCGAGCTTGCGGGCTTCCTGCACGGACAGGTCCTCTTCAACCGGATCGACGACGAAGACGATATCGGGAAGAGTGTCGAGGCCGCGCAGGCCGGAGAGGTTCTTCTTGAGCTTGGACATCTCCTTGTTGAGGCGGGAGACTTCCTTCTTGGGCAGGACGGCGAAGATGCCCTCGTTCTGCCACTTCTCGATCTCCTCGAGGCGCTTGACCGACTTGCGCAGGGTCGCGAAGTTGGTGAGCGTGCCGCCCAGCCACTTCTCGCAGACGTAGGAGGCGCCGCAGCGCTCGGCCTCGGTGCGGAGGATGTCCTGAGCCTGCTTCTTCGTGCCGACGAAGAGAAACTTCTTGCCCAGGGCGGCCTGGTCCTCGACCCACTGTCCGACCTTCTTGATCTCCTTGACGGTCTTCTGGAGATCGATAATGTGGATGCTGTTGCGCTCGCCGAAAATAAAGCGGGACATCTTGGGATTCCAACGGCGAGTCTGGTGGCCGAAGTGGACTCCGGCTTCGAGCATGGCTTTCATCGAGACGTTGATCATGAGCGGATGTTTATCCTCCGAGAATGCTACGACATAAAAATTCTAGCAAATACCGGGGAAATTAGCCAGCTGCGGTCGCGTGTATAAACGAGGGGCCCCCGCCCGGGAAGGGCGGGGGCCGTTTATCGCTCCCGCTTATTTAACCGCGTGAACCGGAACTTCTCCGGTCGCGGCGACGTCTTCGGCGCCGGTCTCCTTTAGGAGATCCTTGGCCCGAGCGACCGCGGATGAGTCCTCGCAATGAATAGACACCAGAATACCGCCTTTTCTGAGGCGCCCTTCGTAGAGCTTCGCCTCATACTCGGGGATTCCCAATCCCACGAGCGCGCCGACGACCCCGCCAACGGCTCCGCCGATTCCCGCTCCGGCGAGCGCTGCCAGGATCGGGCCGGCCGCTATAAACGGTCCCACACCGGGGATCGCCAACGCCCCGATGCCGACCAGCCATCCCAGAGCCCCTCCGATCACCGCGCCGGAACCGCCTCCGGTCGTGGCCCCTTCCGGCGCCTTCGTGTCCTTCTTATGGGCGAGGTCTTTGTCGCCCAGGCTTTCCGGAAGCAGCACGGAGATATCAGTGTTCTTAAATCCCGCCGTTCGCAGCTTATTGACCGCCTCGTCGACCTGTAGTCTGCTGTTAAAGATTCCAAATACAGCTGTCTTTTTCGTTTCCATATATATTCCTCCTTTGCATCAGATGGTCACGACTCTTTGACCGTCAGCTGATTGTCGACGTTATCGGGCCCGACGATCCTGCCCGCCTCCGCGCCGATCCTATCTTTCTCCTCTTGCGTGTGAACCGGGCCTTTAAGGGTGACTTTGCCTTCCTTGGCGATTATTTTCACGTTGTGCGCATAGATCGACAATGACTTATCCTGGGTCAGCGACCGGCGGATTTCCCTCATGATCTTGACGTCCGAACGATCGTTCCTCGCTTGACCTGCGCCCAGAGAGGAATGATCGCGCTCCACCTTGTTGACGCCGGAATTGTCCGGTTGTACCGCCTTGGCGGGCTCATCGGTCCCCTGCGCGGCCAGCGGATAAGAAGAATAGACGATGATCCCGGCAGCCATCGAAACGAAAACAGCCAGCGATCGAGCCTCTGATTTTTTCATGGGTTCTCCTTTGCTTAGATGAACTGCCCGACGCGCCAGATTAACTGAAATGCCCTTCAATACAAATGGAGAGCGTGTGAAGCCTTTATGATCGCGGCTGGGGGGGTTACGAGGCGAGAGGAGGCGCCATCTTCGCGGCGGGATCGGGGAGCGTGCGGGCGTAGGCGCGCCAAGCGTCTTCGGTCCCGAGCATTCGGCGCAGTCCTTCGTCCACGCCGATCGGCGCGACGCCCACCGCGGCGCGGACTTTATCGGTGCGCAAGCTGCTCTCCTTCGGCCGGGGAGTGGGGGAATGCAGCGCCGAGATCGGCACGGGCCTCAGAAGGGTCTCGTCCAAGCCGAAGGCCTTGGCCGCGCGCCGGGCGAACTCATAGCGCGCGATCTCTTCGGCCCCGACGACATGGTAGATGCCCCTGGCTCCGATATCCACCAGCGCCGCGGTGATCTCGGCTAAGTTCTCGACGTACGTCGGGTTATAGCGGATGTCATCGGCCACGCGCATGGCCTCGCCGTTGGCCAGCTTGCCGCGGATCTGCAGGACAAAGTTCTTAAGTTCCCACTGCCAGCCGTAGGCTCCAGAGGTGCGGAGAACGAGGTTGCGCGGGTCGGCGGCCAGCACGCCGCCCTCGGCTTCGGCCTTCTGGCGGCCGTATTCGTTGATCGGGCACGGGATGTCTTCCTCTGTATAGACACCTTTGACGCCGTCGAAGACGTAGTCGGAGGAATAGAAGATCATCCGCGCGCCGATCTCGCGGCAGGCCCGGGCCACATTGAGCGTGCCGTCCACGTTGACTCGCCTGGTTTCGGCGGGGTGCAGCTCGCAGTAATCGACGTAAGGGTTCGCGGCCGGAACCGCCACCACGCTGGGCTTCCAATCTTTGAGAAGAGCCCTGACTTTGGCCTCATCCTGCATGTCGAGCTGAAGGAAGTTTCCGGAGGCATGGCAGTGATACGTCGCCGCGGACACCTCCGCGCCCTTAGCGGTCCAAGCCCGCACCAAGGCGTTTCCGACCAGCCCCGTGCCTCCGATAACCATCACTTTTCCAGCCATCAAGCATTCTACCAAATAGAGGGCCCTCCCCGGATGGGCCGGAAGACCCAGGCGCCTATATCGGCCTATGCTATACTTAACACATAAGCACTCAAACGACCCGTCTTATCGCCGCAACGGCCGCCTGGGTTCTCGTTTCTCCCTGGTCGCCGGCTAACGCCCAGGGCCCCCGAAGACAGGCCCCACAACTCGCTTTTGCCGCTCCGGCGGGGACCATGAACCCCGGCCAGCTCAATTTGATGTTCGATGCTTCTCGCACGCGCAACGACGGCGTCGCCGTCCCGGCCGCCTCGAAGTCCCCAAAAGCCCGCCCTACCCCCAAAACCCCGGAGAAGATCAAGGACCGCCGCCCGACCCCCGGCCTGCACCAGGAGCTCGTGGTCCCGATCCCAAAAGAAACGCCCGCCTATCGCCGCACTTTCCGCGCCATGCTGGCCAACCCCGATAAAACCGACCGCTGGGACGAACTGATCCTGCGCTACGCGCGCATCTACCATCTCGACTCGCGGCTGATGAAGTCGATCATGGCCGCCGAGTCCGAGTTCGATCCCGCGGCCGTGTCTCCCTCGGGCGCCCGCGGTTTGATGCAGGTG
>JAYVZL010000026.1:0-2700 GCA_043783505.1 Elusimicrobiota bacterium
CCTGGAAAAGCGACAGTCAGCCATGATTTCCCTAAAGAGGCCAGAGCCGCCATCAAGGCCATGGTTAAGAAAGTCAACGCGAGCCTCGGTGCTTTGCAAATACCGGCGATCACCTTTGAGCGGACGGTTTACGAAAGCTACATGAGCGCGGAATACCATCCTGGCCCGAATGTACGTCAAGGCCTAATCTTCGGCAATGAACGCATCGAGACCGAAATAAGAGGAGGGAGGGCGGCGCAACCCTCGCTTATCATGAGCGCTCATGAGTATGGGCATGCCGTCTTCGATCACAATGCCGCAGTGAATTCAAGCCTCGGAAGATTATCAATCAACGACCTGGACAAGGCTCGGAAAAACGGGCTGGAAAAAAAGTCTCGGGAACTGGGCCTGGAGGATTTAGAAACGCGGTGGCAGGCCGCCGCAGGCGACCGGAATCAACAAGACGCCGCCGCCGAACTCGCGATGAGAATCAATAAAATTTATCGCAAGGATATCGAGCCGCTAAACAGAGAAATAGACAAAGACCAAAAACTAAGAACCTTCTTGAGGCCTTACAACGAGCTTTTCGGCGATATTATCGCCGTCATCTACGCCGAGGATCCCAAGGCCGTGGCTAACGCCTTGGGCTTATCTAAACGGCCGTATGTGCCTCGGGAGATCGGAAGAAAAACGACAGCGACTCAATACTGGAAACACAGGCTCAACGCTCCGCGACCGCGGGATTTTTCTCAAAACATCAAAATGGGAAGATGGGCCCCCGATCCGGAAACCTATGACTACACTCTTCTCGACCCGGCGCGGTCTTACATCGGATCTCATTATTTGGGGGATGTCAGCGATTCCATGACGATGGGGATCGTGCTGCAGGCGTTCATTTCAGCGGCCGTGCGGCAAGCTCAAAAACGCTTGCATCGAAAGGGCGCGGAGCAAGTCAAGCAAGCGGCCGGTATCAACAAGGGATTTATCTCGGCATTCGAAAAGGAAATGAGCGCTCTACGTCGCTGATTTATGGCTGACCGGCAGCTTGACGCTGAAGGTCGAGCCCTTGCCCGGCTCGGACTGCACGGTTATCTTTCCATAGTGCAGTTCGACGATTTGAAGGCTGAGGGCCAGCCCCAGTCCCGTTCCCTTGGCCCTGGTCGTAAACAAAGGCTCGAAAATATCCGCTTGGGTTTTCGTATCGATCCCGCAGCCGGTATCGGTGAAATCAGTGCACACCCAGGCCCCGTTTATTCCGTGCTCCAACCGGCTTACGATGGTCAGCGTTCCTCCTTCCGGCATGGCCTGGAACGCGTTGACCGCAATGCTGTTAAAGACCTGGCGTATCTTTTGCAGATCGCACCGCACCGGAGGCAAGTCTTCAGCGAACTTAATATCCATTTGAACGTTGGTAGGAAGCGGGAGGGATGAGCCCACCTTCGAAATGAGCAAGTTTAAATCCGCCGCCACGAGCTCCAATTTTATGTCCCTCGAGAAGATTAAGAGGTCGCCCATGATGGCCATGGCGTTTTTTATTTCCCGTTCGGATATCTCAAGCATCTCTCCCATCACCGGATCCGCCTGGAAGATCGCCAGGTCTTTTAAGACGTCCTTCAAATAGTAAACGGCGTTTTGGATAGTGTTCAATGGGTTCCTGAATTCATGCGCGATGGCCGCCGACAGCTTTTCCATAGCGGTCAGCTTTTCGGCCGTCACGATCGATATCTGAAGCTTCTTTAATTCACTCACGAAATAATGGAGCAGGAAAAACACGAAGGCGAAGACAATCAGCACCGACACGAGGACGAAAAGCGCCGCGCCGCGCATAACCCCCACGGTCCTTTCCTTGTCGATCGAGAGCAGAAGCGCGCCGACGGCCTTGCGGCCCGGCAGAGCGATCGGTTCATAGAAAACCGTCCCGCCTTCCACCTGGACGGACTCCCCCAGCAACAGCGAGGCCGGCGGTGACTTATAAAAATTATGGCCTTGCGCGGCGAGGATAGTCCCGTCCGTTTTCAGGAATACCCCGCCCGCCAGATCGGGGTTTTTAGACTGCATCCGCAGCAGCAGATTGTCGAGCTCTTTGACGTCGTTCTTAACGACTAACGGATATCCAAGATCGGACAGCATTTGCGCGGCCAGGCGGCCGTTTCCAGCTATCTCCTGGCGCATGAATTTCCAACCGAAATGGATAAATGTCCAGGAAAAAACCATCATGACGGCCACGAACAAAACCAGGAATTGAACCAGGAACTTCTGCTGGAAAGGCGACGGCGAGGATTTCATGGGCGAGGAGACATCTACAGATAGGATTCGCGAGCAGCGACCACCTTATAGTCGCTAAAGAGCCAGGCTAGCAAGATGACTATTCCCGCGCCTATGTAAAAGTTTCGGACCGCGGCCTCGGCGGAGAAGTCCAGCACCCAAGGCAGCGGAATCAAGACTATGGCCACGATGAACTCGATGATCGCATGCACATAGAGGGGCACGACTTTCAGCAGGCCGCCCGGGAAATTAGTCAGCAAGGTCAACGCTAAATGGACGATGGCCAGGATATAAGCGATTTGAGCGGGAAACCGGCTAAACCCGAGGAGTGAGGGGGCGAGTAGAAATGCCGCGACCACAAGGTAATCAAGACACGCATGAATTCTCGGATTGATGAATTTCATTTAAACCTCTTTTTGCTAGTCGACTAAGCTGGCACAGGATAGACCCTGCCCC
>JAYVZL010000027.1:0-2693 GCA_043783505.1 Elusimicrobiota bacterium
GCGCCGCCGGCGAAGCCGGCGGCGAATTTGTCTTTAACACCGCGATGACGGGCTATCAGGAGATTTTGACCGACGCGTCCTATGCGGGCCAATGCGTGGTCATGACTTATCCCTTGATCGGCAACTACGGGATCACGGCGCGAGACAACGAGTCGGCGCGGCCGCGCCTGTCGGCCTTCGTGGTGCGCGAGCTGTGCAAGACGCCGTCCAACCACGAGTCGATCCAATCGGCCGGCGATTTTCTAAGGAAGCACGGGATCGTGGGAATCGAAGAGGTCGACACGCGCGCGCTCACGCTTAGACTGCGCGAGAACGGCGCCCTGCGCGGGGTCATCTCGACGTTGGACGGCGATAAAAAGAGATTAGTAGCCAAGGCGAAGGCTGTGCCCTCCATGACGGGACGAAATCTCGCCAAGGTCGTGAGCTGCGAGAAACCCTACGCGTGGGACGAAGGCTACAAGCCCGCCGAAAAGACCCTGCACGTGGCCGTGATGGATTTCGGCGCGAAGTACGGGATCCTGCGCTGTCTGGCGGCCATGGGCTGCAAGGTCACGGTAGTCCCGTCCTCGACGACGGCCGCGCAAATCATCAAGCTTAAGCCCGACGGCGTGCTGCTCTCCAACGGTCCCGGCGACCCCGAGCCGGTGACCGACGCGATTGAGACGATCAAGAAACTTCTCGTTGAACGAGTGCCGATCTTCGGTATATGTTTGGGCCACCAACTGTTGGGCCTGGCGCTGGGTGGGAAAACATACAAGCTTAAATTCGGACATCACGGCTCGAACCACCCGGTGAAAGATTTGGAAACCGGGAAGATCGAGATCACGTCGCAAAATCACGGGTTCTGCGTGGACCTGAAAACCTTGCCGTCCTCGGTCAAAACCACGCACGTGAACTTAAACGACGGCACTTCCGAGGGCATGGCCCACGCCGAGCTCCCCGCCTTCTCCGTTCAGCACCATCCTGAAGCGTCGGCGGGACCTCACGACAGTCGTTATTTATTTGAACGTTTTCGCGCCTTGATGCTCGCCCGTCAGGAGGCCCACCGTGCCTAAGCGAACAGACCTTAAAAAGATACTTGTCGTCGGCTCCGGCTCGATCGTCATCGGTCAAGGCTGCGAGTTCGACTACTCCGGCACGCAGGGCATCAAGGCCCTGCGCGAGGAGGGCTATGAAGTCTGCCTGATCAACTCCAACCCCGCGACCATCATGACGGACCCGGAGCTGGCCGACCGGACGTACATCGAGCCGCTGACGCCTGAGTATTTGGAAAAGGTGATCGCCGCCGAACGGCCGCAGGCCATTCTTCCCACCTTGGGCGGGCAGACGGCGCTGAACCTCACCGTCGCCGCGGCCGAGCGCGGTATTTTAAAGCGCTACGACGTCGAGATCATCGGCGCGCGCCTGGAGACAATCCGCAAAGCCGAGGACCGTCAGCTGTTCAAGGCCGCGATGCAGAAGATCGGCATCGACCTGCCGCGCTCAATCGTGGTGACCGACGAAAGCGATCTCAAGGACGCCTCCCGGGAGCTCGGCTTTCCGATCATCGTGCGCGCCTCTTTCACCCTCGGAGGCACCGGCGGGGGCATCGCCTACCATTTCGACGAGCTGCGCACGCGCGTGCACGCCGCCTTCGAGATGAGCCCGGTCAAGAAGGTTCTACTCGAGGAGTCTCTGCTCGGCTGGAAAGAGTACGAGCTCGAGGTCATGCGCGACTGCAAGGACAACTTCGTGGTGGTCTGCACCATCGAGAACCTCGACCCCATGGGCGTGCACACCGGAGACTCGATCACCGTCGCCCCCGCGCAGACTCTGAGCGACCGCCAGTATCAGGAGATGCGCGACGACGCCAAGCGCATCATCTCCGAGGTCGGCGTCGAGACCGGCGGCTGCAACATCCAGTTCGCCGTCAACCCGGCGACCGGGCGGCGCATCGTCGTCGAGATCAATCCGCGCGTGTCGCGCTCCTCAGCACTTGCCTCCAAGGCGACGGGCTTTCCAATCGCGCGCCTGGCCGCCAAGCTCGCCGTCGGCTACGCCCTCGACGAGCTGCCCAACGATATCACCAAAGCGACGCAGGCCTGTTTTGAACCCTCCATCGACTACGTGGTCGTCAAGGCGCCGCGGTTCGCCACCGAGAAGTTCGGCGAGTTCACGCTCGACACCGCGATGAAGTCCGTGGGCGAGACGATGGCCGTCGGGCGCACCTTCAAAGAGGCTCTGCAAAAGGCGCTGCGCGGCCTGGAGAGCGGCAAGAAAGGGCTCACCGGCGCCGAGCCCCTGGACCCGGAGATCCGTCTGCAGCGCGTGGCCACCCCCACATCCAGCCGCCTCTATCACGTCAAGTCCGCGCTCGACGAGGGCGTGAGCGTCGAACGCATCTCGGAAGTCTCGCGCATCGACCCTTGGTTTCTCAATCAACTCAAGGATATTGCGGACTTCGAGAAGACGCTCGCGACGATGCCGCTGGACGCCGAGAACCTTTTGGCGGCCAAGCGCATGGGATTCTCCGACGCGCAGTTGGCCTCGGCCAAGGGCGTCAAGGAAGACAAGATCCGCGAGCGCCGTCGTAAGCTCGGAGTGAAGCCGTCTTTTAAGATCGTCGACACCTGCGCCGGAGAGTTCCCCTCCGCCACGCCCTACTTCTACTCGACTTACGAAGAGACCGGCGATCTCATCGCCGGCAAAAGCGG
>JAYVZL010000028.1:0-6984 GCA_043783505.1 Elusimicrobiota bacterium
GCCCGCAGGGCCCGGCGCGCACAGCGAGCGCCAAGGCGTGGAGCGTGGACCCGTCGGGCTCGCGTTACGAGGTTTCGTTTTTCAGGCCTTTCAGGGCGCCTTACTGGATCATCGAGCTCGAAGAGCAATACCGCTGGGCGGCGGTGGGCCACCCCGACCGGAAGTATCTCTGGATCTTGGCGCGCGAGAAGACCTTGCCGCCGGAGGTCGAGAAGGATTTGCTGGCAAAGCTACAGGCTCTGGGCTACGACACAGCGCGCATGGAGCGGCCCAAGCAGTAGCCCGCAAATAATTATATTTGAATTATTCTAAATTTAGAGTTACAATACACATATGAAGCCTCACTGCCTCACCCAGCAAGAGATCGAGTCCCGCCTAACGATGGCCGGCGTACGGCCGACCGCGCAGCGCATCGCCATCGCCCAGTTCGTGCTCTGCACCGCTGACCATCCGACGGCCGAAGACATCAAGAACTGGACCGACAAGAATTTCCCAAAGCTGAGCATGGCCACGGTCTACAACACGCTCGCCGTGCTGGTCAAAGCCGGAATGCTGCGCGAGTTCCGCCTCCCCCATTCCAACAGCGTCATCTACGACCAGAACATCGAGGTCCACAATCACTTTTTGGATGAAAAGTCGGGAAAGCTCTACGATCTCGGCGCCGGCGAGGTGGAGGTCAGCCTCAAGCCCGGCACGCACGCCAAGGTCCGGCAGATGGACATCCTTCTCCGCGGCTACTGGGGCAAGTGATCTTTTTTTGCGCTCGCACTTAGATCAATTCTAAAATTAGGGAGGAAACAGAATGAACACCAAGCAGAGCCTGGGGCAGACGAAGAAGAACCTGGAGGCGGCGTTCGCGGGAGAGTCGATGGCCAACCGGAAGTACCTGTACTTCGCCAAGATCGCGCGACAACTGGGCGACGAGGAGGTCGCCAAGCTGTTCGAGGAGACCGCGGACGCGGAGACCGGACACGCCCACGCGCATCTCGCCCTCCTTTATCCCGCCAAGGATATGACGGTGGAGAAGGTGCTCGAGGCCGCGATCGCCGGCGAGCGGTACGAGCACACGGTGATGTACCCCGGCTTCGAGAAAGAGGCGAAGGCGGAGGCCGACGCGTCGGCCGCGGCCGAATTCCGCGAGCAGGCTGCCGAGTCCGCCGAGCACGACGCGACCTTCACGGCCATGCTCGAGCAGGCGCGCCGGCGCTTCGCGCACCTGACGACGGTCGAGAAGGAGCACGCGGACCGCTACCAGGCGGCGCTGGATCAGCTTAAGGCGCGATAGACTCAGAAGAGGAGACCATGATGAACGCAACGATGACGAGAGTCGTGATTCGCTCCTCTTCGTCAGCACGCCGCCGAATCGGATCCCATAGGCAAGCAGTACAAGTGCGCTCAGGAGTTCAAGAAGCTCGATCTGAAGGCCGTCAAGGAAAGCGCGGGGACCTACCGTAAGAATTCAGGACCATCGGACACTTATCAATGATGGAAACAACGCTCGTATGGCTTGGCCGTGATCTGCGCCTGGCGGACAACCCCGCATTGGTCGACGCGGCCACGGCCGGGAAAGTCGCGCCCATCTTCGTTTGGTCGCCCGAGGAGGAAGGCGAATGGGCCCCGGGCGCGGCCTCGCGCTGGTGGCTGCATCATTCGCTGGCAAGCCTCGACCGCGACCTGCGCAAACGAGGCTCTCGCCTGATCGTCAAAAAGGGGCGCGCGGCCGCGGCCCTCATCGCGGCCGCGCGCGAGTGCGGCGCCGGCGTCGTCGCCTGGAATCAACGCTACGAGCCCGCCGCTTTGCGCCAAGAGGAAGCCGTCCGGCGAGGCCTCGACGCCGCCGGGTTGCGCGCCCAAGCTCATGAGGGCAACGTCCTCTTCGCGCCCGATGCGATCCGCACTTTGAACGGCGGGCCTTACCGCGTATTCACGCCGTATTGGAACCGCTGCGGGGCCGAGGCCGAGCCCGCCGCTCCGCGCGGCGAGGCCGGCCCCTTGAAGCTTCCCGCGAAGCTGCCGAAGTCCGTGCCGCTCGACGAGCTCGGGCTTCTGCCCAAGGTTGCCTGGGCCACGGGGCTCCACGACGCGTTCGTGCCCGGCGAAACGGGCGCGAGGCGCGACTTCGAACGGTTCCTGGCCGGCCCGATCCGCGGCTACGCGGTCGACCGCAACTTCCCCGCGAGCGGCGGCGGCTCGCGCCTGTCCCCCCGCCTTCACTTCGGCGAGATCTCGGTCCGCCGCGTCTGGCGCGAGGCGCTCGGCGGCGATCCCGCGGCCAAGGGCGGCTTCCTGGGCGAGCTCGGCTGGCGGGATTTCGGACGCCATGTCTTATTCCATCACCCCGCGACGCCGGACTCCCCGCTCGACGCGCGCTTTACGTCCTTCCGCTGGCGGCGCGACGCCAAGGGACTCGCGGCCTGGAAGAAAGGGCTCACGGGCTATCCGTTCGTCGACGCGGGCATGCGTGAGCTGTGGGCCACCGGCTTCATGCACAACCGAGTGCGCATGGTCGTCGCGTCCTTTCTCGCCAAGGACCTGCTCATCGACTGGCGCGAGGGCGCGCGCTGGTTCTGGGACACGCTCGTGGACGCCGACCTTGCGAGCAATACGCTCGGCTGGCAGTGGGCCGCGGGCTGCGGCGCCGACGCCGCGCCGTTTTTTCGGATCTTCAATCCGGTCGAGCAGGGCAAGCGTTTCGACGCGGCCGGCGCGTACACTCGCCGCTGGGTGCCGGAGCTTGCGGCGCTGTCGGACCGCTGGCTGCACGAGCCTTGGGAGGCGCCCCCCGACGTCCTGGGCAAGGCTAAGGTGGTGATCGGCAAGACTTATCCCGCCCGCATCCTGGACCACAAGGCCGCCCGCGTCCGCGCGCTCGAGGTATTTGGCGCCACAGGGAAGGCTCGATGAAAGTACGGACCTTAAATTTTTTTAGGGATAAAGCCGAACCAAATACGTTCGCAGCAATACTGAAACTCGTTGAGCTGCCGGAGTTTCAGAAGATGGAGCCGTTCGATCAGGACGCTGTCTCAGACACGGTTTTCATGGGCCAGGATATGCCGTGGCTTGCAGAGCGCCTGAAATTTATTGCAACACCAGAATTTGCGAAGATGCCCCCAGCCGAACAAGACGCGGCATTTCTGAAGGCACGACTCGATAAAACGGTGACGTCGGGTCTCGCGCCGATCGATGGCACCGCTCCAAAGAAGTCTGACTAGCGTCAGCATTTTTTCTCGGGATGACGTCTCCCCGTATAATCAGACCTGCTTGAAGTTTGGATTCGGAGTCGATTGGTCCCTCCTGGAACCGACTGAGACGACCTGTTACACTGGGTCGTATGGACCCGTTTGATAAAGACGCGAAGGCCTGGCCGACCTTCCGGAACTGAGCCTGGAGCAGATCGCGCAACGTCTCAAGCGGGACGCATTCATTGGCCGCGAGGAAGCAGCGCTCGATGCAGGGAATTTGCGGGTTTAGAACGTATAGTTGACGTCCAAGAAAACCTTGAGCCCCTCCTGCCCCATGCCGAAGTCGGCCGAGCCGACAATGCTGGGCCGGCACACGACGCGCAGCGCCGCGCCCACCACTGGACGGAGGTATTTCATCTGGAACAGCTCTGGCTGAGTTGCGACCGTGCCGAAGGCGAAGAAAGGGTCGAGCCAGAATGAGGCGCTCGTCTTCCCTACTTTCGTGGCGTAAAGCCGGATGCGCTGCTCGCCTCCGAAGACGGTCATGCTGTGGTCCACAAACCGCCCCTCCCCGTATGCGCGATGAGAATATTTCCCGCCGAGCGACGACAGCAGCCAGAAAGGAACCGTGCCCTGCACGTTTTCAAAACGCAGGCGCAAGGCCGTGATGGTCGCGGGTTCTGAATCGCCTTCGCCGCCGAAGGGGTGAAAGGTCTTGAGTTCGAGGCCGTAGCGGTGGTAGTCGTATTCGCTCAGGGCATCCTTGTGCGCCCCTTCCAGGAAAACGACTCCGTTGCTGCCCCGCGAGGTCGTTATCGGGCTGTCGCGTGTGTCGTACTCGAGACTGCCGCGCAAGGATATGTCGGTATGGCGCTCGGACACATCCCGGAAGGTCCCGGGGTATAGGGCCCCGAGGTCCGGGAGCCACTCGACGCCGCCGTTGCTGACGTCGTTGGCCTGGAGTTGATTTGTGAGTGTCGCGTGAAACGGGCTTTCCTCCCAAAGCGGCACGCCTACGCCTATGCGATAGCCGATTGTGTCCATGGTGTAGCTGGATTCACCGGTCTTGGGCGTGTCTGCGCCAACGCCGAAGAAGCGCTTGGAGCTGTCCTTGGAGAATTCAATGTGGTTGTTGAAATACAGCGCGCGGCCGCGGAAGCGCGAAGTCGTGTACTCGGTCACCGCCTCGCGATCGAACCTCTGGGAGAGGCCGAGGCGGACGACGAAACTGCTCTCCGGCTCCGGAAAAAGGAAATATTGGTATTGGCCTGTCACCCCCACATTGGTATTGTAGGCGACGGCTAAGGCGTGGATTTGGCCGATCGTCGAGGAACCGTTCAACTCCACCCAGACCGGCATGGCGCCGACGCTCGTGCCGTTGTTGGGATCCGTGTCGATGACGGGCATCACCGCGCGGATGCCCGATTTTGTCGGCCGGATCAGCAAGCGCATGATCGTAGCCTGATGTTCTTCAGGAAGGTTGCTTTCGGCAGGAAAGCTTGCCCGGCCAGGTTGGGCCAGAGCAGTGAGCAAAACGAAGATGGTAAAATAGCTGTTTTGTAAACTGCCTACCTGGGTTCGATTTCGGATGGGGGATGCCCTCATGATGAACTATCCCGCCCGACTGCAAGTGGAACCCCTTTTTGGATCAGGAGGTCTCTCAAATCCCTGATGACCGTAAAAATCTCTTGATTCCAATGGCATAGTCGAACTCGCTGTCGCATCTTTGAAGAGGATGTCATCGATGTTTTTAAAGGCTTGTTCAAACATGAGAGTTACGCTCCAGTCACTTCGCCGACATCTTACTAAATCGACTTGAGTCGGTCTGAAGTTGCGCTGCGGAAGCGATGGTGTCTTAAGAAGTCAGGAGAGGGCATGCCTAATCAAATCCTACAAGCGATCACCAATCCGATAAGCGGACAGGTATAATCAAGTTATGTATGGAGCCTTTCTTCTCGCTCTCGGTGCGGCGGCAACCTTCGGCGCGGCCGCACCAGCGGGCAAGGCGCTTCTAGCCGACCTTTCACCCTTTCAACTCGCCGGCTTGCTCTATCTCGGTGCGGCGCTTGGCGTAGCACCTTGGGCCCTGCGCCGCGGCGATGGATACCGCTCATTGAATGGGCTCAACCGCTTGCGATTGGCCGGCACGATCGGCTGCGGCGGCGTGGTCGCACCAGTGCTGCTCCTGTTTGGACTACGCTTGGCTTCGGCGGCATCCGTATCGCTCTGGCTACCGCTCGAGATGGCGGCGACAGCTCTACTTGGTGTCCTGTTCTTCCGCGATTCCCTCGACCGCGATGGTTGGTTGGCGGCGGCCGGAAGCGCCTGCCTGTGCTGGGGACTCGACAATCAGTTGACTTCCCTCGTGGATGGGCTGCCCCCCCAGCGTTTCGCGTTCTGGAAGGGACTCATCGCCGGGAGCGTCAATCTGACCATCGGCCTTGCTCTATCACCCTGGAACGCATCGACGCGCGTACTGGTTGCCGCGCTGGCGTTGGGGGCCATTTCCTACGGTGCAAGTCTCGTCCTCTACATCATGGCCGCGCAACGCCTCGGAGCCGCCCGAAGTCAGATCGTTTTCTCGAGCGCCCCTTTCTTCGGCCTGGCAATCTCGGCCCTCGCTTTGGGTGAAACCTTGACCGCACCCCATTTCGCCGCGGCCGTGATCCTGGGCCTGTCGCTGGCGTTACTTGCTCGAGAACAACACGAGCACAGCCATCGCCACGGGGCACTATCACATGAGCATCGCCACCATCACGATGACGGCCACCATACCCACACGCACGATGGCCTTCCAGCTAAGACGGAGCACTCTCACGTACACGAACACACGCCGCTCGAGCACTTCCACGCTCATTGGCCGGACCTGCATCACCGCCATTCCCACAGCTGACGAGTACAAGGACAGAAAAAGAAGCACCTCGGGCCAGCGTCACGCGGCGTTGGGAAAAGCATATACCTGTTGACCCATGAACCCCCTCTTGGAATGGCAGAGCTTTTACGTGCTTGTTGGATCAGCCGCCGGCGCCCTCATTGGGCTCCAGTTTATGCTCATGGCCCTCATCGCCGAGGTGCGAAAGCGGGCTGACGGCCAAGATCGCGCCTGCGGTCACGACCGCCAGCGATGCGGCGACGGAATTATTGTTCGTGCTAATTCTCCTTTTTGTCTTCACTTGATTCCAAAGCTCGCGGACCGCATCGAGATCGAGGCGTTCTCGAGTCCCTCATATTCCCAGCGCACCGGGTCGCCGTCGGCGGCGCCGAGGGCATAAAGATACGGGTACCAGTGATCCGGGGCAGGCACACTCAGCGCCCCACCCGGCATGTCCACGGGATCTTTAGCTAAGGACCCCGAATCTCCTTCTTCGGTCTTGCGCTTGACGAAGGCGTCGAACTCGACGGCCCAGGGAAAGGGCTCGGCGTGCGCCGACCATTTAATCGTTCGCAGATTATGGACTATGTTGCCGCTACCGATAATCAGTACGCCTCGTTCCCGGAAGGCCGCGAGCTTTTTTCCGAGCGCCAGATGATGCTCGCCTGGCCGTTCGAAGTCGACACTCAGCTGCACAACCGGGATGTCTGCCTTCGGATACATATGCCGCAGGACGGCCCAGGCCCCGTGATCCAATCCCCACATCGCGTCATCCATCAAGATCGGGGGCTCGGAGATCTTATCGCGTAACAGCTCGGCCGTTTGCGGGCTCCCCGGGGCCGGATATTCGACGTCAAAAAGCTCCTGGGGGAAGCCGCCGAAGTCATGGATTGTCTTGGGCTTGGGCATGTGCGTCGCCCAAGAACCCTC
>JAYVZL010000029.1:0-6973 GCA_043783505.1 Elusimicrobiota bacterium
CGCTCGCGCTCCCACTCGGCGAAGCGCGCGACGACGGCGTCGCGCTCCTGGAGGGCGCGGGTCATATGCTCGGAGAGGGTGGCGACTTTGGCGCGCATATCGCCCGAGGTCGAGGCTTCCTGACCGGCGCGGGCGGTTTCGTCCTCGAGCTTGCTTTGGAGCTCGAGCAGGCGTTGATGCCAGCGCTCCTCGGACGCGGTGCGCTCGGCGATCGAGACGCGGAATTTTTCGGCCTCCGCGACCAAGGCGCGAGTGAGCTCGTCGCGCTCGGCGCCGAGCGACAGGGCGCGCGCGTCGCGCTCCGCGCACGTGCGCTCGAGATCGGAATAGCGGTGCGCCAGCACCTCGGCGTCGCCTTTGATGTCGTTGGCGCGGCTGTCGGCCGCGCGGGTCTTCTCGCGCTCATTTTCGAGATCGCCGGCGAGCTGGAGCAGGCTGTCGCCCATGGTCATCTCGATCTGACGGCGCTCCTCGAGCGTGGCGCGCAGCTGCTCGTGGCGCTCGCGCATCGAGCGCATGAGGTCGGCCTTCTCCTGCTCGAGCTCGAGGATGATCTCGTCCTTGACTTTCGGCGTCGCCGCCAAGGTCCGCGTGATCAAGTCGAGCTTCTCTCGGATCGCGGCGGAGTCCGAGGCGGCCGAAACCTGGCTTGGAGCGGCCGCGTCGATGCGCTTGGCGAGCTCGGCGATCTGGCCGGAAACCGCGACCTCGCGGGCGATGCGCTCCTTGAGAAACTCCTGGCGGATCGACTGGCCTTGTTCCTCCCACATCCGGGAGAAGGCGGCGCGCTCGTCGACCAAGGCCTGCAGGCGGTCGTCTTGCTTGCGGCGATCCACGTCGTGGCGGCGCTCCCAGTCCGAGAGATTGGCCTGCAGCCTCGCGGCGAAATCATCGAGTCGGCGGGCGATCTGCTCCTCGAAGCGCTGCTCGTTTTCGGGGATGCGCGCGGCAAGTCCGCGCATCTCGGGCAGAAGTGCTGCGACGTCCTTGATCGTGCGGCGAAAGACGGCCATCTCCGCGCCGATGGGCTCGCTTCCCGCCGCCGCGACGGGGACTTGGCGGGCGACGGCTTCCTTCAGCAATTGGGCGAAAGTTCCGGTCATCTCGTTGAGGCGCAGCTCCAGGGCCTCGACTCGTCCTCGCGCGTGGGATTTTTCAGCCTCCCCCTCTTTTTCAGACTTCTCTCGACGCAGCTGCTCGGTCATGTTCTTGAGATGGGTTTCGACCTCGGACTTCAAGGCCTCCTGCTGCTTAAGCAGGGCCGAGGCGGAATTGGCCCGCTCGCGCTCGAGCACCAGCTCGCGCTCGAGCGATTCTAGGCGGCGCTGCAGGAAATCCATCATGGGCGCGCCCGCCGCGCGCTGAGGTTGGGGTATGATCAGTTCCGGCTGCGGAGGAACCGGAGGCACGGGACGCGGAGGCAGGGGCTGGGGATCGTTTGGGTCCACGGTGGCTCTCCAGGTTAGTGTAACGGGAGCCTGTTACAAAATCAAGGCAGGAAAAGCTTAAAGTTATCGGGCTTTTACGGCTAACCACAGAGACACAAAGACAAGACGAAAATTTATTTTTAAGAGTATTACGGGTTATCCACAAGGGGCGTCGCAACTAACGTCAACAACAGTTGGGCCTGTGAATGGAGTGGATAAGAACAAACCGGCTTCTTTCAGAATCTGCTTTGTAAGTTCCCTGGCCTTGAATCCGGGGGGCCTTGAGTCGGCTATGCCCCTGAAGTTCGTCGCGAAAAGGAACTCTTTGTCCCCGCTGGTCAGATGGCCGATGTACCAACCGACCCTGCGGCCTTTCGGGTCGTTTCGGTCCCCGAGAAATCCGGAGCCGGTCTTACCCAGGATGACCGCGCCGGAGGAACCGAGTTCTTGGTCCATGCTCTTTTTCGTGAGATCGATCACGCGCTGTGATCCCGCCGGACTAGGAGGGTTTAGGGAACGGACATCACGGAGGCGCCTTTATCCGTGTTGGGGTTCTCGGGGTCCAACATCTTCTTCTTGTCGACGGAGAAGAAGTAGCGGTATTGGCCGGGGTTGAGGTAAAGGGCGACGGTCCAGCTGCCGTCTTCTTGGCGCGCCATCTCTTTGCGGCCACCGCGCACGATGAAGCCGCCGACGAGATTCACGGATTTGGCCTTGGGCGCGTGGAGCTTGAATTCGGCGCGCAGGGCCTTGACCTTGCCGCCGGCGACGGGAGCCGCCGCGACCTTGGGCTCAGGCGCGGCGTCCGAGGCAGCGGTTTTGCCGGCGGCATCCGCGGGCTGGGGAATTCCGCGGTGCTTGGGCGCGTCGACGAGCATCGAAGGCTTTGGAGGACGCGGCGCGTCGGCCGAGTGTTTGGCGGCGGCGACTGGTTTGGGAGCGGCGACAGGCGACGGCTCAGGCGCTTTCGGCGCAGCGACGACGACGGGCGCGGCGGCGGTCGACGGCGCGGGCGCTTCGACGGACTTGGGCGGCTCCTTGACCGGGCGGCGGCGGGTGGCCGTGACCAGCGGCGCGACCGGCGCGCTCCAATGCTGGAATATCTTGGCGGCCAATGCGCCGGCGAACACAATCACGAAGATGGCGTCGAGGACGAGGAGAAATGCCCAGAGTCTGTGCGAGCCTCGCGGAGCCGGCGCGGGTTCCGCGAGGGACGCCTCGGGTTGTTCCGGGAGGTCCGCCTCTGGAGCCGCCTCTTCAGGGTCTTTGTGTTTTCCCAGGCCGAATAGGTCGATCATGATCTTAGGTCCGATTCTACCCTGGGTCTGGGGTCCGCGTCAACGAATTACCGATACCGAGCGACGATATCATCCCACAGCCCCTGGCTTTTGAGGACGACTTCCGTCAGTTCGCGAAACGCGCCGTCCCCCCCGCGCGCCTTCGTCACCCAATGCGCGGCGGCGGCGGCCTCGGGACGCGCGTTGGCGGGTGCCACTGCCAAGCCGACTCGGGACATCACGGCGAGGTCGGGAATATCGTCGCCCATGTAAACGATTTGGTCCGCGGATAGTTTTTCGGCGGCCATGATCTCGGCGAGCACGGCGGCCTTGTCGAGGCGATGCTGATAGATGTGCTTGACCTTGAGAATCTTGAGGCGGGCCTGCGTGCCTTTGGAGACGCGGCCGCTGATGACGCCGGTGATGAGTCCGGCCTCGGCGAGCCACGCCATCGCGATCGAGTCCTGGGCGTGTATGCCCTTGAACTCGACGAGCTCGCCGGCGGTGTCGACTAAGTGATAGATCGTGCCCGCGGTGAGCACCCCGTCGATGTCGGTGAGCACGAGGCGCGCCTGCTCCGCCTTGGTGCGCAGGGCTTTGACCGAGAGCTTCTTCACCGGGCCGCCGCTTTCGCGTCGGACAGAGCGTTGGTCAAGGCCCTCAGGCCTTCGACCGCCGAGGCGCCGAGCTCAAGACGCAGCAGCCGGCGCCCGGCGCTCAGCATGGCGGCGGAGTCGCCTCGCGTTTGGGCTCGGCACAGCTCGCCGAAGGTGAAGGGCTTTCCAGGTAGAGGAAGCTTCGTCGTCTCGGGTTGGCCGAGGACCAAGAAGACGCCTTTGGCCGGGCCGCCTTTGTGCAGTTGACCCGTGGAGTGCAAATACCGCGGTCCCCAAGAGACCGTGACCGGCGCGGTCGTGCGCGCGCGCATGAGGAGGCGGACGTCCTCGAGCAGGCGGCGGCTGTCGTCGGTCTCGGCAAGGAAGGCGAGCACGGACACGTAGTCCCCGGGCTTGACGCGTGAGAGGTGCGCGCTCAGGACTTCACGCAACGGCCGGTCCTGGCCGGCGTCGGCCTTGAGCGCGGCGACCAAGCCTCCGTCGCAGAACGCGGCCAATCCGCCCGCGCGCAGGCTCGCTTTTTCCGGCGCGGCGGATTTAGACCCGGTCAACAGCTCTTTCGTCTTATCTTTCGCCGTCTGCACGTCGGGTTGGTCGAAGGGGTTTACTTTGAGCAGGAACCCAGCGGCCGCGGTCGCGACTTCCCAGAGGAGAAACTGGGCCCCGAGATCGAGAACGTCCGCCATCTCCAGGCGCAGGACGGGATGCCCGGCCTGCTCGAGCGCGCTCAGAGCGGTCTCGACGCCGGGATCGGCGTGGCCCTTGAGGGCAATGCTCACGAAAGCGCGGTCGCGGCCGTAGGACGAAGGCGCTCCCAACGCCTCGCCGGTCACCGGCAGTACGCCGAGGCCTTCCTTGCCTGTGGACTCGGCTACGAGCTGCTCGATCCAAAGGCCGAAAGTCTCGAGAACCGGCGGCAGGATCAAGGTCATCTTGTCCTGGCCGTCGCGGGCGTGGCGGCCGATGAAAGCGCCCAGCCGCAGGGCCGGGTTCTCTCGCGTGGGCGTCTGCGCCGAGAACAGCGAGGCGGCTTTGCGCGCCCGCGAGAGAATCTCCCCCGCGTCGATGCCGGCCAGCGTCGCGGGCACGAGGCCGAACAAAGTCAACGCTGAGAATCGGCCTCCGACGTCCGAGGGGTTCAGGAAGGTCTTGCGGAAGCCCCGCTCGCGCGAGAGTTTCTCCAAGGAGGTCCCGGAATCGGTGATCGCGACGAACTGCCGTCCGGGTTTGGTTCCGGGACGGCGCGCGCACGCGTTCCAGAAATAGTCGAAGAAAGAATTGGGCTCGACGGTCGAGCCCGACTTGCTGGCGACGATGAACAGAGTCTTGTCGAGATCAAGCCGCTTTTCAAGCGCGGCCACGGCGTCGGGATGCGTTGAGTCGAGCGTAAGCAGTTCCAGACGGCCGGACGCGGTCCCGAAGACCGCGCGCAAAACCTCGACGCACAAGCTCGAGCCGCCCATGCCCAGGACGACGGCGTAGCCAAAGCCCTCGGCCGCGGCCGCGTCGGAGAAAGCGCGCGCGGGTCCCAGGCCCGCGGCGGAGAGGATCGGAGCGTCAAGCCAGCCCAATGCGTGGCGGATGAGCTTCTGGCTTTCCTTGTCGTTTTTCCACAGCGAGGGATCCTTGGCCCACAGCCGCTCGGAAAAACGCGCGGCCTCGAGCTCGGCCAAGCCGGCGTCCACTGCGGCGTTTTCCGCCTCGAGCAAGGCGCGCTTAGCCGTTAGCTTGCCCATCAAGGTTTCAAAAGACTTGGAGAAGGAGGCCAAGCCTTCCTCCTCGAGCTTGGCCAGGATCGCCGCGCGATCGACGCCCAAGCGCGGCAGCGCGTCCCACTGCGCGTGCGCCGAATCGAGGGCTTCCTCGATGCTGGGCCGTCCGGCGCCATGATCGCGGTAGGCGTCGACCGTCGCGGGCGGCATGGTGTTGACGGTGTCGGGACCGATGAGTTCCTCAACATAGAGAGTGTCCTTGTAAGCTGAGTTCTTGGTCCCCGTCGAGGCCCACAGCAGGCGCTGAGCCTGCGCGCCCTTGGCCTTGAGCGCGGCGAAGCGCGGCGAGCTGAATATTTTTTTGCCGTGCTGATACGCCAGCTTGGCATTGGCTATGGCCGCCTTGCCCATCAAGGTCTTGGCTTCAGCTTCGGGACTTTTCTCGAGGATCGCGTCGATGGCGGAGTCCACGCGCGAGACGAAGAAGCTGGCCACGGAGGCGACCTTCGACAAATCCTTGCCCGCGGCGGCGCGGCGCTCGAGGCCTTTGAGGTAGGACTCGGCCACATCCATGTAGCGTTCGAGCGAGAACAGCAAAGTAACGTTGACCGAGATGCCTTCGGCGGTCAAGTCCTCGAAGGCTTGCAACCCTTCGATGGTGCCGGGAACCTTGATCATTAGGTTCGGTCGCGCGACGGCGGCCCACAGCCGTTTACCGTCGGCGACGGTGCCGCCGGCGTCGCGTGCGAGGGCGGGTGCTACCTCCAAGCTCACGAAGCCGTCGCCGGCTTTGCTCTCGGCGTAAAGCGGGCGGAAGAGGTCGCAGGCCGCTTGGATGTCGGCGACGGCCAGCTTCTCAAAAAGATCTGTCGGGGTCATGTCGGGCCGAGCGTGAAGGCGAATCGAATCGTCGTAATCGGAGGAGCCGCCGATGGCTTTCTCGAAGATGGTCGGATTGGAGGTCACGCCGCGCACGCCGTCTTCCTCAATAAGGCGCGCCAGCTCCCCGGAGGCGATGAGTCCGCGCGAGACGTAGTCGTACCAGACGGAGACGCCGAAGCGGTGCAGGTCGCGCAGGGGATTTTTGTGCGTCATTTGACGGCCTCCTTGGAGTAGGCGTTTTCGATGGCGATGACTTTGTCCTTGCGTCGCTTGTGGCGGTCGAGACCGGAGAACTTCGCGTTGAGCCAGGCGGCGGCGACTTCGAAGGCGAGTTCCGAGCCGATGACTCGTCCGCCCAAGCATAGGACGTTGACATCGTCGTCCTCCACGCCCTGACGTGCTGAAAACGTGTCATGGCACATGCCCGCGCGCGCGCCGGGGACTTTGTTGGCCGCCACGCAGGCGCCGACGCCGGAGCCGCAGACCACCATGCCGCGCTCGGACTTCCCGGCGACGACGGCCTCGGCCACGGCCCGTGCGTAATCGGGATAGTCGGCGGGCACGGCGTCGGTTTCCACGCCGAGGTTGAGGACTTTGTGTCCTTTTTTCTCGAGCCAAGCGTGCATGAGTTTTTTGAGCGGGAAGCCGGCGTGGTCGCAGCCGAGGGCGATGATCATGCCCCTATTCTACAAAAGACTAGATGCTATACGGCTCTCCTCAAGCGCATCCGTGCCGGGCCTCTTGGGCCCGGCCTATAGACCAGCGGCCGCGCGTTCGGCGCTGACGCGTGGGACGATCAAGGCGATGCGCCCTAGACGGCGCAGGATCATTTTTTTGAGTTCCGCATTTTTGAAAAGACTGCCGTGAAGCGCGAGGGGCACGGGCTTGGGAAGCCGCAATCCACGAACGGCTTCGACGGCGAGCGCGGCAAGATGATCGGCGGCGTCTTCGCACAGGCGCCGGGCGCGGGGCAGGCGCGAGCGCAGGACTCGAGGCGCCAACGCCGCGGCGGCGCGCACGGGATCGGGGGAGTGGGCCAAGTTGAGGGGATCGCTCAG
>JAYVZL010000030.1:0-6973 GCA_043783505.1 Elusimicrobiota bacterium
ACGTCGGGTAGGGTGGCGGTGCTCATTCGTTCCTCCATAATCTTTGTAGAAAAGGCTCTGTAATTCAATCAAATTTACTTCTGATAATCACTGTTTCCAGGCAAGGTAAATATATACTCAACGACACAGGATGGGAATCGACCTCCGCTGAAAAAGGCGGTAAAAAAGCTAAAATCCAGTTATGCGTCTGGCGCAAAGCTTCTCCCGGTTGGGCACCGAAACCGCCTTCGAGGTCTTAGCCCGAGCGCGCGCCCTGGAAGCCCAGGGCCGCAAGATCATCCACCTCGAGATCGGCGAGCCCGATTTCGACACGCCTGCCAACATCCGCGACGCGGCGAAAAAGGCCCTCGACGGCGGCTACACCCACTACGGACCCTCCGCCGGCCTGCCCGAAACCCGCAAAGCCGTCGCCGAGTACGTGTCCCAGACCCGCGGCGTCAAGATCGCCCCGGAAGAAACCATCATCGTCCCGGGCGGCAAACCCATCATCTTCTTCACCATCTTGGCCCTCATCGAGCCGGGCGATGAAGTGATCTACCCCAATCCCGGCTTCCCGATCTATGAGTCGATGATCAACTACGCAGGGGGCAAGCCCGTGCCCCTGCCGATCCGCGAGGACCTTGACTGGGATTTCGACCCGGCCGATCTCGAAAAACTTCTCACGCCCAAAACCAAGCTCGTGATCTTGAACTCTCCTGCCAACCCCACCGGCGGCGTGATGTCGATTGCGACGATGGAGCGCGTGATCAAGACACTGGCCAAGTTTCCCGACGCGATGCTGTTGACCGATGAGATCTACTCGCGCATCGTTTACGAGGGCAAACACCTTTCGCTCCTGTCCCATCCCGGCATGAAAGAGCGAACAATTCTTCTCGATGGATTCTCAAAAACATGGGCCATGACCGGCTGGCGTCTGGGCTACGGCGTGGGGCCCAAATGGCTCATCGATGCGATGGCCAAACTCGCGACCAATGATCACTCCTGTGTTTCTTCATTTTCACAGATCGCAGCCATCGAGGCCTTAAATGGTCCGCAAGACGCCGTAACGAACATGGTCGCTGAATTCAAGCGCCGGCGGGATGTCATCGTAAAAGGTCTAAACTCCTTGCCGGGAGTAACATGCCGGTCTCCCAAGGCGGCCTTCTACGTCTTCCCCAATATAAAAGCGACCGGCTTAAAGTCCAAAACCCTGTCGGACGCACTGCTCACAGACGCCGGGGTCGCCTGTCTTCCCGGCACGTCGTTCGGCGCCTTAGGCGAGGGCTACCTTCGTTTTTCTTACGCGAATTCAGTGGAAAATATAGAAGTAGCACTCGCCTCGATAAAAAAGATATTGCCCAAGCTCGCGGCGGTCGCGCAGAAGTGAGCACCGACCGCGCCTCGCTGCTGCGCCTGTTCGCCTACGTCAAGCCTCACCGCGCGCGCCTGATCGAAGCCACCTGCGTCATGATCGTCGTCGCGGCCTTAAACGGCGCCTTGGTCAAGGTGCTGGGCCCCATCACCAACAGCCTGTTCGTCGACAGTGATCCAAAACGTCTGATGAGCGTGGCTCTGATGATCCCGGTCATCTTCTTTTTCAAGCTTATCTTCCAGTACACGCAAAGCTACCTGATGAGCTGGCTGGGTCAGAAGATCACGCAGGAAATCCGCGAGGATTTGTTTACTCATCTTCATGCGTTGTCGATGGATTTTTTCTGGAAGTCGAAGGCAGGTGAAGTCCTGGCAAAACTCACCAACGACATGAATGCATTACAATCGGCTTTACAGTTTGTGCCGCTGTATGCGATTCGAGATTCGTTGACGGTCATTGTCGTTTTGGTCGTCATGATCGCCACCAACGCGAAGTTCGCGCTGGTCGCCCTCATCGCGATCCCCATGGCGGCCGGCGTACTGGGAATTCTCGGACGCAAGCTGCGCTCCGCGGGCCGTCGCGGTCAAGAAGTGATGGGGGAGATCTACCACCGTTTCCAAGAAAGTCTTCAGGGCATGCTCGTAGTGAAATCGTTCAACTACGAAAAGGGCGCCATCGACAAATTTCGCGTGGAGAACGACGAGTTCTTTCACCAGATGATGCGCTACTTCCGCGCCACCGCGCTGTCCGGCCCGCTCATGGAGTTTTTGGGCTCGCTGATCATGGCCGCCATCGTCTGGCTCGGCGGGCGGGCCATCGGCGCGGGCACCATGAGCCCCGCGCAGTTCGCCGTGTTCCTGGGTTCTTTCTTCATGGCCTACGGCCCGATCAAGAACTTGGCGCAGATGAATTCCACGCTCCAGCTGGGGCTGTCCGCCGCCGCGCGCATCTTCTCGATCCTCGATGAGGCGCCGTCCGTCGTCGAGCCGAAGAATCCAAAAGCCTTCCCGGCGCTAACCTCAGGAGTGGTCTTCGACGATGTCTCGTTCCGCTACCCTAGCCGTGAGACCTGGGCGCTTCAAAACGTGTCCATGACCATAAAGCCCGGCGAGGTCGTAGCACTCGCGGGCCCCTCCGGTTCAGGCAAGACCACTTTCGTGCATCTCCTGCTCCGTCTTTTCGATCCGACCGAAGGGCGGATCACGATCGACGGCATCGATATTAAAGATATGTCCTCGCACGATCTTCGCTCTCACTTAGGCCTCGTCTCCCAGGAAACAATTCTTTTCAACGACACCGTCTTAGGCAACGTCGCCGTCGGCCGCGAGGGCGCCACGCGCGAGCAAGTTTCGAAGGCCTTGCAAGTGGCCGACGCGTCTGACTTCGTCGGCGCCATGAAGCAGGGCCTCGACACGCCGCTGGGCGATCGCGGCGCGCGCCTCTCCGGCGGCCAGCGCCAGCGCTTGGCCATCGCCCGCGCGGTGCTCAAGGACCCCAAGCTCCTCATCCTCGATGAGGCCACCTCCAACCTTGACGCCGGCAGCGAGCGCGCCGTCCAAGCCGCCATAGAGCGCCTCTACCCCGGCCGCACCGTGATCATGATCGCCCACCGTCTGTCCACCGTGCAGAACGCCGACCGCATCATCGTCATGCGCCACGGCCGCGTCGAGGAAACCGGCACTCACGCCGAGCTCCTGACCAAGAACGGCGTCTACGCCACGCTTCACCGCTATCAGCAGCTCGAGACGCCCGAAGCATGAAGGCGGTCATCTTCGACATGGACGGCGTCATCGTCGACAGCGAGGCCCAGTGGCTGGAGCAGGAGTCGGCGTATTTTCACGCCACCGTCCCCGGCTGGAGCGACGCGCACAACGACCGCATCACGGGCCTGGGTGTGGAGGATCTCTTTGACTTCCTCGTGCGCGAGTTCGACCTGCCCGTGGGCAAGGTCGAATTTCTCGACCACTGCGACCGCACCGCCAAGAAAGTCTACAACGAGCGCGTGGAGTGCACCACCGGTTTTCTTGACCTGACCCGCGGCCTCAAGCACAAAGGCGTGCGCACCGCCATCGCCTCCTCGGCGCCGGAGCGCTGGGTGCGCCTGGTCGTCGACCGCTTCGAGCTTTCACCGCTGCTCGACACCGTGGTCACGGCCGACGACGTGGGGGGAAAGACCAAGCCTTTGCCCGACCTCTATCTCGAGGCCGCCTCGCGCCTGAAACTTCCGCCCGGCGAGTGCCTGGCCATCGAGGACACCGCCATCGGCCTGCTCGCGGCCAAGCGCGCCGGCATGCGCGCCGCGGGTTTTCGCACCGCGCACAACGAGGCGCAGGATTTATCGGCGGCCGACTTCGAATTGATCAGCTTCGCCGGTCTCGACTACGACAGGCTGATCTCGCGGCTCAGGCGCTAGCTTTAAGGGGTCCGCAGCCCTTTCGGAGCAGCCGGCGGCGGGTTGGGGGCGGGGCCGGAGCCGCTCGTGAATTCAAAAGCCCCTCGATCCCACACCCCGTCCGCGCCGCGCACTTTGCCGAAAGCGTCCACGTTGTAGGGAGCTGGCAAAGACGTTCCGGCATTGGTGGCCGCTAAAAGTGTCAAATCGCCGGCGGCGAGATTCTTGAAGGGGTTTCCCGTCCCGGTTTGCCGGTTGGTTTCCGCCGGCGTGTTCGTCGTGGCGAAATAGGCGTTATAGTCGTGCGGCGGGTTTGAACGCATGTCCGCCATCATGTTGTACAACAAGTTGTTGGAGACCGTAGAGAGCACCGCCGTCCCTATCCACCCGCCGTAGCTATACGGACTCTGGACGTTGATGAACGTATTGTTGTAGACCACTCCCGACATTTCTTGAGTCCCATACCCATTGATGACGCCGGTGATGCAGCCGTCGCCGAACTCCATGTCTTTAAACACGTTGCCGTAGATATAGTAGTCGCCGGCGTCGCCGTTGAGGACGACGATGCAGGCGGTCCCGGACGTGCGGCCTTCAAACCAATTGTATCGGACCGTCAGCCCCGTCATGTTCGAGAAATTATTGTTGATGTTTTCGCCATGATTGGCCGCGGAGCTGTAGCCGTCGAGAACGACGTTGTACTCGACCACCCAGCTGTTCATCGCCAGGCCCGCCGAAGTGGCCCAGATGAAATTGCTCCAGCCGCTTCCGTAATTATGGCTGATCGTCACGTTGTTGACGGATTTGGTGGCGTTGTCCGTCTCCACGAAGAATCTCTCGACGTCTCCCGTCGGGGCGGTCGCCGCTATGTGGGAAATGGTGATGTCCGAAATGGCCGTACTCGTATTGTATATGGCCATGGGATATTGCATGGAATTGAACTTAAAGCCGTATTGCGCCGGCGTTTTCGAGAGCGTCGGCCCCACAGAACCGTCGAAAATCCAGTACGACGTGTTGATGATGAAGCCCGACGTCCAAGTCACCTGGGCATTTTCCACCCCATAACCGCTGTTCCAACCGACGTCGCTGCCATGGTCGGCGACCGTCGCTCCTATAATGGTGATGAGAAGCGACCCGGAAGCGGGAGTATTCAAGGTCATTCCCGCGTAAGAACCTCCCGCGACATAGTAAACGTCTCCTCGAATCAGCGTCGCGGGCAGCGCCGTATAGGCGTTGGTCCAATCGTTCCCATTCGCGCTTCCCGCGGCTCCGGCGCGGATATAATGGTTGGCCGCCTGGACGCTAACCGCGCCTAGAAGAAGCACCGCCGTGATGAAGAAGCGCTGAATTATTATGGTCATATCTCAGGAATATAGCCTGTCGCAGACAAAAATTCAATACTCGCTTGGTTAAAGAATGGTAAAGAATTGAGCGTCGAACTCGCCACCCGCGGCTACGACAGGCTGATCTCGCGGCTCAGACGCTGAGTCGACTCGACGAAGGCGGTCCATTCCGCGCGCCGGCCGGCGCGCGCGGTCTCATCGGATTTCGGCGCGAACGTTTTCTCCACGCGCGCCTCGGCCATCTTCTCCGGATCGGGCAGGCCCGCGGCTTTCGCCGCCAAAATCGCTACTCCTAAAGCGGTCGCCTCGACTTCCTTGCGGCGTTCGAGCACAGAGCCCAGCGCGTCGGCCTGGAAGGACATCATCGCGTCGCAGCGCGACAGACCCCCGGCCACGCGCGCGCGCGCGACCGGCGAGCCGGCCGTGGTCATCACCGCCGCGGCGTCGGCCAGGAGCATGCACAGGCCCTCGGCGACGGCGCGCACTAGATCAGGACGGCGCGTCTGAGAGTCGAGGCCGAAGAACGCGGTCTTGGTCACGTAGTCCCATCGCGGAGCTCCCAGGCCTCCGATCGCGGGCAACGCCAGCACCCTGCGCTTGGAGGCCGCAAACGCCGCGTCGATCGCCTTCGCGTCCTTCATCAGACCCAGGTTGTCGCGCAGCCATTCAAACGACGTTCCCGCGGCATGCACCGTGCCCTCAAGATAGTAGCCGCGCAAGTTTCCGACTGTCGCGGCGGCCGAAGCGAGCAAACCCGGCGCGCGTTCCGCGCGCGGCCCAGTGTGGCGCAGCAGAAAAGCACCGGTGCCGTAGTTGGCCACCGCGTCGCCCTCGTTGGAAGCGCCGAGCCCGATCGCTGCGGCCTGTTGGTCGCCGACCGTGGCCAGCAACGGAATGCGGCGTCCTTTTCTCTCGATAACGCCCCAATCTCCGGCCGAGGAGCGGATCGAAGGGAGCATGTCCGTCGTCAAACCGAACAGCGCGACCAAACCCGGGTCCCACGCCATCGTGTCCAGGTTCATCAGCAAGGTCCGCTGCGCGCAGGTCGGATCGGAGGCGACCACCGCGCCCTTGGTCAAGCGCGCCGCCAAAAAAGTCGAGACCGGCGCGCACAACAGCCGTCCCGAGTCGGCCAAAGCCCGAACCTTCGCGACATGATCGAGAAACCAGCGTATCTTGGGAGCGGAATAATATGGCGTGGCGTAGAGTCCCGTCTTCTGGTGAACTTCCGCCTGCCGCCCCAGCAGCGGCGCGATCTCGGAAACCGCTCGGCCGTCCATCCAGCTCGGGGCCTTGGCGGCGGGCGCAAACGTCTTGTTATCGCAGAAGACGATCGTGGAGCGCTGAACGGCGAGGCCGGCAGCGTGAACTTTGTCCGACGAATTTAACTTGGACAAAACGGTGTCGAGAACCGCTTCCATCGTCTTCGCCAGCTCCAACGGATCGTGGTCGACCCAGCCCTCTTTGGGACGATTGGTTTTGACCGCCTTTTGCGCGGAAACGACAACGTGACCCGTCAAATCAAAAACGATGGCGCGCGAAGAAGACGAGCCCTGATCAAGGGCCAGCAGCAGGTCGCGGGCGCGCGGGCTCACAGGCTCTTGAGCTTGAGCTCGGAAGACTCGACGCGTTCGCCCAGCTCCGTGAGCTGCGCCTTGAGGTCGCCGTCCAGGGTGGGGTCTTCGACGAGCTTGTTGACTAACGGCGCAGAAGGCGCCAGAACTCTCTCGTACACGCCGGCCTTCTTGATGATCTCCAGCACCTTTTTCTTGTCGATGAACTCCCACTTGACCGTGGAGCCCAGCGACGCCTCAAAGCGCTCGCCGAAAGCGCGCACGTAGCCTTTTTTCTTGAGTCCGGCGGCGAGGTCCTTGGCCGCGGCTTCGGCCT
>JAYVZL010000031.1:0-16350 GCA_043783505.1 Elusimicrobiota bacterium
GCCGCCCTCCAGCCGCGTCTCGAGGAGTCCGCGGTTGTACATGTCGGAGAAGCGGCGGATGGGCGCGGAGGGATGGTCGTAGCCTCCGGCCTTCAGGGCCAAGCCTTCGTGGCCTTCCGTGTCGTTAGTGGTGTATAAGGCGGTCTTGCGGGTGTTTCGGACCATCGTCTGGGCGACCTTGATGACGTTGGCGGCGAGGGTCTTGCTCTCTTGCACGGAGGTCAGATACTGGGACATCGTCACGCCGTCCTTCCAGGGCGCGCCGATGGCGGCCAAATCGACTTTGAGACGCTCGGTGGCGCCCTCGTTCTGCTCGGCATGCACGCGGCTGATGTGCGGCACGCCCGTTTGGTCGGAGATCTCGTCGAGGAGCACGGCGATGGCGCGGTTGCCGTACACCTTGAGCTCCTCGATGAGGCGGTGCGACTGGCTGAGCACGGGGTCCTCTTTCTCGATCTCGCTGATCCACGCCCCGTCGCGCTTATGGTGCTCGAGCTCGCCCAGCGTCAGGTGCATCATGCCGCGGTCCTCGTCCTCGCGCGCCAGCTTCCGGGACAACTCCCGCGCCAGCTGGATCTGCTCGACCTGCTCGATGCCGTGGTCTTTCTTGCCGTTCCACAGGTCGGCCACCTGCGGATACGTGTAGCGGCCTTTGACGTGCACCTTGCCCAGGAACACCTCGGAGCTGCCGACGAGAAATTTTCCGTTCGCGTCGAACTTCATGCGCGAGATCATCGCCAGGCTGTCCTTGCCCGAGAGAAGGCTGGCGAGGTTCTTGGAGATCACGGGATGGTTCATCGGGTACTCGGGCACCCCGTCCTTGTCGATGGAGTAGAAGGTGTTGCCGATCTTGGCCGCGGCCTGGAAGTCGGGCGTGCCGGGGCGGACGTAATGCGCCACGTCGGAGGTCGCCAGGTACCACGTGTAGCCCCCGTCGGCGTCCTTCTCCACGTAGAAGGCGTCGTCGAGATCGCCGGCTCCCGGCGGGTCGATGGTGACGAAATCCTTGCCGCTGAGATCCTCGATCTTGCCCTTGCCGGAGGCGTCTAAGGCGGACTTGATCTTCGCGTAGTCGCGCGAAGGATCGTCGTCGCGGCCCAAGCCTTCGGCCTGCTCGATGACGGCCTTCTGGATGTAGCCGCGCGCGCCGCGGCGCAGGGCGATCTCGCGAGCCGCGATCTCGGGCGTGATCGCGGTGCCGAGATCGATGAGCGGCGTCGCCTTGAACCCGGCGGGCGACGGGCTCACGAAGGCCTGCATGATAACGCCTTCGCGGACGGCCAGGCCGCCGTCGATATCGAGCGGCTTGTACAAAGAGACGGGACCTTTCCTGTCGCGGAACATCCCCTCCAAAACCATTTTGCCGTTGCGGCGGGCGACGCGCCCGATCATCATGTCCTGCATGTAGGCGCCGATGGGCCGCGCGACGTCGCGCTGCCCCTGCTGGCTCACTTCGACGAGAGAGTCCGAGACCACGCCCTGAATCGACGCCGGATCCAGGGAAACAGAGCGGTAGATCGCTTTCCCTTGGTCTCCGGTCACACCCGATATCGGAGCCTTCACGAACACGCGCTCGCCTCGGCGCATGAGCAGCGTGCGCAGCGTCCGAGCGCCTCGCGGCGCGGCCGCGGGCTTCCAGTTCGCCCAGGACTTCTCGAGACCTCCGGGCAACGCCTCGGCGCCTTGCGCGTACCTGTATTCGAGGCCGCGCTGCGACGGCTTGGGACCCATGGTGGTGAATTTTTCAAGCATCTCCATCGTGAGTTTCCCGGGCGTATCGCTCGACGCCGGCGCTGCGGGCGCGGCCGGCTCGACCGGCGCGATTTTCACGACCGGCACGATCGGCGCGATCGGCGCGACCAAGGCGGCCGACGCGACCGGCGCGTTCGCCGCCGCAGTCGGACGGGAGATGGACAGAAGTTGAGCCGCGCCGTTGGGTTTAGCGAAGAAGGACTTGATGCGCGCGATCTGCGTCTCGGGATCGGCATACGGCGAGAGCTGAATGTCGACGAGGGTGACTTGACCGTCCCGGCGCGCCCTGTTGATGAAGGCTCCGCCTCCTAGCTGACTCGTCAGATTCTGGAACTGGGAACGCGCCGTCTTCCAGCTGCCGAACAGCTTAACCGCGACGAGCGCGTGCGGAGCGAACTCGGACGTCCGCGAGCGGCCGGCAAGCGCTTTGGGCTTGAGCTGGCTGAGCGACGCGGGGCCGCCGGCGGCGCGCGCCTCCAGATAGCCGCGCGCCGCGACGGAGGCCCGCTTCCAACTGGGGGTTTTCGCGGCGTCGGCGCCGGAGCGCATCAAGCTCAAGAAATTGGCGGGCGCCATGAACGGATTGTGCACGGTCCAGGCGTCCTGGAAGCGCTGAAAATCGCCGGTCTCCCCGGCGACGGCCAGGCGCTCCATCATCTTGTCGAAGGAGCCGATCTCAAGGATCGTGCGGCCCTTGTCGGCGTCCAAGATCCGCCCCGACTGCATGATCAACTGCTCGATGCCGACCGCGCTGGGCCCGCCCTCGTAGAACTTATAGGCGCCCACGCTCTCCTTGAAAAATCGCTTGGCCAGCTGGATGTCGCTGAGCAGGCGCGAAACCGCCGCCTGTCCGCCCAACATCTCGACCTGGCGCAGCTGTTCGGCGAAATACTGCGGATAGGCGCTGCCGTAAAGCGGGTCGTTGGTGACGGGGACGTCCGCGTGCACGAACAGCGCGCTGCCGGACCAGGACAGCTTGATCCGGTACAACGCCACGCCTTCATGGGGCTGGAACGTCACGGCGTCGCTCAGCGGAACCGGCCCGGTCACCTCGGCGCGAGGCGCGTGCCCGGGAAGCAGACCGAGCGCTTCACGCTCGACGGCGGAGGCCAGTGCGCCCCGGAAGCGAGCGGAGTCCTTGGCGACGAAGCGATCGAAGTTCTCGTGGGACCAAGAAGCCGGCAGGCTCACGCCGATGTCGTAGTCGGGATTCTGCTGAGCGTAGGTGCCGCGCGCCGTCGAGCCGCGAGAGAGGACCTTCGCCTCTCCCATCACCGCGCTCACCGCGGAGCGCACGCCCTGGGTTAGAGCGCGGTCGGCGGTCTGGATTTGGCTTACGCGCTCCGCGGAGAAGGACGGGCGCTCGCTGGACAGCACGTCTTCGCGCGCCGACGAAGTGACTCCGTCAAAGAGCGTCGAACCCCCCGCTACGTCCTCCCCGGTCACACGCGGATCGGAGATCGCGGAAACTGCGGTCTCGATCGATTTTGAGACGGCGGGGACGGCCTTCGGAGCGAAGGCGGCGGCCGACCTCGGCCCGGGAACCTGCATGGGCTGGGTAAAGTTCGGCACGACCGACGCGGGCAAAAATACGGAGAGTGCGGGCGGATAAAGCGCCGCGCCGGCAAAGACAGGCGCCGCGATGGAAGCGCCGGGAAGCTGCATCTGAGGAACGCGGACGTCCATGGCCGCGCAGGGCACGCTGAACAGGAGGGCTAAGCTGGTAAGCCGGCGCGTAAAGGTCTTCATCCTTACATAGGATAGCTCGGAGGCCAAAACACGGCCTGGGCCTTTCGGCCATGGACCGGGCGGCAATGGACCTACTTACCGCGCGGCGAAGGCGCGCGCGGTAACTTCGGTGCAGAGCCGGGTGTAGATTCCGAGGATGCTGATGATCCGCAGGTCGCTGCGGACGTCGTAGAGCCCGGCCATGTCAGGCTGCTCGTTTTTGATCTGCTCGATGGCCTTGACGAAGCTGCCGTTGCCGTAGCCGCCGGTGATGCTGGTCGCGCGGAACTCGGCGGCGATCGGTATCGCCAGGCCGTGCTGACAGGAGACGCCTTTGACCGTGCCGAGCTCGCGCGCGCCGGCGGGTCGATCCTTGGGCGTCATCGTGACGAAGGACAGCGGGCCTTGGGATTGGTAAAAAAGCATGATGCCGCCCGCGGGTATCATGCTCGGGACGGCCTCGTCGCCGTCGCTTTCGCCGCTCGCCGCGGCCAACGGCGCGAGCGTGAAAAGCAGGACGGCGGCGAGCGCCGCTCTCAAGGCTTGGCGACCTTGCCGCTCAAGACCGTGCAGACCTTTGTGTAGATCCCCAGCACATAGGCGTTGACTTTGATGTCGGCCCGCACGTCATAGAGAATGCCGTCGCGCGTGCCGAGCGCGTCCTTGACCGCGGCCGCGTAGGAGCCGTCGCCCCAAGCGACCAAAAACAACGCCGAGCGGTTGCAGGACTTGCCGGTCACCGTGGGATCGTCGGAAGCGGACTTGACCTCGGAAGGAGAGGACGTGCGGTAGCCGCGCGGGACCTTGATGTCGGTATACAACAGGCCGCACGAGGAGAGCGTCGCGGCCATCAGCGTTAGAAAAAGCGGGCGGATGTATCTCATCTCGGAAGGATACTCTCCACCGAGGCGGCCGTCAAGACAAGTCCACCCTCCATGTTCACGGGATATGCGTCGAAGCACAAAGACAACAGAAAATCCCAGGAACTGCGCATGTCAGATGTAGCAGATGTGATACTTTCACTAGTCCCAGGACGAGTGAATGTCGCACATGTGATACATTTCGGCGACGCGCGCAAACACCGCGAGGGGTCGTAAAACATACAATCCCCCTCGCATGACCCGCCGGGACGACCTCGCCGCTTTTTCCGCTCTTTTATTGGCGGCCTTCGTCTGTTACGGCGGCTTTGGAATCGCCAGTCTCGGTTTTTACCACGATGATTGGCATCTCCTGGCGGCCATGCATTTCGCGCCCGGGGGATGGGTCTCCGGCATGCGCGCCCTCATAGCACTTGCGCCCGCCATCGTGTTCCGCCCGTTGGAGATACCGGTCTTCTCCGCTCTTTACGACCTGTTCGGACTCAGCCCGCTTCCCTGGCAGGCGGCCTTGCTGGCGATCAACCTCGCCTGCGCCTGGACCCTGAGAAGCGTCCTGCGGCGGCTCGGCGCGTCCCCCGCCGCGGCGCTGTTGGCGGCGCTGATCGCCCTGGCCCATCCGGCCAAGGACTCGACCATGTTTTGGTCGACAAGTATTTTTATTTCTTTGTCGTTGCTTCTGTTTCTGATCGCTTTTGATCAACATCTAGGCCACGTCCACAGGGCCGGGAAATTGAGTTTGCTGATCGTCGCGTGCTGTTTGCTTGCCTGCTTCACGCTTTACGATCAGTGCCTGCTGTTTTTCCCGGTTTTTCTTCTCGCCCCGGCTCTTTCTAAAGAAGAACGCCGTCGCAGACTGCACGGAACGCTGCTCGCCGGCATGATTCTCGCCGTGGTGATCCTCTATCAGTTCGTGCTGGCCCCCCTCATGTTGGGCGTCGCTCACAATAAAACCGTGCAGTTCTCGCTGAGCCGCGGGTTCTACGTTTACATCGCCGGCATCGGGAGCCTCTTTGGCGCGGAACTGGCCCGGTCGGCGGCGGCGATGTTTTGGAATGCCCTGCGTTCCGCGCCGGTATTGGCCGTCTGCGCCCTCGCCTCGGCGGCCGTAGCCCTCCGCCCAGGAGCGAGTCCCAAGTCCGCGGACACCCGCCGCCTAGCCGCGCTTGCCGCCGGATTCTACCTCTTGGGATATCTTCCCATCGCGTTTTCGGACTACGTTCCCACACCTCTCAACCATTTCAACCGCATCAACCTGGTCCCCGCTTACGGGGCGGCCATCGCGGTATGCGCGCTGCTCGAATACCTGCGCCGCCGCGCGGCACTCGCGGCCGGCGCGCTGCTGGCGGCCTTCTTGGTCATCTCGCACGCGGGCGCCGCCTCGGTCTGGGCCGAATCCTATCGCCGACAGCTCGCCTTGCGCGACAAGATCCTCGCTCAAATTGGAAACTGGCCGCGAGACTCGGTCCTATTTCTCTATCTAAAGGAAGACTTCGTGGCGGGTAAAGCCCCCGTCTTCTTGGCCCATTACGACAGCACCGCAGCGGTGCGCCTCTGGACAGGCGACCGCGAACGGCGCGCGGACGTGCTGCGTCCCGAAACCCGTTTCCTGAGCGCCGAGGTCGACAACAACGGACGAAAGGTGCCGTATGAAAAAGCGTTCCTGCTCGATGAGATGGACGGACGCCTATTGAAGATGACCCTGCGGCAGTCGCCGTACAGGCCATAATCGGCCGTACTTTTGGTAGAATCTCCGTCGGAGACAGCATGGAAACCATCACCCCTTCCGCCGCCCCCCTTGTGATCGGCTCGCCGGAGCATAAGGCTCTTTTGTGCTCTTTTTTCACGGAGAGCCACGACCCTTATAAGCCGGCCGAGCTGAAATGGCCCGACCTGCCCGCGGACGCGGTCAAACGCCTCCAAGCGCTTCCAATCTGGGAAGAGGCCGTGCGCACGGAAGCGGAGACGGCTTTGGCCGTCCTCACTATGGGCGCGGCGGAAAAAGATCCCGCGCTGTCTCAAGCCATCACACTGCAGGGCTACGAGGAACAACGACACGCCGATATCCTTAGACTTTTGACCCAGAAGTACGGCATCCCGGTTCCGGCCTTCAACCCCATCAAGCCCGAAGACCCGAGTTGGGCGTTTATGCGTATCGGCTACGGCGAGTGCTTCGACTCCTTCTTCGCCTTCGGCCTGTTCGCGCTCGCGCGCGACTCGGGCTTCTTTCCCCCCTCCTTGGTCGAGCTCTTCGAGCCGATCATGCAGGAGGAAGGCCGCCACATCATCTTCCACGTGAACTGGGTCGCCTACAACCAGGCCCAGCTTCCCTACACCGGCCGCCCCAGCTACGTGTTCCGGCGCGGCCTGGCCATGTGGCTGCAGGCCCTCAGCCGCCTGAAGACCGCCATGCGCATCAAGGGCGAAGCCGAGAGCGGCCAGGACAACTTCACGATGAACGCCCACTCCCAGTTCGGCGACATCAGCCCGCGCGAGTTCGTAGCGCTTTGCCTGCGCGAAAACGAGAAGCGCCTGGCGCCCTACGACCCGCGCCTTCTGCGGCCCCAGTTCGTGCCGAGCATCGCGCGCACGGTGCTAGCCACTTTGCCCGGGCGCGCCGTCCAGAACTAAACCGCGTGAATCCGGTCCTGGCGCTGCTCCTGCGCGTTCCCCTGCACGGCATGGGGCTTCTCGTCGCCATGCTGCCTCGGACGTGGGAGACCGCGCTCGGCGGCTTGCTCGGGCGCGTCGCCCTGCATCTCGATCCCAAGCGCCGCAAGATCGCCGAGGACAACATCGCCCGCTGCCTGCCGGAACTCGACGAGAAGGGCCGCCGGAAACTGCTCCGGGAAAATTACGAGCATTACGGCCGCCTGGTGCTCGAGCTGGCGCACATGTTCGCGCCGATCAAAAATCATTTTCGAGCCTACGCCAAAGACGTCGCCTTCATCGAAGGCTACGAGAACTGGAAGAAGGCCAACGCCAAAGGCAAGGGCGTGATCTTCTGTTCGGCGCATTTCGCCAATTGGGAACTCACCGCCGCCGCCGGGACTCTCTTGGGCATGTCGATTACCATGGTCACGCGCCGTCTTAAGCCAGTGTGGCTGCATAACTGGATGGAGAAGACGCGCCTATCCGTCGGCGTCACCGCCGCCTATCAGCCGCGCACGATCCCGACCGTGATGAAGACCCTGCGCGACGGCGGCAGCGTCGTCTTCGTCCTGGACCAGTACATGCCTCCGCCCATGGGCGCTCCGCTGCGCTTCTTCGGCGTCAACGTGGACACCGTGACCGCCATCGCCCCGTTGGCCCGTCGCACGGGTGCTGCGGTCCTGCCCACCCACCACGTCCGCGATCCCGACGGGCGCATTCGCGTCATCGTCGAGCCCGAGTTCGTCCTGAGCGACGACGACCACGCCGACAACCAGCGCTTGGCCGATAAGATCGAGGGCTTCATCCGGACGCTTCCCGCGCAATGGATCTGGGGCCACCGCCGCTTCAAGAACGTGGACTGGTCCGACCGCTTGGACCGCAAAGGTCAGAAGGTCTCGTGACGAGCGGAAAATTCGGCCCGGTCCACGTGCGCGACTGGGGAGGAAGCGGCGTTCCCATCCTCCTCGTGCACGGGATGGCCGCGCACACGCATTGGTGGGACGCCGTCGTTCCTTATTGGAACGACACGCTCCACACGGCGGCCCTCGACTTTCGCGGCCACGGCGACAGCGACTGGCTCAAAAACGAGCCCTACACCAGCGAGCGGTACATCGAGGACATCGAGACCGCGCGCCGCGCCCTGGGCTGGGAACGCTTCCTCCTCGCCGGACACTCCATGGGCGCGCGCATCGCGCTGGATTACGCTCAGCGCCTCGGCTCCCATCTGATGGGCGTAGCCGCCATCGACTTCCTGCCCGATTTCCATCCCACGCGCGATCACAAGTTCGGCAAGGCGCAAAACCGGGCCCAGCCGGTCTACGCCAGCGAGGAGCTCATGCTCTCCAGGTTCAAGCTGCAGCCGACCGGGACATTGCTTGACGCGCAGCAGCTCAAGGACCTCGGCCGCAACGGAGTGCGTCAAACGCCCGGCGGTTGGACCTGGAAGTTCGACTGGCGCGGGCTCACGTTCCCATACGGCTCGGTGTGGCCCCAGCTTCCCCAAATAGCCGTCGACGCCCTGATCGTGCGCGGCGAGCACAGCGCGATCTTGACCCGGCCCCTGATGGAGAAAATCGCGGCCGAACTGCCGCGCGGCCGCGCGCTCGAGATCGCCGGCGCCCACCATCACGTCCCCCTCGATACGCCGCGCGAGCTGGCCGACGCCCTGGCCGCGTTTGCCGCCGGATTGCCCGCGCGATGAAGATCGTCTCGGTCAACGTCTCGGAGGTGCGCACGGTTCAATGGCGGGGAGAGACTATGACCACGGGGATCTTCAAGAAGCCGGTCCCGGGTGCGGCGGTCGGCCGCTTGGGCTTGGCGGGAGATCGCCAGGCCGACCTATCGGTCCATGGAGGGCACGACAAGGCGATTTACGCCTATTCGGAGGACCACTACGCGTGGTGGCGGCAACGCCTCCCCGGAACTGACCTGCCTTACGGCTCTTTCGGAGAGAATCTAACCGTCAACGGATTTAACGACAACGAAGCATGCGTCGGCGACCTTTACCGCGCGGGAAGCGCACTGCTGATGGCCGTGGAGCCCCGCCTGCCCTGCGTCAAGCTCGCCATGCGCTTCGACGACCCCGGCATGGTCAAGACCTTCGCTCAAAGCGGCCGCCTGGGGATCTATTTCCGGGTCGTGGAGGAAGGCACGGTGAAACAGGGCGACCCCATGGAGAAGACCTTTGCCCATCCAGACCGTTTTCCGGTCTACGATCTAGCCCTGGGCAAGCGCCTGAAAAAAGCGTAAAGTTCCGCCATGAAGAAACTCGACATCGGCCCGACCGAGCTGGGCCATCTCGCCAACATGATGCGCAAAGTCGAGTTCTTCACGCCTCTAACCATCGGCCAGCTCGACAAGATCTTGCCCGCGATCATGCTCAACTCCTACGACAAGGGCGAGACGGTGTTCCGCCAGGGCGAGAAGGGCGACGCGTTCTACATCATCTATCAAGGAAGCGTCGAGATCCGCCTCAAGCAGATGATTTTTCTGTCCAAGACCGTCGCGACCCTCAAGGCCGGCGACTTTTTGGGCGAGATCGCCCTGATCTCCGACGAGCCGCGCACCGCCACGGTCGTCTGCGCCGAGCCCACGAAGATCTTCACTTTGATCGCCCAGGACTTCGTCTTCGTCCTCAACGAAAACCCCGCCGCCGCCAAGGAAATGCAAAGCATCGCCGCGCGGCGCAAGTTCGCCTCCTCTCACCAAAGCAATTCCTGAGTCGATCTCTCGACGGAGAAACCCTTGACCTCCGAGGAGAAATCATGTTCAATGAGGGTCTAGTCGGCGCTTTTTAAGGGCCGGCACGAGGAGACACACCCACCATGGCGAAGAAGGCGAACGCGGCGTTCATGAAGCCCCTTACTCCGAGCGACAAGCTCGCGGAAGTCGTCGGCAGCAAGCCCTTGCCGCGCACCGAAGTCGTCAAGAAGCTCTGGGCTTACATCAAGAAGAACAACCTCCAGGACAAGAAGAACCGCCGCAACATCAACGCGGATCCCGCCCTGAAGGCCGTGTTCGGCGGCAAGGCCGTCGTCAACATGTTCGAGATGACCAAGCTCGTCAGCAAGCACCTCAGCTAACTCAGACGCCGGCATCTGCCGGAAGTCGGAAGGCCTCCGCTTAGGCGGAGGCCTTCTTCTTTTTAAGGAGGAATCCGGCGACGGCGATCCCTGCGGCGACGAGCGTCCAGGCTCGCAGCTGGGCGTGCCCGATGAGAAAGCCGGAGACGACGGGGGCCACGATCGAGGACGTTGAGTTAAGCGATTGCGTCAGTCCTAAGACCACGCCCTGTTCCCGGCGGCTCACGCTGCGGCTGACCAGGCTCGTCAGGGCGGGGCGCAGCACGCCGGTGCCGAAGGCCACGGCGGTGAACACGGCGATGAGCAAGGGCAAAGACCCCGTGAAGGAAAGCACGGTCAACCCGACCGCGGCGGAGAAGAAGCCCGCGCTCGCCAGCGCGTTTTCGCCGAAGCGCTTGACCAGGCGTCCGAGCAGCCCCCCCTGGATGATGACGCCCAGCAAGCCAGAGTAAGCGTACAGATAGCCGATCTCGCGCGGCCCGTAGGGGCGGCCGTCCACGGCGAAGCGGCGCTCGGCGAACAGGGCGAAGCCCGACATGAACATCGAGAACATCGCGCAGAAGCAGAAAAACTGGAGGAGGATCGGCGCCAGCTCTTTATTCTGGAAATACTTCGCGTAGGCGCCCCAGTCGAGCAGGCCTAGGCGCTTGCCGCCCGGCCCGACCTCCGCGTCGGCGTTGGGCACGGCTTGGGGAAGAAGGAAGTAGGTGCACAGCACGCTGGTCAAAGACAGTCCCGCGGCGGCCCAGGCGGGATAGGAGTAGTCGTATTGCGCGAGCAGGCCGGACATGGCGGGGCCGATCAAGAACCCCAAGCCGAAGGCGATGCCGATGACGCCGAAGGATTTCGCGCGGTGCTCGGGCTCGGTCACGTCCGAGATATAAGCTTGAGCCAGCGAGAGGTTGCCCGCGGTGATGCCGTCGATGAACCGCGCCAGAAAGATCAGGGGCAGGGAGCGCGCCCAGCCCAGGAGCAGAAAGCCACCGAAAGTCCCGAGCTGGCTGATGATCAGCAACGGCCGGCGGCCGTAGCGGTCGGAGAGCTTGCCCAGGATAGGCCCGGCGACCAGCTGCGACAGCGCGTAGGTCATCACCAGCAAGCCCACGACTTGGGGCGTGGCGCCGTAGCGCTCGGCATAGAAAGGAAGCAGCGGCAGGATCATGGTCATGCCGAGCACGTCTACCGCGACGATCAGGAAGATCGGAAGAAGGACGTTCTTGGGCTTAGCGTTGGCGGCGGTCACGGCCCATCATTGTACTATGTGCCAGCGCGCTTACTCGCCGCCTTCGGAGTCCTGGACGTCGGGATCGACGACGGCGGCTTCGATCGATGAGCGAGGGTGGTCCTTGAATCCCTCCGGCTGCACTTCGTTGTAGGACTCGGCCGCGCCTTCGTCAAGCGGAACGTCCGGCGCTCGCGTCTTGCCTTCGAGCGCCTTGGGCGCCTTGGGGTCCGCCTGTTTGGGGATCTTTGATTTCATGGCCGCTCCTTTGCGGGCGAAGATGGGGCTCATGTCGACCCTATGCACCGCTTCGGCCTCGGCATGGGGATAGAACTTCGAATTGACGCGTCGCGGCGCGCGAGGTGGGATTCCCAGGGGTCTGGTGGCGCGTACGGGATTTGAACCCGTGATCTCTGCCTTGAGAGGGCTATAAGCCCCTTTTCACTCCGCCCGTCGAGACCCGCCTTTTTGCCCCCTCTACCGTCGAGAAATCGGTTTGCGCGGGGTTGCATCCGTTGACATGGGTTACAGTCTGTTTATACCGCCGAATGGCATAAATCTGGCATAAATTAAAACTCAGATCCCACCAGCGGTCGTTTTTTCTACAGCTTCAACGCCGCGGGCGGCAGCTACCTGAGACCTGCAGTTCATTAGGGGCGGCGGGTGAGAGGAGTGCGAACTGGCCAACCCAACTTGGCCTCCGCCACTGTCACCCCGAAACGCAGTGCGTGCTCCTGGCCAACAATTTGGATAACAGTCGCCGCGTAGAGATTGGCCCACGCTGTGTGCAGGCGGTAGCCAATCTCCTGGTCCACGGCACGCACGAATTGAGCGCGGTCACTAGGAGGCAGACCCTCACCGGTCGAAGAATCGAGGCTTTCCTTCACATGAAGTTGCGAGGCCTGGATGGACTCGAATCGATGCAATGCCTCGCGCAGGGCGGCATCGTACTGCGGCAGAGCCTCAGCAAGCTTCTTCGTAGCACTACGCAGGCGATCGGCATCCGCTGTCCAATCCGGATCCCGCGCCAGAGGAACGTAACGCTCAAAATATTCCACAAGCACAGGGTCCTGGTCCGTGAGTCCACGGTGGCGCAAAGATTCCACACGCTTCCAAAGAGCCCATTCCTGAGGGTCTTTGGGATGGTAGGGCAAACTGGACGTTGTATTGCTGTAGGCCATCGAGAAGAGCATAAAGATTCCGTAGCGTCGGAAGCGCACGGCACCCTCGTCCGTGAACAACCACTCCACGTTCTGCATTAGAGTGTCCATGAAGACAATGTAATCGCGGTCCTTGGAGGATTTGGCATTGGACAAGTCATGCAAGCGCCGCACGGCGTCCACGCGCCGCTGCAGGTGCTGACCAGATCGGAGGATTCGGCCCAGCTCATCGGCGGATACATGCGTGTAGTCGGTTTGGGCGGGAGGATCCTCCTGGGCTCCGGCCAGCTGGAAGCGGTTGGGGATATCTCTGAAGGCGACAGTAGCAGACTCGGCCAAGGCCCTCAGCGGCGAGACGCAAAACAAACAAACCAGGACCAACAAGATATCGACGGTGCGTCGAATGCTAGTTATTTTCAACGACACAGTGTCCCTTTGGAGCTGATCTTGCATAAACGTGAATGTAGCAGATTGCTCTCCTACATTCACTGGGACGTAATGCCCTAAGCATCAAATTGCACCTTGACACCGCGTACGGGCGGGCTATACTTCAAATATGATCCGCGCCACCTTCATCGCGCTTGCATGGGTTTTTTGCAGCGGCGGAATGCTGCAGGCTCAGCACGTCGAGCAGGAGCTCCGGTCACTCCCTTCCTTGCCTGGTGACGACCTCGACCAAAAAACATTGGACCGAATGTCGCAGGAGTTCGCTCAAATTCTCAAACGGACTCGGGAAGCGGGCTTGATCCATAAGATGGTGCTGCCTCGATAAGAAACGTGATTTCCGTGGGTCAGAAGCAAGCGGGCGTCACATCGCCGGAGACTGGACGGCCGCGCTTCCTACAGTCAGGTGGAGCATCGGTCTGCGTGATCCTGACCATATACGCTCCTTCAAAACAAATCGCCGCGCTCGCTCATTTGGACATGGGTACAGCCTTTGGCTCGTCGGTGAGAGCCCTAGTAGGGCGCATGGGGCTGGTCGAAGGGGATCACGCGGAAGCGCGGCTAATCGGAGGCGGCGAGGGCATCAGCGAAAATATTTTCGAAGAAATCATCTATCATCTGTCCCAGGCGGGCATCGCTGTTGCCGAGGCGAGGATCAAATCCAGCGCCGATATGAAAAGACGCTACAACGATGGAATCCTGATCAATTCCGAGACCGGCGAGATTTTCGAGCTCGAATCGCTGCCCAAAGACCAGCTGCATCCGGATTTAAACGGTCCTTTGAACGCTCCGGTCACTTTTGCCAGCGAAAGCTTGTAAGCTCGCGGACGACATAGACGCTTCCCCGACGTCGAACCGCTCCGGCGCTATACCGCGAGCGGGGCCGGGATTTGGCGACGGCGTCGCCGATCTCGAAGAGTTTCTCGACGATGGTGATGCCCCCGTCGCGCTAAAAATTCCTTTTCATAAACACAGCGTTCTGGAGTATACTCCTGAGAATGAAGATTACCTTGGGGTTCGCAATCATCATCGTGTTGGCGTTTCGGCCGGTCGCCGCTGCGGCGGCTGGCAATCGCATTCTTTTCGAATCGGTGCGTTCGGGAAACGTGGAGATCTACATCATGAACGCCGACGGCACGGGAGCCCGCCGGTTGACGGATTTCCGCAAGCTGCGGCCCAAAGACAAGTTCCTGCCCAGGCGACCGGTAGAGGATATTAAGCCGGGAGAGACTCCGGACTTCAGTCAAACTCCGGACTTCAGTCAATCGGCCGACCAATTCGGGACCTGGGCCCCGGGCGGCAAGCGGATCGCGTTCGTCAGCAAGCAGGGCGGGCACCCGGACGACGAAATCATCTTCGTCATGGACTTAAAAACTGGGAAGGCGCGGCCCGTGGCGTCCACGAACGCCTACATCCTGTCGCTCGCCTGGTCGCCGGACGGGGAGTTCCTGGCTTTCGACGAGGGCGGCGGCCCGGAACACGCAGTAAGGTACTGCTATGTCTTGAACCTCCGCAAGAAGATCCGCGGCAGAATTCCGACGCCTGAGGGTGTCGCATGCGGGGACCCGGCGTGGTCTCCCGACGGTCGCCGCATCGCGCTGTCTCTCTCGTTCCCGAGCGAAAAGGTGTACCAAATCTATACGATGGACGCTGACGGAAGCCGCTTCGGCAATCTCAAGCGCTTGAGCCGGGTGAAGACCTCCGGCGGGGCGCTCAGCCATGACGAAGGTGCCCAATGGTCTCCGGATGGGGCCAGCATCGCGTTCCTCTCCGGAGGATGGAGCATCGGCGGCGGCTATGTCGACGACTCCGGGATCTGGATCATGGGTTGGGACGGGTCGAACCCGAGGCGGATGATCCCCTCCACTTCGTTCAAGCACTTCATGTCCTGGAGTCCCGACGGCTCACGCATCGCGACGTATGCGGGTGAAATCGGCAAAGAAGATATCTTCGTCATGAACGCTGACGGGACGAACCCGGTCAATCTGACTCGCGATGCGGCTGATTCGAGTCTGCCGGCATGGGAGCCTGCTCCTCGCCAAGCCGGGGCACACTAGAGAAACGATTTTACGCGGCGAAAACAGGGGGCGCTCGCGGGTTCTTGAAACGGGGCTACCTTCTGGATGCACCTCCGCCGAGCAGCATGTGGTGCGCTATTACAGGGCGCTGGGTCCGAAGTCGCCGCTGAGGGGAGAGAGGTGAGCGTGGCGACACGAGGGCGTGGGACGCGGGCTGAGCTTGCGGGGGATACTCGTAAGATTTGCCGGGCAATGTCTGCTAGGCTAATAGGCCCACGTCGCAGCCCCTTTGGGCTATGGAAGTTCTCTGCTTAGCGGCGCGTCCGCGAGAAGAAACTGGGCGGCAAATCAGCGGAAACTTGCGGTACGACTGGGCTATCTGTGCGATCCGCTGTGGACAAAATTCCGAGCGCGTGTGATCAAGCCCCCCTCGGGCGACCCCTCGGGCATGCCCGAGGGGGGCTCAGGCAACCCCTCAGGCGTGCCTGAGGGGGTACATAAACGAGTAGTGAAGGAAAAAACGTGCTTTTCTAAATCCTTTGTCACCCACCTCGAAATCGGCTTCGCCGCTTTCGCCTCCTGACCTCTCCCCCCCAACCAACAAAAAATGGGGTGGAGAGGTCAGGAGGACGGTGGGTGACAAAGGATAGAGAAAAGTAGAAATGGGTAGAGAAAGAAGAAAAATAAAAAATAGAAATAGGTACAGAGAATGAAGATAACTCAACAGAAAAACGGGGGAAACCGGCGGTCAAAAAGAGAATAAGTATGCGGCAAAGTCGGGATAAGTGGCGCGGGAAAAACGGATAACTAAGCGGGCGGGACAGGGGAAACTCAACGGCGTGGAAGGGAAAACATAACAAGGCGGCGGAAGAAAAGTAGAATACAAAAACATGGAAACGCCCGAAGAAGGACTCAAGAAACTCCCGCTCATGTCGGTCCGCGAGGCCGTAGACATGTTCGCCAAACGCAAGGAACGGGGCCAGGCACGGGGAAGCGCTCTCATCGAGGCGGCCGAGTTCGTCGGGCTGCTGGAAGCGGTCTTTGGCTTCAAAGTCACGGCTAAAACCCTGAAGGTGTACGCCTCGCCGCGGGTCAATCTGCTCCCGCCGGCGGTCAAAAAGGACGGCAAGGCCTGCTACGTCTACCCAGACCATCTCGACCGGATCGGGTTCATCCTGACTTTGCGGCAGGCCTACCATCTTCCCTTGAACAGCATCCGTGAACTGGACAAGCACTTCCCCGCCGACGCCCGGCACCTGGTCCTGGAACGCAAGATGACCATCGCGGAACTGCTCGACCTGGCCAAGATGCTGCCCCGAGGCTTCGCGGTCAAGGACCTCGTCATGGCCAAGACCTGCGACCTCATGGTTACGGACACCCTGTCTCCCACCCGGGCCCTGTTGGCCGCCGTGGAGC
>JAYVZL010000032.1:0-2667 GCA_043783505.1 Elusimicrobiota bacterium
TGATTGATCGCCTTGACCCTGACCCCATATAAATCCGCCAAATCGCGATCCAGCATAACCCGCTGACCGCGAACGATCCGTATTCGTCCTTCAATGTCGACGACTTCCAAGGCTCTCATCACTATATATACGAATGGAGGCCCTGTTTTGTTCCCTGCGAGGTGGTCACAGTTTGTGACCACCTCTAAAAATACTTATATAAAATATGTATAAAAAATAAATTAAGAGCCTCAGGATTGTGACCACCTATCAAACTTGAGGTTTCAATGTGAAACCTCAAGTTTGTGGTCTAAGGTGCCAATTTGGCACCTTAGAGAAGGAGGTTCATGCGCCCTCTGGCTGGCACATTTGTCGCACGGCTCTCCATTCCTTGACCTCCTTCCTGACCTTTTTCCAGTTGAGAGGATTCTTTTTGGCATGCTTCTGGAGAGCGCCACGAATACTCCAAATATCGCCTTTAAGCGGCACCATAATGGCCCTGTCCTTATTGGCCACGAAATAAACCTTATCTCCTGCCTTGATCCCCAAAGCGTCCCGCACCTCCTTGGGAACCGCAACCCGGCCGTTCGACGTCATGCTTGTTCTCGGCATACTCCCCCCGCGAGAATAAATAACAGAGATTATGAGTCTCTATTCTTTAACATGGCAATTGCCAGTTCGCAAGGGGCTCAACACACCGTCGCCCACTCCAACTTGAGATTCAAAATTGGAATCTCAAGTTTCGAGCTATGAGTCGATAGGGTGGGTGAGAGCGCAACGCGAATTAAAGAGCACGGGAATGGGTATGGAGCCCTGAGTATACTCGATCCGTTGGAAACCATCCTCGTGCCATACACGACCCCTGGCCCGATAAGTTTTCACAGTTCTTGGACTTATTTTCTTAGAGTCGCGGTCGCCTTCGTAGCGGAATTCAAAAAATTCGGCGGTTACTTTATCATCGTGGCCAAACCCCATATTGATTCTTCGTTCTACGATCCTTATGGAAAATCTTCCAGTCGTCGGATCAAAGCTGCCTTCCCCGATCGCGGCCCCTTCGTTCTTCGCAATGAGCGCATGAAGCGCCTTTTCACAGATATTTTCGTCCCCCTTGCCGACCGTGGCGACGCGCGCGATTCTCTCGTGTTCAGCGCGTTGCTTCTGCGCGTTGGTTTCCGCGCGAACCTGGGCCACCGGGCCCATGACGTCGATGTCCTGAGCCGATCCGAGCGTGTGCTGGGCCGCGGCCCAATTGGCCAGTGAAGCTAGAGCGAGCATGCTCAAGAAGGTCGTCCGTGTCGGTTTCATAAACACAGTTTGATCCGAAGAACGGACGCGGGCGAGGGCCCTTCGGCCTAGCCCTGCCAGGACGAAGGACCTAGGCTCTAACGATGCGTTTAAACGACCGAAATATACTCGGCGGCGGAATAGCCGGAGGCGCAGGCGCTTTCGATCGTGGCGGGAAAGCCGGTGCGGGTCCAATCGCCGGCGAAGGCGAAGCCGGGCATGCCGGTGCCGGGCTCGGGGCGTTTGGCCTCGGAACCGGGCGTGGGCGAGAGCGTGGCGAAGGGCTCTTTGACCACTTTGGAAGCGAGGATCTTCGCCTGGGCAAATTCGGGCAGGCACATCGACAGGTCCCGTCGAATGGCGCTTAAAATCTTCTCCGGGGAATAGCCGATTTGTTGATGGGCCCCGGAGATCACGACGGACAACGTTTGCCCTTCTTCTTTAAGGCCGTGGATCATCGTTTTATTGAAGACCCAGTGCGTCTCGGTCTTAAGCATTCCCAGGAAACGCTCCGTCATCACCGGCCGATCGAGACGGATAGTGGCGCCGACGATCGGCGCGGGAGCCAACGTCTCCCATTCGCCGCGCAAGGACGCGGGAAGCTTCAACTTTTTTAAATCCCACGGCGGCAAGGTCGACACGACATATTCGGCGTTGAAGCGCGAGTCCATGTCCGTGACGACCCCGCGCACGCAGCCCTCTTCTTCAATAAGACCGGCGGCCTTGGCATTCGAGATGACCCGACCACCGCGCTTCTCGATAAAATCGCGCGCCGCGTCGGTGTAAAGGTCGGATAATCCGACGCGCGCCAGCGCGAAGCGCGAGGAATCGCGGCCGGTAAAGAACATCATTCGAAGCGCCTGGATAAAGCCCGCGGCCGAGGCGATCTCCGGGCTGTCGTTTAAGATCCCGATAGCAGCCGGATCGAAAAAGCGCGTTTGGAAATTAGCCGAGAGACCTAGACTTGTCAGCCACTGGCGAACGGTCATCGCCTCGATGGCGTCGGGGATCGGACGCGACTTCATGGCCTTGAGCGCGAGATCGAAGGCGATCAGCGCCTTTTTTTCTTTCCAGGACACGCCCTTAAGACCGAGAAGACCGGCGGCCAGATGCAAAGGGGCGGGGAGCCAGGAAGGGCAGGACAAGCGATCGCGCACGCCGCCCGGTTCGACGTAGTCGACGACCACGTCTTTATAAATGTCTAGCCGATCGTCCGTGCCTATCGCTTTTAAAAAGCGTCTGGTCGCTCGGTAACAACCCATGAACAGGTGTTGACCGTTGTCTATGTCGAGATTATTTTCCGTAAAAGAATAGGCTCGTCCACCGAGATGCGGTTTTTTGTCGAGGACTAAGACTTTGCGCCCTTTCTCGGCCAGCGCCACGGCGCAGGACAGCCCGGCGAAA
>JAYVZL010000033.1:0-6945 GCA_043783505.1 Elusimicrobiota bacterium
GCCGTCTGCGTGATATCATTGCGGGCGATCTTGCCAAATACATTGCACATAGACTTTACGCCGAATTCGTCTTTCCAAAAAAAGCCAATACCGAATACACTACCTCCGAAGAATTCGTACACCCTGGGCTGGAACTCACATCTTCCGGCAATGATTTGATCCTGAAGGCGCGCTTTGCTACCACCATCGCAGACCCAAAAGTTCACGCATTCGTCAAGTCCTCCATAGAGGACTACTGGAATGCAAGATTCGTCAATGGAGAACAACAACAGCTATTTCGCACGGAGGTATCCGTGCGCGCGTTGAAAGCGGGCGAAGACTTCAGCCCGGATGAACTGCGATTATTTGAAGACCCTAACGGCAGTCACGCTACTCTTGACACTATCAGCCTTAGTCGCACTGACATCGAATGGTTTGCACCCGCACACGAATTTGGGCATGTCCTTGGCCTTCCCGATGAATACATCTCCGAGTACGATGTCCGCCATCGACTAATACGCCACAGCCAACCCCAGAACAGCCTGATGGGTGGGCATTATGGAACGCTTCTTTCTCACCATCTGGAAAGCGCGATCAACCGTCTGACCGAAGGCGGCCGCCACTTCACCGGAACCGGATCAGTTAAAGTTTCGGCCGACGTAACAATAAAACCCGGAACTCTGCAGATTCTAAAACCATAAGCTCTCGTAAGGCTTTATCCCTGATTAAGTTCAGCCGCCTGATGACGAGGTCGATGGCTCCGCGCATAACCGTCTTGCCCGCCGCATAGGCGAACGGAACCTCGCGGCCGACGATCTCCGCCTTCGTCTCCACGCGCTCCCGAATCAGTTCGGCCAACTGAGGATAGACGAACAAGGTTATCCACACTCTTCACACCTTCAACTGTCGTCAACGTTAGTTGGAGCATCACCTGGGGATAAGTCGGATAACTCACAAAATGCCGATAACCTTAACCGCCAGTTACAGTTCCGGCCGGCGCAAAAACAGAACGCGGAATTCGGCGCTCTCGCCCCAAGCCAGTTTGACCGCCTCAAGATAAGCCCGGCCTTGCTCGGCGTACTTATCCTTGATCTTTTGAGCGGACGTTTCGTCGACGTTCTCGCTCTTGAAATCGGCGACGACGAGCTTGCCCCCCGAACGATAGACGAGATCGATGGCTCCGCGCATGACGGTTTTGCCTTCCGCGTAGGCGAAGGGGACTTCGCGGCCGACGATCTCCGTCTTCGCCAGGTCCTGAACGGTTTTAGACGCCAGAAAATCGGTTAGGACGGCGGAGGCTTCGCGCTGCGCCTCCCCCCAACGCGTGCCCGGCGCGCGGCGCTCGAGCAGCGCGCGCGCCTGAGCGCAGGCCGCGGCCGGGTCGCCCTTCGCGGCGAAGTCCCAGCCTTGAAGCACGAGATGGCACAGCTGCCCGACCTCGGCGCCGGCGGCATGCCCCCCCAATTCGTCCGGAGGAGAAGGACGCTTGGGTAGTTCTCTCAGATAAGCCGTGGCCGCTCGCGAGCGCGGCTGCTCGCTGCCGGCCCGGCGCTCGCCGCGCTTCGCCCACGCCTGAGCGGTGATCAGCGCGTCGGCCCCGGAGCTCGGACGCGACGGCTTCACGGCCTCGGGTTCGGGCACCTTGCCCGCCTCGACGAACTGAGTCGGGAGCGTGCCCGCGATCCCCGCGCCCGGCCAGGCTTCGGCCGCGACCAAGTGAGAGGCCAGCGAACCTGAATCCGCCTTCTCGCGGCCGAGCAGGATCAATTTTTCCTTGGCGCGAGTCATCGCCACGTACAGCAGGCGCACGGACTCGCGCCGCTCCATCTCCTTCTCGCGCGCGTCGGCCAAGGCCGCGGCCGCGGAGGTTGCGGCGCCGACGCGCAAGGCGGTGCGGCCCGTGCCCCAATCCGGGCGCGCCGCCGGCTTTTCTCCGACGGCGGGGCGGGCCGAGAGGTTGGCCAGGAAAACCACGGGGAACTCCAACCCTTTGGACTTGTGCACGCTCATGATGCGCACCGCCTCCAGGCGCTCGTCGGCGAGCGGGCTTTCTCCCTCGCGGCGCGACTCTCGCGCGGACTCGCGCACCTCCGCGACGAAGCTCTTGAGTGTCGCTCCGCGCGATTCCGAGGCCTCGGCGGCCATGCGTTGGAGCTTCAGCAAATTCGAGACCGTCTGCTGGCCGTGATATGCCCGCGCGGCGAGCTCGAGCAGGCGCGACTGAGAGACCACGGAAGCGACCAGCTCGCCTAGCGGAATGCGGCCCGCGCGCGAGCGTAGATCCCTCAAAACGGAAAAGAGCCCGGAGGCGGCTCGGCCTTCCGCGGCCGGCAGGACGCGCGCACCAGGATCCTTACGGTAATCGAAAGCACCCACCCGCGCCAAACTCAACAACCCATCGTCGGACAACGCGGCCAACGGAGAACGAAGCAAACCCGCCAGAGCGATGCGGTCGTCTGGATCGTCGAGCGCGCGCAAGAGATTGAGAAGATCCCCGACTTCCGGCGCGCCGTAAAAATGGCGCTCGATTTCGACGGCATAGGGGATGCCCGCTCGCTTAAACGCGTCGAGAAAGGCCGGCAAGGCCGAGGAAGAGCGCAGAAGCACCGCGAAATCCTTGAGCGGTCGAACGTCGTCGAGTATGCGCCGCGCGACCCAGGCCGCCTCCGTGCGCTGGCACATCGCAGCGTCGGCTTCTCCCGTGGGATCGGTTACGGCCACGACCTCCACCGCGGGATCAGACCCGATCGCGGGCTTGGCTGCCGCGATCGTCTTGTAGAGAGGTTGCATGCCCGTCTCGGCGCGCATCACGCGCGAAAAAATATCGTTGACCGGAGTGATCACTCCGGGGACGGAGCGAAAATTGGCGGTCAGGTCGCAGGCCAGCGCCCCGCCCGCGCGTAGGCGGCCGATGAAGCTCTCGTAGGCGGCGATGTCCGCGCCGCGAAAGCGGTAGATGGACTGCTTCGGGTCTCCAACGACGAACAGGCGTCCGGCGCCGGGCACGATCTCGCTCCAGGTCCGGGCCGAAGATCCGATCTTCTCCGACAGATAGAGAAGAAGCTCGCCCTGCAGAGGATCGGTGTCTTGGAATTCGTCCACGAGAATCGCCGCGAAGCGGCGCTTGAGCTCCTCGCGCGGCCGGCGCGCGTCGCGCACGAGATCGCGCGCGCGGCGCAAAAGTCCGTCGAAGGACACCCAGCCGCGCCGCGCGTACTCGCGGCGCAGGCGCTCGGCAAAGGGTGCTAGCAGGCGCGCAGCGCGCCGGGTCACGGCCTCGCCGCGCGGCGACGCGGCCTTGGCGACCATGCGCAGCTGCGCATACAAGGAGGCTCCGACCTCGTCCTCTTCCCAAGCCTTGGGCCACGTCGCGTTCGCGAGTTCCGCCGGCTCGGGAGCGTCGAGAGGCGGATCTTGGGCTTCGGCCGCGGCCGCGGCGGCGTTCAGACGCTTCTCGATGACGGCCAGAACATCGAGAATCCCGCCTCGAGGCTTAGCGCGCCCGACCGGCAGCTCCGCGACGTGCTTAGCCCATTTTCTCAAAGCCGCGGCGGCGGCCGGGTCGGGAAGTCCGGTCGATTCGGGCTCGAAGGACTCGCAACCCAGCGCGCGCGCCAGCGCCTCCAGGTCCTCGAGCGACACCAGCGCCAGAAGCTCGAGCCACAGCCTTCGTCGCGGCGGCTTCTCCCCCAGCTCGTCGTCGAGCCAGCGCGCCCACTCGCAGGCGAACAGTTCCTCGAATCCTTCGCCCTCGTCGACGCGGAAACCCGGGTCGACGCCGGCTTCGACCGGATATAGGCGCAGAATCTGGGAACAAAACGAATGGATGGTGCCGATCGGCGCTTTGTCGAGGTCCTGGAGCGCAACCCGCGCTCGCTCGAGAGTGCGCACGTCGGGACTCTTATAACGCGAACGCAGCTCATCGAGCGTCCGATCGGCCCGCTCGCCCGCTTCGGCGGGCATAGCCGCGCCGGACAGACGCGCGGCTAATTCCTCAAGCCTCTGCGACAAGCGGATCTTGATCTCGCCGGCCGCTTTTTCAGTGAAGGTGAGCGCTACGACCTCTTCGATCCTTGCCGGGGTCTCGCCCGCTAAAATGAGAAAAAGTATCCGGTCGGTGAGCAAAGTGGTCTTGCCCGTGCCCGCGCCGGCCTCGACGACCACGCTCGACTCCAGACTCAGGCGCGCGCGGTCGCGATCGACATGGTCGGGAGCGTTCATGCCGCGGCGGCTCCCGGTACGGTCGAACGCAAGGCGCGGGCGCGTGAGGGGCCGTGGGCTTTGCGGCAAACCGTGGGAAATTCGCACCACGAGCAATGGCCGCCGATGCCTTCTTCAGGGCGCATCGGAAAGCGCCCCGAAGCGATGGCCTCCACGCGCTCCGACAGTATCTTAAGGAACGCGCCTCGAGACAGCCCCCAATCCTCGGCGGACATCACCGACGATCGCTCTTCTCCGTCTTTGACTTCGAGGAATAACAGCGCCGCGCCGCCGAAAGTCCAGCCCGGGCCGAGCTCTTCGCCGGCCAACTCGGCGTAAAACGGAAGCTGGTGAAGCTCGCCCGCCGCCGCCCGCTTGGCCAGATTCTTAGAGCGCGAGTTGGCCTTCGTCTTATAATCCACGACGTGAAAAGTTCGCCCGCCGTCGCCGTCTATGCGATCGGCCACGCCCTTCCACGGCACGCCGCCGGGCGCGCCCTCGGGCGGAGCCCCACGCAGACGCGCCTCATAGAGACGAGGACGAAGGCCCGCCGCGCGCAGGCGCGCCATGTCCCACTCGATGAATCCGCGCAGGCGCGCGCTCATGTCCCGGCGCGCCGATTCCCACAGCAGAGGATAGACGCCCAACGCGCGCCAATCGTTCTCGGCGAACACCGCGTCCGCGGCCGCATCGAAATTCGGCGCCCAATCCGCCCCGTCCCATTCGGCCTCGCTCAGCCCTGCGTAAAAGCGCTCGAGCACCGCGTGATAGACGAGGCCGCGAGCCTGGGCGGTGAGCTCGCCGCGCTCGGAGCCTTCCTCGCGCTCTCCCAGACCCAGCACGCGCGCCGCGAAGAAGCGGAACGGACAGGAGGCGTACAGGTCTAGGGCCGTGGGCGAGAAGCCCGACTTCTTCCACGCCGCGAGCTCCGCGGCCAGCGGACGCGTCTGTCCATCGTGCGCGCCCGGCGCGCCGCGGTCGTTGAGGGCCTCCACGCGCGCCAGCCCTTCGGCCAAAACCCCCTCGAAGAGAGCCGCGTCGGGAACGCCTCCCTCGAGCACGGCCAACAGTGAGGACTCGCGCGGCGTCAACCATTCGGCGGGCGTGCCGCGCAGGCGCTCGGCCGGCTGGCGCGCCACGCGTCGCGTGTCGCCCTCGCCCGGCGCGGGCAGTCCCGCGGCCCGGCACAGCTCGCGCAGATAAGTCGAAGGGACCGACGCCTTGCCTTCCTCATCGGAACGCGGGTAGATGAGGACCAGACGCTCCTTGGCCAAGGAGACCGTCAAGTAGAACAGCAGGCGCTCCTCCTCGTGGCCGGCCGCCTTGCGCCCGATCCAGTAGCCGGCGGGGTGGCGCAGCGCCGAGCGCGCGGTGTCGCGGAGCAGCGGATCTTCCAGCACCTGGCGCGGAAACAGCTTTTCCTTGAGGCCGATGAGCACGACCGCGGCAAAGCGCTGGCCGCGCGCGTCCATCGCGTCGAGCGCGCGCACGCCCAGGCGTCCGTCGCCCGCGTCGCGGGTCGCGCGCGCGAGCTTGCGCTCGAACGCGTCGATAAAATCATCCCAGGAGCAGGGCGCGTCGAGGCGGTCGAAAGCGGAGAGCTCCCCGAGGGCGCTCTCCACGGCGTCCCGCGCGTCGCGCTCGGCCGCGGAAGCGTCTGGGGGCAGTCGCAGATGGGCGGCGAGGATCGCCCGCGCCTGCCCGGAGCGCTGGGACCAAAGCACGGGCGCTTCGCCCAAGCTCTCCCGCAGTCCCGACACGAAATCCCACAGCGCCTTGGCGTCCTCGGCGGCGATGAGCTCGCCCGGCAGTCCTTCGCGCACGCGGTGCGGGCTCAGTTCTATCGGACCTGCGACGCGCGTCTCGAGCTTCCCCCGCCACTGCAGCCACCCCGCGCGTATGCCGAGCGCGTCGATTAAGCGCCGCCAGCTCGCCGCGCGCCGCGGCTTGGCCGCCGCGAAATAAGGAGAGCCGGACAAATCCTCGACGGTGCGCGCCGGGAAGTCGCGCTCGCGCAGGGTAAGCAGGTCGAGTGCTGACTTCGCGAAAGGGTGGCGCAGGATCGGCTCGCCGCAGGAAAGATCGAGCGGAATCTCCTCGGCCGCGAAGGCCTGGGACAAAGCCAGGCGGTAGGGCTCAAGCGCGCGCGCGACCACGGCGATCTCATGATAGGGAATGCCCGCGTCCGCCAGGCGCAGGACTTCCTTGGCCGCGGCCCAGGCCTCGTCGCGCGCGCCGGAGGCGGACACCACGACGACCCGGCCCTCGGCGACGGGGACGGGCGCGGCGGCTGGATTAAACAGCGCGTCGAGCGCGCCGCCCAGCGCCGTCTCGGCCCCCGACTCGAGAGTCGTATGGGAATGGCCGGACAACCGCTGCTCAAAAAACTCGTCGGAAAAGCGAAAGGCGGGATGTCCCTTGCGATATGGGAAATAAAGCGCGGAGGGACGCGCGCTCGTCACGGCCTCGAAAAAATCGAGCTGGAGCCCGGTCAGATCGTAAAAACCGTAATAAAGAATCCCCCTGAAGCCCGACAGCCACGGCGAGCCCGCGGCCAACTCGGCGGCGCGGCGAACCAGGGCCGAGGGCGCCAACACGCCCAGATGCTCCAATTCCTTCTCATAAGCGGCGAGCAAAGCGAGAAGGCCGTTGAGCCGCGCGGCGTCCTCCTCATCCTTCAACAAGTCCGAGCCGAAGTGTTCGGCGATCTGCTTGGGATCGACCCCGGCGTCTATGAGATCGCGCAGGCTTGCGCGAACGGCCGAG
>JAYVZL010000034.1:0-2657 GCA_043783505.1 Elusimicrobiota bacterium
GCCCTATAAAAAAGCCGGGCCGTCCATTGCGCTCGCCAGGAATCGAACCTGGATATCTGCCTTCGCAGGGCAGAACACTATCCTTTGTGTTACGAGCGCAATCGACGGCCCGACTCGTGATTATACCGTATCTAGCGGCGCCTGAGACGGGCTGCCGCTGTTCGGGCCGCGCGCTTAATTTCCTACGGAAGTTCCAGCTCTCGGCAAAAACGTTCGAATGGGAGAACGCGTACGCCGCTCGTGCCGTGAGTGTAATCCTTGGAGCCGAGATGCACCTGGTAGAACATCGGGATTTCGGTGCGCTCTTTAAAATAAATGCTTGCCCCGGATACCCCGCGTTCGCCGGTCTTGCATTCCACGGCGAACTCAGGCATCCCATCGCGTAGGACTACGAAGTCGACTTCGCGCTTGTCGGTGTCGCGCAGGTAGCGCAGTTCCATGCGGCGGCCCTGGGTATCCTCCTGCCAGTGGCAATACTTGAGGAGTTGAGAGGCGACCATGTTTTCAAAGCGGGGTCCTCCTTCGGGCGCTTGGGACCAGTCCCATAAATAAAGCTTGCGTTCCTTTTTAACGGCCCGAATTCGCGCGCTCCCGTACGGCGCGATGCGAAAGCAGACATAGAGCCGCTCAAGAATCGTCAGCCAGCGCTCCGCCGTCTCATGGGCCACCTGCAGCAGCTCGCTTAAGCTCTTGACCGACAGCGGCGAGCCCACGCAGCGCGGAAGATGGTGCACGAGGAGCTCGATGAGCGACACTTCGCGAACCCGCTCCAAATCCCGCAAATCATCGCGGATGACGCGATCTTGATGCTCTTTTTGCCAGCGGCGATGCTCTCGGTCGCTGCCCGCGAACAGCGGCTCAGGAAAGCCTCCGAATCGCAGCAGAAGCCGCGCCGTCTTCGCGCCGGCCGCGGGATCTAATTCGCGCAGAGTGATGGGATGCAGCCGGTAATAATGATAGCGGCCTTGGAGGGAATCGCCGCCCTTGCGATAATAGTCCAGGCGCGCGGACCCCGTCACGAGAATGGATAGATTCGATCTCCGCGTATCATAAAGTCCTTTAACGAGCCCGCGCCAGCGCGCGTATTTATGAATCTCATCGAGAAGCACGATTGGTTCACCGGAAGGGATTTCGCCGTTCATCAGGCGTTCGCGGTGATCTCCGCTGTCCCAGTTCAAATAGGCCGGATGAGTTTCATTATGCGGAAGCGTCCGTAGAAAGCTGAGGGCGAAGGTGGTCTTGCCGACCTGCCGCGGCCCGCCGATAAACACCATCTTTCTAGCCAAGTCATCATGCACGGGCGTCCACAAGTAACGGCGCAAAGGTTTTTTATAGATATGAGTAATATCAGGCATATCTTATTTTACTCATTAGCAAAGTCATGTCAACACGATACGCGGACTTTAACCGGCGACCTATCAAGGTTATGGGGCCTGAAGCCTGAGACGGGCGACGGTTTCGACGTGATCCGTGTGCGGAAATAAGTCCACGCAGACGAGCGCCTCGACCGCGTAACGCCCCGTCAGAATCTTGAGATCTCGGGCCAACGACTCCGGATTGCAGGAGACGTAAAAGATCACCGGCGGGGCCATCTCGAGCAAGGTCGCGGCGGCCTTGGCGTGCAGACCGGCGCGAGGCGGATCGACGACGACCGCGTCGGGCCGCATGTCGAGAAGCGAGGGCAGGATCAGCTCCACGGCCGCGTTGTAGAATTCGCAGTTCTTAATGCCGTTGCGCTCCGCGTTGGCCTTCGCGTCGGCCACGGCCGCGGCGTTAAGTTCGACGCCCACGACTTTCCGCGCCGCCCCCGCCAAGGACAGCGCGATGCCGCCACCCCCGCAGTACAGGTCGAGCACCAAGTCGAGACCGAGTTTTCGCGTCCAGGAGCGAAGAAGGCCGTACAGCACCTCGGCGCCTTTCGTGTTCGTCTGGAAAAAGGACTGCGGCGAGATGCGATAGTCGACGGCGCCGTCGGGGAAGTACAACGTTTCGGTGATGTAGCCGGAACCCATCAGCACTTCCAACGAATCGGAGACGGCCGTGTCGGACGCTTTGACGTTGGCGCCAAGAAGAATGGTGGTCGCGGGATAGACGGACGCAACGGCGTCGATAAAGGAGTTCTTGGGGATGTTTCCGTTGGTCGTGACCAAAACAACCATCCGCTCCGGACGGTTCTTGGCTTCCCGAATAACAAGGTGACGCAGCACTCCTTCTTTTTTATGGGAGTTGTACGGCGGGACCTTTTCCCGCTCGGCCCAAGCGCGCACGGCGGCCAGGAGCGGGGCGGCTTCGGGGCTGGGAAGGTGGCATTCCTCGAGGTCGAGGATCTCATACCAGCGGCCCTTGGGCTTCATGCCGAGCTTGAGCCAGCGCCCCGACACGGGCGGGTAGACGTCCCCGAAGCTGAACTCCATTTTATTGCGGTAGTTCCAGGGCTGAGGGGCGGGCATAACACCGAGGACGGGCAGCCCCTCGATCCCGGCCAAGGCGGTCAGGACCTTGTTCCTTTTATAGGTGAGCTGGACGTCGTAGGGCTTGTCTTGGAGAGAGCAGCCGCCGCAGGAGCCGAAATGCCGGCAGCGGACGGCGGACTCAGTTGGCGAACTTGAAGTGGCAGACATCGCCGTCTTTGACCGTGTACTCTTTGCCTTCGGAGC
>JAYVZL010000035.1:0-41857 GCA_043783505.1 Elusimicrobiota bacterium
AATAGCGGCACCTTCTGCTTGATCATCGTCTCGGCGATGTAGTCCTTTATTCGCGTCATCAGCAGGCCCTTGAACAGATCCGCCAGTGCCTCGATCGTAAACTCGCCTCTGGTCGCCGAGAGCTGCGCGAAGACGAGGCGCGAGTCGCTGACCTTGATCCCGAACTGACCGAAAGCCCGCACGGGGAGCGGCACCTTGTAGACGGGGTCGAGCAAAGGGATGGGGTTGGTCGTGCCCCATTTGACGTCTAGATGGGCGGCCTTGCTGACGAAATAGATCTCGGCGGCAAACGGCGTTTGGCCGCCGAACGGGACTTCGACCAAACCGCGCAGAAGAGGAAGGTTGGCCGTCTTCAGCGTGTGGGTCCCCGGACCAAGCACGTCGGCGATCTGACCGCCCTTGAGGAAAAGCGCTTCCTGGGATTGATTGACGATGACTTGAGTGCCCCAGGTGAGGTCGCCCGTCGGGAACTTCCACACCAAGACGTTCGCCGAACCGTCGAATTTCACTACGTCAATGATAGGCATTGTCTTCTCCTTACGCCGGCCGGGCAACGGCGGCTTTCGCGGCCGCGATGGATCCCTTAGCCTTACGATATAAAGCGGTGCGCTCCTCTTTCAACATGGCGCGGACCTCTTTCTCCGCCATCGAAAGCCGTCCGGCGAAAGCGATCAGCATCCTTATCTCCTCATTAGTGACCCTTCCGTCCGCGAAGCTCATCTGCATGAGGCCGCGAAGAATGTTTTCCGCTTCCTCGGCGCTGCGCGGCTGAGGCGCGGCCAATTGGCCGGCTTGGGCGGCGGCGATGAGGCTCGAGGTCTTCTCGGGGGGAATGCCGCGCTGGCGGGCGTAGGTCTCGAGGTAGGCCCTTTCCCTGGGATCTATCCTGCCGTCAGCGAGCATGGCGGCGGTCATGACGGCAAAGGCGTCGGCTGGGACTAAGTTCGTGGACCAATCCAGCAGCACCGGCAATTCAGCGTTCGAGTCCAACTGAAGCGGCATCGTCCACTCCGCGGCGGGCTGCATGCCGACGAGCACCCATTGCCGGCTGCCGTCGTTGAAGGCCGTGCCACAATATTCGCATTTGTCCAAATCCCGCTGGACGGGCGGCGCTCCGCAGCTCGGGCAAACCAGCGAGCGCAGGCCCACGCGGACGTCGGTGCGCACGCCAGGCTTGCGGCCCAAGATGAGAACGTCTTGGCGGGAGACCTGCTCGACGTCGTCCCCTTCGCGCGCCGCGCCGGACCAGCGGACGACGACGTGGGCGCGGTCAAAATCCTCGCCGGGCTCGAAAGCGAGGACGACGACCGTGCCGACCGCCGCCTCGCGGTAGGAGATCGGGCGCGCGGCGATGTACTCGGTCAACTGACGGCAGAAGGTTTGCGTGGCGACGGCCCGCGCGGCGGCCGCGTCGCCGCGCAGCAGCGCGGATTGCCAGCGCCAGAAAGCGGCCGAGGCTCGGTCCTCCAAGAACTGGACGTTGAGCTCGGGGTCGCTTTCCGCCAACAACCCAAGACCGGGAACATCGTGCTCGGGATCGCGCACCCCCCACTCGCAGGTCTGGGTGATCTTGGACAGGACCCAGTCGTACTGCCCGGAGTTGACCCAAGACTTGCAAGCGTCGCAGCGCGCGGCGTCGGCGATGGCCAGCGGCGCGCCGCAATTGGGGCAGAAGCCCTCGATAAGGCCGGGCTTCTTTAGGGTCTTGGCGCCGGGCCGACGCAGAAAAGTCCAGACCTCCGAGAACGCGGCCTTCGAGCCGTCGCCGCGAACGACCGTCCCGTCAGCCGAGACGTCTGTGTCGATGGCCTCGGCCCGGATCTCCACATGAATGGTGTCGAAGTATTCATCGGACTCAGCCTGCAGGAGGCTGGCCTCGGTGACTGTGACGTCGGCCATGTTGTTGCGCCGATTGTCCGCTTTATTCATGTCGAGCTGGATCGAAAATCGCTCCATGACGCCGTCCGTGATGAAAGCGCGCGCAGGCGCCATGTCCTGGCTGCTCCACGCGTCTTGGATCTTGAGGAAGGCGTTTTCCACGCGGCCGAGAAAGGCCTTGACGTCGAAGGCGGGATCCCGGGCGGTCAGGACGGCGAGGTTCTTTCTCAAGGAGAGGTCCGACTGAGCTTCGGCGCCGGCCGAAATAGTGCTCGAGATATAGCGAGTCTGGCCGACGAGACCGAAGGAATAGGCGACGTAAATGAGGAAAATCGTGAACGGAATTCCGAATAAAGGCTTCATGATGACGAAGGCGATGTAGGCGTCAATGAGTCCGCTGGAGCCACTGCCGGAGTAGCTGCTTCCGGAGAAACCAGAGCCGCCCGAATAGCTATGACCGCTGGAGTAGCTGTGGCCGCCGCCGGCGCGGCCGAAAACCAACGGCGCGGCAAGAGTCGAGAGCAAAAGCAGAAAAAAAACCGTCCCCAGGCGGCGCATCGAGCCTAGTGTAGCGGGCAACTTCCGAAGTGTCAACGGCCGCCCGGGCGAGCTCGTCGGACTTTACGGCCGCTGAAACGGTCTCGGCACTATGTGGCAGATGTGATGCTTTTGCTCGGCGCACGACCGATTTTAATTAGAATGGGACTTCTTCGATCGTCTCGTCTCCGCCGCTTGAGGGCTTAGACGCGGCGCCGGAGGGCCGGCTCATCGCGGCTCCGCCTTCGCGCTTCTCGAGGAACTGGAAGTCGTCGACGTAGACGACCATCTTCGACGCCTTCTTGCCGTCTTCCTTCCCCGCCCACTCCTCAAGGACGAGATGGCCCTCGACGTAGATCTGCTGTCCCTTCTTCAAAGACGACTCGACGAGATCGGCCATCTTGCGGCCGGTGTCGCGATTGAACACCTTCAGATCGATCCAAACCGGAGCGTCTTCCCACTCGCCGCTTTGCTTGTTCTTCTTGCGGTTGTTGACCGCGAAGCCGACGTTGGCGACCTTGCCGCCGTTTCCGAAGGTCTTGATCTCCGGGTCGCGGGTGAGACGGCCGATCAGCATGACTTTGTTCAGGTTCGCCATCGTGGACTCCGTTGCGTCGAGATTAATCCGTCAGAGATAGAGTAGCACGACTCAGCGCTTGCCGTTGTGGCGCTTTGCGAAGATCTTACTACACCGTCTCAATGGCTCACCCAGCCGGCGCGATCTATAATCGCCGAAGAACGGGGGATAGATGACGTCGTGGAAGGAAACATGCGAGCGGCTGGACGCGGCTGTCATTAGCTGGACGGCCCGGCACGGCACGGACTTCCTGCGCATCGCGCTGGGAATCGTGTTTATTTGGTTTGGCGCCTTAAAAGTTCTGAAGGTCAGCCCGGTGGCGGATCTAGTAGGGCAAACAGTGTATTGGGTGAGGCCCGAAGTCGCGGTGCCGTTTCTAGGCTGGTGGGAAGCGCTCGTGGGCTTGGGATTAATCTTCCGCAAGGCGCTGCGAACCGTCTTGTTTCTTCTCTTCCTTCAGATGAGCGGCACTTTCTTGGTGCTGGTGATGCATCCCGACCTGTCCTTTCAGGCCGGGAATATTTTCAAACTGACGCTGGTTGGCGAATTCGTCGTCAAAAATATCGTCCTGATCGCCGCCGGCCTGGTCATCGCCCGAACCGTAAAGCGCTAAACCTCCGACGAAAGAATCAAGAACACAAAGTCTTTACGCCGCGGGCATCGCAGGCGGCGCCGGCCGCATGCTTAGATTCCTCCGAGAAGGAGGGCGCGATGAACCATGACCCCGGCCCGCTGAGGATCGCCCAAGTCGCTCCGCTAATCGAATCGGTTCCCCCGCGCGCTTACGGCGGCACCGAGAGGGTCGTCTCCTATTTGACGGAGGAGCTCGTCCGCTTGGGACACGACGTGACGCTTTTCGCTAGCTCCGACTCGCGCTCCAGCGCGCGCCTGATCTCGGGCTGCGACGGTTCGCTTCGTCTCAACGGCCACGCCCAAGCCGGCCTGGCCCAGCATCTCTTGCTTCTCGAGAAGGTCTCGGCCCGCTGCCGAGAATTCGACATCATCCACTTCCACGTGGACTACCTTCATTTCCCTATGACCCGCCTCTTGGGAGCGCCCAACTTGACCACGCTGCACGGACGGCTGGACGGCCCCGAGCTTAAGCCGATCTTCGACGAGTACCGCGACATGCCGCTCGCCTCCATTTCAAACGCGCAGCGAACACCTCTCGCGTTCGCGAATTGGGCGGGCACCGTCTATCACGGTCTTCCGCAGAATCTGCTTGGACCAAACGGGCGTCCAGAGGGCTATCTCGCCTTCCTGGGCAGAATCTCGCCGGAAAAGGGCGTCGACCAGGCCATAGAGATCGCGCGGCGCGCCGGACGACGGATCAAGATCGCCGCAAAGATAGACCCCATCGACGGGGATTACTATGAGCGCAAGATCGAGGAACTCATGCGCCAGCCCCACGTGGAGTTTTTGGGCGAGATCGGCGAAGCCGAGAAGGCGCGCTTCCTCGGCGGCGCTCACGCCCTTCTTTTTCCCATCAACTGGCCCGAGCCTTTCGGCCTGACTGTCATCGAGGCCATGGCCTGCGGAACGCCCACGATCGCGTTCAACCGCGGCTCCGTCCCCGAGATCATCGAGAACGGCGTCACTGGCTACATCGTCAACAACGCCGACGAGGCCGTGAGCGCGCTGAGCAAGCTCGAGGGTTTCGATCGGAAGCGATGCCGCGAGCGCTTCGAGCGGCGCTTCAGCGTTCAAAGGATGGCCGAGGATTATCTGGCGCTGTACCGGCGCCTCCTCAAGAGGCCGGCATGAGCAAGCCCGCTCCCGTGGATGATTTCTACATCATCACCTCCGGGGCGCCGGCGGACGAGAATACGCGTGTGCTCAAGCACGGAGAGACCTTCGGCGTCTTTGACTGCCACGGCGACATCCGTCCGATGGGGATGGGCGAGGAGGGCCTTTACCACGACGGCACGCGGTTCATCTCCCGGTATGAGTTCCTGATAGGACGCGCGCGCCCGCTGTTCTTGAGCTCGACGGTCAAGGAGGACAACGCGCTCCTGGCCGTGGACCTGACCAATCCCGACATCGGACGCAACGGCGCTCTTGAGCTCGCCCGCGGCGCCGTGCACATCCATCGCACGAAATTCCTAGTCAACGGCTTTTCCCATGAACGGATCGTCTTCTCCAACTACAGCCTGGAGCCCGCGCGCCTGTCGTTCATGCTCCGCTTGGAGGCCGACTTCGCGGACGTCTTCGAGGTGCGAGGGCAAAAACGGCCCAAGAGAGGCCTTCGCCTCGCGCCGCGAAAAACGGCGCGCGGCCTGATCTTGTCCTATGAGGGCCTCGACGGCGTGATCCGCAGCTCGCACGTCGACGCCGCACCCGCGCCGACGCGCACGGAAGGCGCGGACCTGCACTTCGACCTCGCGCTCGAACGCGGCCAACAGACATTTTTTGACGTGACCGTGCGCTGCGAAGTGGGCGGCGGCCTCGTTCGCGCTCCGCGTTTCTCGCGCGCGCTGGCCGGCGCGGCCAAGCGCGCCAAGGAGCGGCGCTCGGGCCAGTGCCTCGTTGAGACCTCCAATGAGCAGTTCAATCATTGGCTCAGGCGGTCGCGCTCGGATCTGGCGATGATGATCACCGAGACCCCCGAGGGCCCGTTTCCTTACGCCGGCGTGCCCTGGTTCTCCGCGGCGTTCGGCCGCGACGCTCTGATCACGGCCATGGAGACGCTTTGGCGCGACCCCCTGCTGGCGCGCGGCGTCCTAGGCCACCTCGCCGCCACGCAGGCCATGACCGAGGATCCGCTGCGCGAGGCGGAACCTGGAAAAATACTTCACGAGGCGCGCGGCGGAGAGATGGCCGCGCTCGCGGAAATCCCTTTTAGCCGCTATTACGGAAGCGTGGACGCCACGCCGCTGTTCGTCGTCCTCGCGGGCGAATATCTGACCAGAACGGACGATCTGACATTCATCAAGTCGATCTGGCCGAATATACAAGCCGCCCTCGCGTGGATCGGCCGCTCCCGCCGCCCGTATCTGTCCTATATGGCCAAGGCGCCGGGCCTGAGCAACCAAGGCTGGAAGGATTCCGGCGACTCGATCGGACATGAGAGCGGCGAGCTGGCCGGCGCCCCGATCGCGTTGTGCGAGGTCCAAGCCTACGTCTACGCGGCGAAGCTCCATGGCGCGGCCATAGCCGCGGCACTCGGCCATCCCGCCGATTCACGCCGTCTGCGGTCGGAGGCGCTTGTGTTCGCCCGCGATTTCGACCGTGATTTTTGGTGCGAGCCGATCGGCAGCTATGCGCTGGCCCTCGACGCGGCGGGCAGCCAATGCCGCGTACGCGCCTCGAACGCGGGACACTGCCTGACGTTCGGCATTGCGCCGCCTCATCGCTCGGTCCGCGTGACCGAGACGCTCATGGGCGATGATTTCTTCTCGGGCTGGGGCATCCGGACGCTGTCCGCGCGCGAGAAGCGCTTTAATCCGATGTCCTACCATAACGGCTCGATATGGCCGCACGACACCGCGTTAATCGGCGCCGGCTTTTTCAAAAACGGCCTGCCGGACGCCGGCCTGCGGGTTTTCTCGGCCCTGTTCGACGCGAGCGTGTCGACGGAACTGCACCGCCTGCCCGAACTTTTTTGCGGCTTTGGCCGCCGTCTTGATGAAGGGCCCACTCTCTATCCCGTCGCCTGCAGCCCCCAAGCCTGGGCCGCGGGCGCAGTCGACCTTCTGCTCGCCAGCTGCCTGGGACTCTCGATCGACGCGCGCAAGCGGCGAGTCTCTTTCCAAAGTCCGAAACTGCCCCCATTTCTGGACAAAGTCAAACTTCTCAACCTCAGCGCGGGAGAAGGTGCTGTCGACCTCCTTTTGACCCGCCGCGACGCAGGCGTTTCCGCCGAGGTCCTGCGCCGAACCGGCGGCGTCGAGGTCGTGACGATTAAATAGGAGTATAATAGCCGCCGGATGATCGATACCCTCGTCTCGCGCAGCGTGGACCGCTGCCGCATGTGCGGTTGCGATGAACTGCACCGCTATCTCGACATGGGCCGCACGCCGTTGGCCAATTCCTATATAGACGCCAAAGCCCCCGCTGAGCCCGAGTTCGATGAGGAACTCTGTCTCCAAATGTGCCGGGACTGCGGGTTGTCCCAACTGACGAAGGTCGTGCATCCCGACCGGATGTTCCGCCATTATCTCTACGTCAGCGCCACGACCGCGACCATCCGCGATCATTTCGCGGAATTCGCCGCCACCGCCGCATCGGCCGTTCGGGCCAAACCGGGCGATCTGGCGCTCGATATCGCCTCCAACGACGGGACTTTGCTCGCCGCTTTCAAGGCCGTCGGGCTCAAGCCCATCGGCGTCGATCCGGCCGAGAACTTGGCCAAAGAGGCCAACGCCAAGGGCTTGACGACTTGGTGCGATTACTGGTCCAAGGATGTGGCCCAACGGCTGGCCCGCGAAGTCGGCCGGCCCAAAGTCGTCACCGCCGCCAATGTGTTCGCGCACGCCGACGACCTCCCCGATTTCGTCGACGGCGTGGCGGCCTGCCTCGCCGAAGACGGCGTCTTCGCCATCGAATGCCCCTACTTGATCGATTTCATCGAGAAAAGCGAGTTCGACACGGCCTATCACGAGCATCTTTCTTATATCGGCCTCACGCCCTTGGCCGCTCTCATGAAGGCGCGCGGGCTCGAGCTTTTCGACGTCGAGTATTTTCCCGACATCCACGGCGGGACCATCCGGGCCTACAGCGCGCGCGCCGGCCGGCGCCAGGCGACCGCGCGTCTGGCGGAATTCCTCGCCAAGGAGAAATCGTTCGGCATCAAGGACCCCAAGGTATACGATGCCTTCGCCTCTCGGGTCCTGGAAAACCGCGCGCGCTTGCGCGAGCTGGTCGCGCGTCTGCGCGCCGAGGGCCAGACCGTCTGGGCCTACGGCGCCAGCGCCAAGGGCAACACCCTCATGAACTTCTTCGGCCTTGACGCGGCGTCGGTGCCGCGCGCCATCGACGACAACCCGAAGAAATGGGGCTACTTGAGCCCCGGCGCGCGCATGGAGATCGTGGGGATCGACGCGCTGAAGTCCGCCAAGGTCGACTGTCTGCTGCTGCTCGCTTGGAATTTTGAGGATGAGATCCGCCGACGCTGTCAGGCCGCAGGGTACAAGGGCCGATTCCTGGTCCCCGTGCCGCAGGCCCGGCTCGTGTGCGCCAACTAACATGAAAACCCCGATCAAAACCGTCTGCGTCACCGGCTGCCTGGGCTTTATCGGCTCCCACTTCACCCGCGCGGCGCTCAAGCGCGGCTGGCGCGTCTGGGGCATCGACATGAAGACCTACGCGGCCCGCCCCGAACTGCTCGAGGAGTTCCGCCGTTGGAAGACCTTCGAGTTCCGCGAGGCCGACATCGCGACTCTCGACCATCTTTACGACGTCGACTTCGTGGTCAACTTCGCGGCCGAAACGCACGTCGACAACTCCATCGTGGACGCCTCGCGCTTCCTCCACTCGAACATCCTCGGCGTCCAGAACTTGCTCGAGCTCATCCGCGCCAAGCGCCACTACGAGATGCCCGTCCTGCTCCAGGTCTCCACCGACGAGGTGTACGGCGACCTCAAGGACGGCGTGCACAAGCCCAGCGATCCGCTCAAGCCCTCGAACCCCTACTCGGCCTCCAAAGCCTCCGCCGACATGCTCATCATGGCCTGGCACCGCACGCACGGCGTGCCCTACATCATCGTCCGGCCGACCAACAACTACGGTATCGGCCAGTATCCCGAGAAGCTGATCCCCAAGGCCGTCAAGCACCTGGCCCTGGGCAAGAAGATCCCCCTGCACGGCGACGGCACCTGCCGCCGCAATTGGCTCCACGTCCAGGACACGGCCGAGGCCTTGATCGCAGTCATCGAGAAGGGCAAGACGGCCTGCGTCTACAACGTCTCGGGCAACAGCGAGCACGCCAATAAGGACGTCGTCAAGCTCGTGCTCAAGGCTTATTTCGGCCGGGCGACGCCGCTCGAACCGCACGTCAAGCTCGCCTACGTGCGCCAGGGCGAGGACGTGCGCTACGGCGTCGACGACACGGCCCTGCGCGCGCTGGGCTGGAAGAACCGCCGCGTCTTCGAAAAAGAGATTCCCTCGATCGTGCGCCACTACAGGAACAAGGTCGTTTGGTGAGCGAGCGCAAGAAGCTCGCCGTCATCGTCCCCTGCCACAACGAGACGGCCAACGTCGCGCCTTTCTACGAGGCCGCCAAGCAAGCCCTCGACGCCCTGCCGCTCGACTGGGCCTTGGTCTTCGTCAACGACGCGAGCACCGACGACACGCTCGACAAGATCCTGGCTCTGCGCAAGACCGACCCGCGCGTGCGCGTGGCCACGCTGTCCCGCAATTTCGGCTATCATTCGGCGCTCGTCGCCGGCCTGTCGAGCGCCGACGCCGACCTCTACGCGGTCGTCGACGTCGACGGCGAGGATCCGCCCGAGCTGCTGGCGAAGTTCCACGCGGCCGTGGAGAAGGGCGCGCACACCGTCTACGGAATCCGCAGCCAGCGTCCCGAACCCGCCCACATCGTCTTCTTCCGCTGGCTGTTCTACTGGGTCAACCAGCACATCGCCGACGGCCCCATCCGTCTCTGGATGGCCGAGTTTTCCATGTTCAGCCGGACGGTGCGAGACTACATCCTCGCCAACAAGACGACCTTCCCGTTTCTACGCGCCGAGATGGCGTACGTCGGTCTGCGCATGGAAGGCGTTCCCTACGTCCGTCAGCCGCGCCTGCGCGGAACGTCGCATTACAACTTCTGGCGCATGTCGATGTTCGCGATCGGCGGATTCTTGGCCTCCTCCACTTTTCCTCTGCGCGCCTCGCTGTACCTCGCGGTCGGCTTCGCCGCCGCCTACGGGCTGATGATCCCGACCCTGCGCTTGGGATTAGTCGAGGCGGGCGCGCTGGCGGGCGTGATGGGGTTCCTATTCCTTCTGCTGACGCTGCCGATGCTCGCGCTGTATCTCGCGCGCACTTACAAAAACGTCACGGGGCGGCCGGTGTACTTCCTCGATCCCGACCGCTCGTTCTTGAACTAGCCGCGCGTAGGCCGCCGGCCGATATTTCGCGTCCAGCCCCAGCCGTAAGTCGTCGGGGGGTTTTCAAACGGCGTCTTGCGAACGCGCTCCAAAAGCAGCACGTGCTCGTTCTCAAGCGCCGCTCGATGAGTTCCGGCCAAAGTCCGTCGCAGCTCGTTGACTTCAGCCGGGGTCACGGGCTGGTCGCGTTCCTCGGGGCGCGCGGAGTAGTTGGCGTCGATCGCGTCCTTCTGAATCAGCAAATAGTCGGCGCGGTCGGAATATTGCGGGTAATCCCAAATCTCGGACCGCCCCGCGATGAAGCCGGTAACGCGGTTGTTGCCGAGAAAGACTAGGCTGCTCTCGTTGGGGAAAGCCGAAACGGCGGCGATGACGGCGCGGTTGGACGCCTCTTCTCCGGCCAGACTGCGCTCAAGCGATGCGGCTTTTTCGGGCTTCCCAGCCAGGCGGTACAAAGCCGGCTTCAACCGCAACGGCAGATGCCCGGCCTGCACGCGTGCGGAAACGAGGAAAAACGCGGCCGCCGCCGCCCAAGCCCAACGAGAGGCCGCTGGACTCGGCCGCCGCGCGTCGCGCAGCCAAGACAGCAGGGCCAAAAAAAGGCCGTACCAAGGCGGAAGCAGATGGTGCGCGCCGCCGACGACGACGCATTCGCCCCAATGCGGCAGAGCGGGCAGAAGCGCCAAGCTCCCCGCCCTGATCAATCCGCGCCGATCCGGCGCGCCGAACAATCCAGCGGCAAGAAAAAAAACGGGGACGAACGGCAGCAAGGGCGCCATCGAGCGCAGATTGCCCAGCAGCGCCCCCCCTCCCAACGAGAACATTTTCTTGACAATGACCGCCGTGGTCGTCGATCCGGTCAGGGTCAATTCCGCCCGCGCCGCGGGCTGAACGACGAGAAGAAGGAAAATTAAATAAGGAAGACAGACGGCGACGGCTCCCAAGCCGTACGAACGCCCTTCGTCTTCGATCAAAAACAAATGCGCCCCAAAGCAAACTCCCACCATCGCCGCGTCCTCGGACACCAACGCCAGCGCCGCGATCCAAAATAGAAAAAGACCGCGTCGCCTGCCTAAATAGGCGTCATAGGCCGCCAATAGCATGGGACCGGCGAACAAAAGCATCTGGGCCATCTGGCAGAGCACGCTCAGAAGCCCGGCGAACGCGAGAACGCCGAGCGCGAACATCACACGGTCTCTTCCGTCCGGCCGCGGCGTCCGGCGCAGGATAGACGCCGCAAACCACGCGCCCGCGCCCAGGTTCCAAGCGAAGATCAGGCCGTAGATCGAGGCGGGCGTGGGATGCAAAGCCCAAAGCCATGCGAACAGATACGGCGTGAAGTTCACATGGATGACGTCCGCGTGGATAAAGGCGTACGGATTAGCGGAGAAGCCCACCGAGCGGCCGGCCGCGAGTGTGGCGAACAACGAGCTTTGAAAAGGCCGGCTATGGAGAAAATTGTGAAACATCTGCGCGGTCCACGTGAAGCCGAAGCCCGACCAGTCGCAGAGAGTGGTGGCGAAATTAGCGAAGAAGGACGCGTACAGAAACGCCGCTAGAAGACTCGAGACGACCAGAAAAGCCGGCGCGGCGCGGCGGGGGTTCATGAGAAGGGCATATGTTACAATTTCATCCGATGAACGGCGACCGCTCGAAGGATTTCACCCGCGGCGACTGGTCCGGCGCGGTTTGGCGCATCTTCCGCGTCGTCGCGCTGCGTATTCGCCTGATCGGCGGCGTTCTCATAGGGAATCTGCGTCTGACCCACGCTCTTGACGCGGCCTGGCGGCGGCGCTATGAGCGCGCGCGCCGCGACCTCGCCGCCAACGACGAGATTTTCCAGCCCGCCCAGCAGTGGACGATCATCACGCGCTTCTATCGCCTCGTCCTGCGCGCCTGGGGACTCGAGGGCTTTAAGTCCACCTTTGGCCGTTTCCTTTCCACCTATGAGCCGAGCAACCCTTGGATTTTCCAGGCGGTTCACCATCTCTATCGCCAATCCCTGGAAAAACGCGACGTTTGGGGACTGCTGAATACTCTTGAAGAGCCCGCTCTTGGAGACGGCACATACCTCGTCTACGGTGGCAAGCGCCTGAGCCTGGACCTGCTCCAGTCCATCGACGAGCTATATCGGCTAAAAGAAGCCATGGCCTTCGAGCAAAACGACCCCGTGGTGTTTTGCGAGCTGGGCGCGGGCTATGGACGCTTGGCCGACGTCGTCATTCGGGCCATGCCCCGCGCGACGTACCTCATTTTCGATCTGCCCGAGTCTTTACTGCTCTCCCAACATTACCTGACGACTCTCCATCCCCAGGCCAAGGCCTCATTGTACCCGGACTCGGACAAGATCCTCTCTTCCGCGGAAGACATCAAGACTCACCGTCTGATCTTCGGGCTCCCCCATCAAATGAGGCTCGTCGCGCCCGGTATCGTGGACGCCTTCGTCAACGTCTACTCGTTCATGGAGATGAGCCGGGAGCAGATCGAGACCTACTTCGGCCTCATCGACCGCCTTCAGGTGAGCGCGCTGTACATCAAGCAGCACAAACGCGAAGTCAACATCTACGACTCCTCGCTCAACACCGGCGCGAATTATCCCGTTCGCCCTTCCTGGCGGAAAGTCATGGAGGGAACCTCGACGCTCTTCGAGCACGTCTTCGAGGCGATTTGGGCGGTCAGTCCGACGGGACCGCGTCTTCGCGCCCGCTCGTCCAGCGCCCGCTAGTCTCGTCCCAGCGGTCCACGACGCGAACCGGCGAGCCGGCCGCCACGCTGCGCGGCGGCACCGACTTCGTCACCACCGAATTGGCGCCGATCACCGCGTTGGCGCCGATCTCGATATCCTTGCCGTCGGCCACGATCACGACGTTGGCGCCGATCCAGGCACCTTTGCCGATGCGCACGCGCCCGGCCGGAGGCAGGCCTTGATCCTTGATCGGGATCTTGGGGTCGCGAAAAGCGTGGATATGATCGGACACGTACACGTTCATTCCGAATAAGACGTCATCTTCGATGACGACCTCGCGCACGGCGGATAAAGTGGTCCGGGGACCGATCTGAACGCGCCGGCCGATCTTCAAGACCGGGCCTGTCGGCGGCTGGGGCAACTCGATGAGCGGCACCGTCAGCCAGGTATGGCGCTGGGCCCAGGAGCCGTCGTCGATCTCGATAAACCGGGAGCCCTGCACCGTGGCCGCGCAGTCGATGACCACTCCCGCGCCGCGCCGGGCGAAAGAATGCTTCAGCGCCGAGGTCAGCCGCGACCAAACCATGAGGCGAAAGCCGTTGAACGCCAGCTCGCGAAAAGTATAGCCGGAGCGCAGAAACCGGCCGTAATCGTCGAGGCGCGCCATGCCTCATGTTATCAAGTTTAATGAGCGGCGCCCAGCCGGCTAAAATCGGCTCAAGTTGTAGTAGAATGCGTCGATATTAAAGGAGGCTCTCCTCATGAAACGAAACATTTTGTCGTTGACCTTGGTTATCGCTTGCGCCGTCCTGACGAGCTGCGACAAGGAAACTCGCAAGGGCGAGCTGACCCTGTCCGGCGCCGCCCCCATCCGATTCGTGTCGAAAGACGGGAAGACCGTCGAATACTACGCCGGCCCCACGAAAGTCGAGCTGAGCGCCAAGAGCCGGGACAAAGTCACCGTCATCGTCAGCCAAGGAGACAAGAAGGCCGTGTTCTCCGGCAAAGTCTCCGGCGGGGACGACTGGAACTTCGTTTTGCGCGGTAAAACCATCGGCCAGCCCATGGACATGAGCAGCCGGCGTCAGTTGACCTATACAGGAAAAGTCTGGTACAGGATCAGCGGGGGCGGCTTCTGCGGATTCAATGGCCGCTGGGTCGTGGAGGACAAGCTTCAAAAGTGCGACGAGGACTGGAACGTCGCTTTCACCGACGCGAACACGTCGGCGCCACTCGGGGCGTTCCGCTCGCGCCAAAATGACATGACATGCCTGATCAGCTCTCGCAATATCTACTGCCGCGATGACCATCGGGCCCCCTTTCCGCTCGTCTCTCCCCGCTTCGACTAGTCCGATCGGCGCGGGCAAGCCCTGGCGATCTAATCCAGCACGCCTCGCTCGCAGAGCTTAAGGGCGTCGAGTTGGGAGGCCAAGGTGGCCGCCTCCGTCGAGGTCGAGGCCGAAGCGCGCAGAGCGCTCTCCGCTGAAGCTGCCGCGGCCAGGTGGGCGAGCCGGGCCATGACGACATCCTCAGAGCCGATTTCTTTGGGACTGAGGTTGTCGAGCATCGCATCGCCGAGCTTCTCGGCGGAAAAACCATCGTCCGGGTCGATGGGCGCGGACTTCTCGTTCCCAAAAATCGCTCCCAAAGTGTCCGACACTCTGGGGGCTCTTTGCTCCTTGGTCTTGCGGGCCTGGGCCTGGGCGCGCTTGGTGAGGACGGCCAGCGCGTCGGCCAGGTCCGGATCGCGAGGCCGGATCTCATCGCCCAACGTCGCCAAGGATGCCACGAGAGCGGCCCCCGCCAGCGGCCGGGCGAAGCGCGGCGCGACAACAGCGAGCAATGCCTTCGCCTCCGGCCTTAATCCGCGGCCGTCCACAGTGGGGGAACTCGAGAAGAAGGCGGAGAAATCGCTCAGCCGGTCGCGACCATACACCGAGGCCGGCTCATAGCGCTCCATGTCCGGGTCGTAGCCCGATCGGGAGAGTTTCATGACGCGCCGCGCCGGTTCGGGAGCGTCCCACTCCAACGCCACGACCGGAGCACAGGCAGAGCCGCGGCGTCCATCCCGGGGCCCCGCGGGTTCGCGCAAGAAAAAAAAGTTCGGAGAACCTAAAGTGTCGTCGCGACAATCCACGATGGAGACGCGAGGCAGGGGCAAACTCTTGCCGCCGCGCCGCGCCGCCACGGCTGCGCCGCCGACCAAGTCGAAGAGCACCTCGACGCCGTCGTCGAACTTTTTTAGGAGCAGTCCTTGAGATGGAGCGGGCAGACGCTCGCCTCGCCCCAGAAAAGCGGCGCCAGGACCATAGAGCAAGAAGTACTCGGAGCTGAGCATGGGCACGTCGCGGCCCGAGGACGACGCCGCGGCGCGGTAGTGCCGGGCCCGGGATCTCCCGGGCTTATCGGAGCAGGTCAGCATATGCGACACCGAAGCGACGTAGTCTTCACGCTTGGACGCCGCGTCGACGTAGCAGCCCTCGGCCGTCTTGTCGGGCAAAGTCGCGAAGGCCGCGCACGCGGGCGCAGCGCCCGGCAAGGGCATGAACGCCGGTCCGAACTGGCCGCCTCCGGCGAGGATAAGGCGCAACCGAAACCCCGGAGCCTCGGCCAACCGCGCCACGGCCTGCGTCGATGCTTCCACCGGACCGAAAAGACGGCCGAATTCCAAGGTCTGATCAGCGGCGTAGAAAGCCCCCGTCCCCGACGGAGACGGGGCCAAAGTGGCGGAGGACACACGAGCGGGAGCGAGGAGGCGGGCGGGTGAGCGCGACTCCCCACCGCGAAAGGCGAGAAGCATCTCGCGGCCGAACCAGTCCGTGGTCCGGTTTTTCTCCGACATGTAGCCTGAAACACCCAGCGTATAGGTCGGCCATTCTGAGGCACCTCTGCAGGTAAGCCGCGGGCGGACATAGGACGTCCGGGGGGTTAGAGCCGCGGCATCGTTCAGGAAACGTTCGATACCTCCGAGATCCGAGCCGACCGTGGAGTAGCCTAGGGGATGCCCGGCGCGCAGAACAATCACCGTGGGAAGCGAATCTCCAACCTGGCCGCCCTCGCTCGACAGAAGCTCTTTCATCCGCCCATTGGGCAGACGATCGATCTCGGTCAAGGCCCAGACAGCCGACGCCATCGACCCGGTGGACGGGGAATAGGATTCAAACCTCTCATGGAGGACCGCGCAAGCATGGCACCAGGTCGCCGAGACAATTAGGGCGTGGAGGCGGCTCGGATCGCGCTGGGAGCTTTCGAACACGCCCCCCGGGTCTTCGTGGACTGGAAACTTCATGGCGGCCGCTGGCAACGTCAGTGCTAGAAACACGGACGCGAGGGGAAGCACGGACATGGGGGCAGTGTAACCCCCTCCCCTGGTTTATCAAGCTTCTGTTTTGCCGATTCCATGAGCCGCCGAGCGCAACCCCCCGTCCGATTGACGAAACGGCGTCGCCATGCTACACTGTTCAAAGATTGAACATGCTCTCAAACGACGCCCTCGCCCACAACGAGTACCGCCTGATCCGGGCTTTGGAGCGCCGTCCCGATGACTCCCAGCGCGCCCTATCCCTGGAACTGGGTGTATCGCTGGGAATGACCAATATCCTGCTCAAACGCCTCGCCAAAAAGGGCCTGGTGAAGGTTCAAAAGCTGGATTGGAACCGGACCCGCTACCTGCTCACCTATAAAGGAGCAGCCGAAAAAGCGCGAAAATCCTACTCCTACGCCCTATACGCCTGGAGCCAAGCCCGTAAGATCACCAGCGCGGTCCAAGAAACCGTGATCGGCGAGTACCGCGCCGGCGCGCGCCACGCGGCCGTCGTCGCCTGGCCCGAGACCGCCATGATCATCCGCGGCGCTTTGGCCGAAAAAGACATGCCCGGGTTGGACATCGAGTACTGCGTGGAGTTTCGGCGGGTGCCGGAAGACCACGACCTGATCTTCGCCGCGACGATCGAGCCGATGCCCGCGCCCAAGGCCGGGAGGCGGATCGTGCCCCTTTTAGAGAAGATGGATCTGGAGTTCCGTTTCGACGCGTAATACAGGAGGAATATGAGAGCACTCGTCACCGGCGGCTCGGGATTCATCGGAGCCAATGTCGTCAAGCAGCTGCAAAAAGCGGGCTTTAAGGTCCGCGTCTATGACATGGCCTACCCCGTCGACTTGCCGGACGTGGAGTTCTACCATGGCTCGCTGCTCGATCCCATGGCCATGGGCTTTGCCATCTTAGGCTGCGACTACGTCATCCATCTCGCTGCCGTCGCCGACGTCAACGACGTGCTGGCCGACCCGGTCAACGCCGAGCAGATCAACGTGCGCGGCACGCTCAACGTGCTCGACGCCGCCCGCCGCGCCAAGACCGTCAAGCGCGTGGTCTACGCTTCGACGATCTGGACCTACAGCGACGTCAAAGACGAGTTCATCACCGAGGAGACCCTGATCCCGCCTCCGACGCACCTGTACACGGCGACGAAGCTGGCCGGCGAGCACTACTGCCGCGCCTACAGCCAGCTCTACAAGGTGCCCTACACGATCCTACGCTACGGCATACCCTACGGCCCGCGCGCGCGCGGAGCCACGGTGATCAGCAAGTTCGTCTCCATGGCGCTCGAGGGCAAGAACATCACCATCGACGGCGACGGCCTGCAGTTCCGCAAGTTCGTCCACGTCACCGACCTGGCGCGCGGCAACGTCCTGGCGCTCAAGCCCGAGGGCGAGAACCAGATATACAACCTCGAGGGCACCGAGAAGGTGTCGATCAAGCAGCTCGCCGAGTGGATGAAGGAATACGCCAATCCGAAGATCTCGGTCGTGCACAACCCCGCCCGCGCCGGCGATTTCAAGGGCGTGGAGATCTCGAACGAAAAGGCCTTCAAGCATCTCGGGTGGAAGCCCGAGATCGACTTCCTCACGGGCCTCAAGCAGGTGATCGCCGAAAAGAAAAAGGAGAAAAACGATGGCCCCGTCGCCAACCTCGTCACCGCTTGAGAAGCCTTTGAACATCCCCATCCTGCGCGTCCCGTTCGACGCGGAAGATAAGAAGTTCCTGAGCGAGGGATTCTTGGAAATCCTCGCCTCCGGCGGGCTGACCATGGGCAAGCACACCAAGGCCTTTGAAGAGGAGTCGGCCAAGGCCTACGGCACGCCTTATGCGGTCGCGACCTCGAACTGCACCACCGCGCTCGAGATCATCTTCCGCGCCATCGGAGTCAAAGGCGGGACCGTGATCGTGCCCACGAATACGTTCATGGCGACCGCGTTTGCCGCCGTTCATGCCGGCGCCAAGATCGTATTCGCCGACTGCGACCCAAAGACGTTGTGCTTAACTGCCAAGGATGTCGAGAAGCGCCTGCGGCCCGACACCAAAGCAATTGTACTTGTGCATATCGGCGGGATCATCACTCCGGAGATCGAGGCCATCAAGGCGCTCTGCGACGCGAGGAAAATCGCCCTGGTGGAAGATTGCGCTCACGCGCATGGCTCCTCTTATAAAGGAATCAAGGCCGGCGCGTGGGGCATCGCGGGAGCGTTCTCCTACTTCCCCACCAAGCCTCTCGTCTCCGGCGAGGGCGGGTTGATCACGACCAAGGATCAGGCCCTCTATGAAAAGGCCATGATGCTGCGCAACCACGGCAAGAACCCCAAGCTCGGCAATCGCATCTCCGAGATGGGCAACAATTGGCGCATGAGCGAGCTCACAGCACTTGTCGCCCTTCAGCAGACGCGCAAGGCCGATGTGCTCTTCGCGGATCGCAAGCGCGAGGCCGCGTTCTATGACAAGGCCTTAGCCGGCACGCCCGGCATTGAGTTCATATCCATGCCGAAGGCCCTCGATACGACCTACTACAAATACGTTCTGTTCTTGAAGCCGGGCTTTGATCGAAGCGCATTAAAAAAGATGCTTAAGGATGAATACAAAGTTTCCTTGACGGGTGAGGTGTACGATTATCCCGCGCACAAAGAGCCGGTCTGGGACAACCACCCGGGCACGGCGCTGAACTGCAACGAGCCCTTCCCGGGTGCGGAGGAAGTCGCGGCGAGACATATCTGTTTGCCGTTGTACCCCGGCCTGACGGACGCCGAACTCAACCATGTGGTTGTGTCCCTCAAAGACGCTCTGCGCAGGCTGGGAGCCTGATGAAGATACTGGTCCTCGCCGCTCACGGCGACGACGAGCTTCTCGGACCGGGCGGGACGTTGATCCGCCACGCCCGGTCCGGGGACGCCGTCCATGCGGCGATCTGCGTGGGCAAGCCCAACCTCGCGATGTACCCGAAGGCTCGCTATGGCAACGGCGTGCTGGCCAAGCGCAAGCGCCAAGCCGAGCAGGTGGGACGCAAGTTGGGCTTTAAATCCGTCCGCAATCTAAACCTCAAAGACGAGTGTCTTGAGCAGGATCTCAACTCCACCGTGACCTCGATCGAGAAGACGGTCAAAGAGATCAGGCCCGACACCGTCTATCTGCATCATGGCGGCGATCTCAACCAAGATCATCGCGGAGTGTTCAAGGCCGCGATGATCGCGTTGCGCGGCTATCTCAAGCCCGCGGTTGCGCGCGTGCTGTGCTTCGAGACCGCCTCCACGACCGAGCAGGCGCCGCAAGTCCCTGGCTGGCAGTTCTCGCCCAACTATTTCGTCGACATCACCGCGACCTTGGATCAAAAAATTCAGGCGCTCCAAATATACGATGATGAATTAGTGGCGTTTCCCCACCCGCGCTCGGCCGAGGGCCTGCGGGCGCTGGCGCAGACTCGCGGCTCGGCCGTCGGTCTGCGCGCGGCCGAGGCCTTTCAGTTGATCCGGGAGACGGTGGCCTGACCATGTTCAACAAACTCGACAACCCCGCCGATTTCTGGGCGCACATGCGCTTCCACTGGCGCCGCGGCCACGGCCATCGCCTCCGCTACGCTTGGAATCGCGTGCGCTGGCACCTATACCCGGAGCTGGGTCTGGCCGGCCGCTACCCCGACCACGTGGACATCGAGCTCTCCGCCGCCTGCAACATGAAGTGCCCGATGTGCTACACCACGACTCAGCGCTTCAAAGACGAGGTGCCGCACACGATGTTCGACTTCGAGGTCTATAAAAAGATCATCGACGAACTCACCGACAACGGCGTGTACTCGATCCGCTTGTCCTGGCGCGGCGAGCCCACGATCCACCCCAAGTTCATGGATTTCGTGCGCTACGCGCATAAGAAGGGAATCCGCGAGATCGACTCGCTGACCAACTGCCTCAAGCTCACCCCCGAGATGTTCGCCGAGCTCGTGGACATGCAGATGGCCTGGCTGACGATCTCCTTCGACGGCACCGGTGCCACCTACGAGAAGATCCGCGCCCCCGCCAAGTTCGACGAGGCTGTGGCCAAGATCCGCCGCTTCCACGAGATCAAGAAGGAGAAGGGCTCGGTCAAGCCCGTGGTCCGCATCCAGGGCATCTGGCCCGCCATCGAGGAGAACCCGCAGCGCTACTTCGACACTTTTGAGCCCATCGTCGACGAAGTCAGCGTCAACTCGCTCCTCGACTACCTCCGCAACGACGAGGAGTACGAGTACGTCGAGAACTTCAAGTGTCCAGTCCCCTTCCAGCGCCTGGTGATCGGCTCCGACGGGCGCGCCTTCATGTGCATCAACGATGAGATGGGCCAGGTGAGCATCGGAAACTCCCACACGGAGTCCATCTACAACATCTGGAACGGCCCCAAGATGACCGACATCCGCGCGACCCACCGCAAGGGCCAAGGCACCAAGACCTACGAGCCTTGCAAGGTCTGCTACCTCGCGCGCAAGACCACGGTCAAGCCCTACAAGGTCGGCCATCGCACCATCGAGCTCGAGGAGCTCGTCGGCCGCGAGATGGCCATCGGGAAGTGACTCCCCGCGTCGTCACCATCCACCAGCCCGAGTGCTTTCCGTGGCTCGGCTTCGTGGACAAGGCAGCTCAGGCCGACGTCTTCGTCCTCCTCGACGACGCGCAGTACTCGAAGAACTATTTCAACAACCGCAACAAGGTCCGTACCGCGCAGGGCTGGTCCTGGCTGACGATCCCCATCGAGACCGCGGGCAAGGCCGAGCAGACCTTCGCCGAGGCGAAGATGGGTCCCGACGGGTGGCGGCGCAAGCATCTGGCGACATGGAAACAAAGTTATGCTTCGTTGCCGTTCGGGGCTCGTTATCTTCCTTTCATCGAGGATCTTTACGCGCGCCCGTTGACCAAGCTCGGCGAGTTCAACACGACGGCGATCCTGTGGCTATTCGAGCAGTTCGAGGTCAAAGCGAAGATTACCCTATCGTCGGAGCTCGCCTGCGCGGGAACCGCGACCGACAAGCTGCTCGCGATCTGCAAAAAACTCGGCGCGACCGAGTACCTGTCTGGAATCTCCGGCAAAGAATACCTCGAAGAAGCTAAGTTCAAAGACGCCGGCATCGTCGTCCGCTACCAGGATTTCCATCATCCGATCTACGCCCAGCGATTCGAACCCTTCATTCCCGCTCTCACCTCATTCGATCTTCTGTTCAATCACGGCCCCGAAGCCGCCCACATTTTGCGCGACCCGGCCGCGCCGCGTCTCGCGGAGATCTTTACTTAGTTTCTTATGTCTATTTTCAGTTATTCGACTTATCCACAGGCAAGGCCGCAACTAGCGTTGACGACAGTTGGGCCTGTGAAAAGTGTCAATATCTTCGACGGAAAAAATATATGACCTCATTTAAAGTCGAAGGCAGAGAGATCGGCCTCGGCAAGCCGTGCTTCGTGATCGCCGAGCTCGGCTACAACTTCGTCGACGAGGCCGAGATGCTGGCCGCGGTCGACGCCGCCGCCGCCGCGGGCTGCGACTCGATTAAGCTGCAGACCTTCCGCGCCGACACCGTCGTCGCCAAGGGCTTCGACTTTCCCGCCGAGGCCGGCGGCAACGACCAGTGGGATGAATTCAAGCGGTACGAAATATCGGAAGATTTGCACCGTTCTTTCTTTAAGCGCGCCCGCGAAAAAGGCCTGGTTCCTCTTTCGACGCCCAGCCATCCCGACGACCTCGCTTTGCTTGAACGCGTCGGCTCCTCGATTTACAAGATCGGCTCCGACGATCTCACCAACCTTCCTTTCATCAAGCTCGTCGCCAAAACCGGAAAACCCCTTATTTTCTCCAGCGGCATGGCCTCACTTAAGGAGGTCGCCGCGGCGCTCAAGGTCATCCGCGCGGCCGGCGGAAAAAAAGTCGTTTTGCTCCAATGCACGTCCAACTACCCGATCAAAGACCCGTCCCTGGTCAACGCCCGGGTCATAGAGACCTATCGCAAAAAACTGCGCGTGCTCAGCGGCTACTCCGATCACACGACCAGCCTGACCACCCCAGTCGTGGCCGCTGTCCTGGGCGCCTGCGTCTATGAGCGCCATTTCACCCTCAGCAAGACCAACGGTACGCCCGACGCTCCTTTCTCCGCCGATCCCGCCGAGATGAAGGCCATCGTCTCCGCTCTTCGCGAGGCCGAGGCCATGCTCGGCGACGGGATCAAGCAGCCGACCGCGACCGAAACCCGCATGCGCGCCTACACCCGCAAGGGCGCGATCGCCCGCCGCGATTTAAAGCAGGGCGAGATCCTCTCCGCGAAAGACTTCGCCGTGATGCGCCCCGCTCTCGGCATTCCGGCCGCCGAGGCCGCGAAGGCGATCGGTCGAAGGCTCAAGGCCGACGTCAAGCGCGATCAGCCGCTCGCCTGGGAACACCTCAAATGAGCGGTCTGGCCCTTGTCGCGGAATGCAACAAACGCGTGGGAAGCGGGCATGCGGTGGAGACCATCCATTTACTTCGTTGCCTTTCCCCCATTGAATGCCGTGCTTACCTGACCAAAGGCACTCCCTTTGAGTTGCTCCGCCGTTTCCGTTCTTCTCAAACTATTCCAAATCTCTCGGTTGAATCGTTAAGCTCCGTTGCCGTCGACGCCCGCTCGCGCGGTTACAAAGCCGCCGTCCTCAACGCTCTGCAGGTTACCCCTGCCATGGTGAAGGCTCTAAAATCATCGGGACTTAAGGTAGCGGCGCTGTCCGTCAATCGCCACGTCCGCGGCGCCGACCTGAGCCTGACCCTCGGCCCAAAGAACATGATCTTGGCTCCAGAGTTCGCGCGCCTGGCGCGCCGTCCTCGCCGGCATCACGGCCCTTTGCGAGAGATCATGATCCTCATGGGCGGCACCGACACAAGCGGCAACACCTCCGCCGTGGTGCGCGCGCTGAGCGGCCATCGGCCAAAACTCCGCAAAACCATCGTCGTCGGCCCCAACTTCGCGCACTCCGCCGCGTTGTCGCGCGCTTTAACCCTATCGAAAGATCCGAGCTTCCGCGTGGTCCGCAATCCCAAGAATCTTCCCGCCCTCATGCGCCGCGCCGACGCCGCGCTGACGCTCGGTAGCGACACGTCTTTGGAACTCGCCTGCGTGGGCACGCCCACGATCCTCTTTGAAGAAGCTCCTCACGAACGCCGCCAAGCGCTCCTTCTGTCGCGTCTCGGCTGCGGGATCTTCGCCGGAGAGGCTTCGCTGCCGGTTCTTCTCTCTCGCCTTGATGATGCTGCCCTAAGAAACAGAATGTCCCGCGCCGGCCGGTCGCTTGTCGACGGCCGCGGCGCGGAAAGATTAGCCGTCGCCTTAAAGAGGCTGGCCGCGTGAGCAAGAAGAAATTCGTGCTCGCCGTCATCCCCGCCCGAGGCGGCTCCAAAGGCATTCCCGGCAAGAACATCAAGATGATCGCCGGCAAGCCTCTTCTTGCCTGGACCATCGAGCATGCCCTGGCGGCGAAAACGGTGGACCGCGTCGTCGTTTCCACCGAGGATGCGAAGATCGCCGCCGTGGCCCGACAGTGGGGTGCTGAAGTCCTCGATCGTCCCAAGGCCCTGGCGACGGATAAGGCCGACACCTTGCCCGTGCTCCAGCACGCCCTGAAAAACTGCCCGGCCGACGTCCTCGTCGTCCTGCAATGCACATCTCCCATACGATCAAAAGGTCTTATCGACCGCTGCGTGAATAAATTTTTAAAGACAAAAGCCGACTCCCTCGGCACGGTTTTTTCCGATCACTCCTTCGAATACGGCGTCGAGATGCCCCGTCGTCAGGAGATCAAACCGCGCCTCATCGACAGCGGAAACGTGTACGTCAACAAAGCCGATCTGGTCCTCAAGAAGGGCGACCGCTACGGCCGCTTTGCGACCCTCGAGATCTCGCGCGAGGAGACGTTCGAGATCGACGAGCCGTTCGATTTCTGGCTGTGCGAAAAGCTGCTCATGGAACGGCGGGTGAACTGAGATGTCGAAATACCACAAATACGTGTTTGATCTAAAAAAGCGCCGCCTCGTCGGCGATTTTGAGCGCATGTACAAAAACGAGGAACGCGAGGGGTTCGACTCCTGGCAACAAGAGGACAGCCGCCAACTCGGCCGCCGAATCTCATTCGCGCTCATTCAGGATTACAATTTCTCCAAGGTGGCGGACCTGGGGTGCGGGAAGGGAGCTCTCACGCATCTTCTCAAGCGCGAGAACAACAAGGTGTTCGCGGCCGACATCTCTAAAACGGCGGTCGCCGTCGCGCGCGCGCGATTCCCGGACATTGTCTTCTCACAGTGCGACATGAACAAAGCGGCCTCGGTCGACGAGTTTTATTCATTTACCGGCCGAGTCAATTTGACTTTCTGCAGCGAGACGTTGTATTACCTGAAGTCCTGGAAAACGCTCCTGGCGGCGATCGCGAAGCATTCGGACTACGCCCTGCTCCGCGTTCACACGCCTCCTCGCCCGATCGGATTCATTAAATCCGAGAAAGTATTTTTACAGGAAGTGTCCAAGTGCTTCGACATCGTCGAGGCAGTCAGCCTGCACCGTTTAAACTCAACCGTCGTGCTGGCGAAATCAAAATATGGACTATCTTAAAGAGCATTTGAACGTTTGGTGGCTGCGCCCGGAGCAGGCGGTCTGGGACGCGCGCGCCTCCGAGATCGCCGAGCCGTTCGAGCCCAAAGGCCCTTCCCTCGATCTCGGCTGCGGCAACGGCCTGTACAGCTTCATCGCGGCCGGCGGCTCCATCGGCGCGGGCTACGATTGGTTCACACACGCGCGCTCGTCCGGCTTCGCCAAGAACAAGGACAGCTACGACGTCCCCCTGCGCTTCGACCCGTCGAGCCACATCCTGCGCCGTCCCCGCTACCGCTTCGATTTCGCCCTCGATCACAAGCCCAACCTGCTCGCGCAGGCGGGGCGTCTCGGCCTGTACAAGAACCTCAAGCAGGGAGACGGTAACGCGCGCCTTCCTTTCGAGGACGGGGAACTGAAGACGGTCTACTCCAACATACTCTATTGGCTGCGCGATCCGCGCGCACGCTTCGCCGACATCGGCCGCGCACTGTCCCGCGGGGGCCGCGCGATCCTGAGCCTGCAGGATCCGAGCTTCAAGACGCTCTGCGCAAGCTATCAATGGCGCGCCAAACGATCCCCGCTTCTGCGCATGCTCAACCGCGGCCGGGCGGAGTGTTCGTATTGGACCGCGACGCTCGGCGACGTCAAACGCTTCGGCCGCGCCGCCGGCCTGCGCGTCGTGCACAGCGAGCGCTACCTCAGTCCGCGCACCCTGCGCTTTTGGGACGTGGGCCTGCGCCCCCTGTTTCCGCCCCTGCTTGAGATGACTCGTCGGCTCAAAGCGCGCGACCGCCGAGAGGTCAAGGCGCTGTGGATGGAGACCGCCCTGCCGCTGATGCGCGAAATGCTGACGCTCGAGCGCCGCGAAGGCGCGCGCGGCGGCTATCATTTCGTGGTCTTGGAGAAGCGCTGACCACTTCGCTCGTCCAGCCCGACCCCTGGAAAAACCTCGCCGACCGTCGCCGCGCGTACGAGGAGTGCCTCGCCGCGTACGAAACTTTTCTGACGGGCCTCTCCATTCGTCTCAACGAAATCCACGGCGAATCCCGCTCGCCGCGATACTGGCGAATAGTCCTCGGTCCGTGGCTGATGCGCTTCGTTCAGATAGCGCGCGATCGCTTCGAGCGGAAAGAGCTGGTTCACGACCCCGCGTCGAGCGCGCCTCGCGATGCGCTCGAGTTCATCGTGCGCAGCTACGGCGGCCGCCCGCCTCTTCCCCAGCGCGCGCCGCCTTCCAAGACGGCGTTGACGCGGCTCATCGGTGCCAAGCGCCGGAGAGCGATGGCCTGCGATCTCGGCCTGCCGCCGCTCGAACTGCTCAAGCTCAAGCTCGCCGGCTTCACGGCCTGGCCGCTGCCGCTCAAAGATAATTATCTGACGGCGCCTCCTCTGAATCCGGCCCAGCGCGCTCGCTTGAGCGGTCTGGACGCGAACACGGAGTTCGAAAAGGCCCTCGCCGCGATTCTGCCGGGGAAATTCCCCTGGCTTCATCTTGAAGGCCGAGCGGAATATGAAGCCGCGGTGGAGTCAGGGGCGCTGGCCGCTCCCGCCGTCTTGATCTCGACGGACGGCTGGCACTTCAACGAAGCGTTCAAAACCGTCGCCGGCTCCTTCGCCGAGCGAGGGACCCGCCTCGTGGCGATCCAGCACGGCGGCGGGTATGGTCTCTACGCCCGTATTTGGCAGGAAACATTGGAGCGTTCGGTCGCGGATTCATATTGGTGTTTGGGCTGGTCCGGGCTCGACGGCGATAAGCGCCTGCGAGACGTCCCCGCTCCCTCGTTGAGCGCCGCGCCCAACGAGGGCGCGCCCGGCGAGGGTCTGCTCCTGGTCGGCAACGATCAGCCTCGCTGCCGCTACGGCTTTCAAAGCCAAGCGCAGGCGGAGAGCTTCGGCTCCTATCTCGAAGACCGCGACGTATTTCTTTCCGAGCTTGGCGAACTGCGCGGCCGCTGCGCGGTACGGCTGTCTAAGAACGACCTGGGTTGGGACCAGTCCGCGCGTCTCTCTCAACGCTTTCCTGAAGTTAAACTGGAAACCGCCGCCGGCCCGCTCCATCAACGCCTGCGCCGCAGCGCTTTGACGATCATAGACCACCCCTCGACTTCATTGCTCGAGGCTCTCGCGCTCGACCGCCCGACGTTGATGTTCTGGCGTCCGGATGTCTGGGACTGCCGCCCGTCGGCGGCGCCTCTGCTCGACGGCCTGCGCCGCGCCGGCGTGCTGTTCGACGAGCCCCGAGCGGCCGCGCGCGCCACGGCCGAGGCCTGGTTCCACCCCCAGGTCTGGTGGTCGCGCCGCGAGGTCCGCGCCGCCGTCTTGGCCTTTCGGTCGCAAATGGCTTTCTCCTCCCCCATCTGGCGCAAGCGCTGGGCCCACGCGCTCAAGGCCGAGATCGCCGCCGCGCGAGACGTGAAATGAGCGACTCGATCCTGCGCCGCTTCGGCTCCACGCTGATGACCAACGCGATCTCAAGCGGCGTCTCTTTCACCGCGACGCTCATCATCGCGCGCGGCCTCGGACCGCAGATATTCGGAGACTACGCTTTTTTGATCGCGAGCTTCGCGGCACTCAACACTTGGCTGGAACTGGGCACGCCCACCGCGTTCTACACGTTTCTCTCCAAAAGCCGCGACGCGCGGGCTCACGCCGCGCTCTATTTGGCCTGGCTCGCTTTCCGTCTTGTTTTGGTCGCAGCCGCGATCGCACTGCTTCCGCACCAGTGGCTCGATCGGGTATGGCTCGGCCATTCGCGAGGCTTGGTGCTCGGCGCCTTCGGCGCTTTTTTCGCCTCGGTCGTCGTCCGCGGATACCTGGTTCAACTCGCCGAATCGACCCGAAAAACCGTGTTCATTCAAAGCGCTATTGCCGTCTTGTCCTTGACTCACTTGACGCTCGTCGTGTTTCTGCGTCTAAGCGGAATGCTCAGCGTGCCCGCCTTGTTCGGACTGATTGTTTTCGAATACGCGGTTCTGGCGTCCTGGTTCGCCCTGCGCTTCGATCGCGGTCTGCTGGATTCCGGCGCGGAGACGCCGGATTGGCGCGCTCTCACGGCACGCTATGCGAAGTACTGCGCCCCCCTCGCCCTGTATGCGGCCCTCGGTTTCGTCGCGGACTTCGGCGACCGCTGGCTTCTCCAGCGTTTCGGAGGATCCGTCCAGCAGGGATATTTTTCTCTCGGCTACCAATTCGCCACGATCGCCCTGCTGACGACGACCTCGCTTCTCAATATTTTCTGGAAAGAGATCGCCGCGGCCGAGGAGTTGGCCGATCGCGCTCGCGCCCGGGATCTATACAACCGCGCCTCCCGCCTGCTCTTCTTCGTCGCCGCCGCGGGCGGCTGTTTCCTGGCCCCGCACAGCCGCGCGCTTCTGAACGTTACCGCGGGAGCCGGCTTCTCCGACGCCGCGCCGGTCTTGGCTCTGATGCTTCTCTATCCCGCCTTCCAAAGCCTCAGCCAGCTCAACGGCGCCTTCTTCTACGCCACCGAGGACACTCGAACCCACGTCTCGATCTCCTCCATCGGTCTCGCCGTCGGTTTGCCGCTGACGTACCTCACCCTGGCACCCCGCGACGCCGCCATCCCCGGATTGGCGCTCGGCGCCGTCGGCCTGGCCGCGCGCCTTTGGCTCGTCCAGGCGGCGATCGTGAGCCTGCAATGCGCGGTGGTCCGCCGCCGCCTTGGCTCGGAAATCGGCCCGAGCTATCACTGGGTGACGCTGTTCCTTTTGGGCTCGCTCGGCGCCGCGGCGGCGGCGTTCGGAAATCTGGCGTCGCGTGGACTCGTCCTTGCCCGCCCGGATCTTTGGGCGGTTCTTTTCTCCATCGTTCCCTTCATAGCGGGACTCGCGGCATTGGCCTGGTTTTTTCCGTCCCGCGTCGGCGCGGACCGGGCCCATATCGATCGCATTCTGCGCTGGCGGCTCTCATGAAAAGAGTCGCGCATAAAACGGCGGCTTCCCTGACTCTGCTAGCTTTCGGATTCGCGCTCTATATGGCAGGCGACGCCGTGAAGGTTTGGCATCGCCACAGAACGAAGATCGCAAACTCCCCATTTCGAACCGTCGCCTTACAGGGCGCTTCTCAGCGGTTTCTCGGCGACCTTGATTCAGAAACCGGCACTGCCAGCAGCGTATGGCGGGAATTCATGCCGGCTGACAGCATCCTGGGCTGGCGCATGGGGCCCAATGTCGCGGTCAGCCAATACGGAAAGTATCTTTACGCGACGAACAAGCAGGGCTTTCTCTCCATAGGCGAAAACGATTTTTATTATCCTCCTCGCAAGCGGCCCGGCGCGCTGCGCGTCGTCGTCCTGGGCGGGTCTACTGTGATGGGCTGCGGCTCTCCCACTCCCGCATCCAACCTTCCCGCGATGATTCAGAAAAGTTTGCTCGGAATGCACCCCCCCCCCCATTTCCAAAAAGAATTTGGAAGTCATCAATGCCGGCGTGGGGGGATATGCCTCGACGCAGGAATTTCTATATCTGGCCTCCGAACTCATCTCTTATGAGCCTGACATCGTGATTATTTACGACGGCTGGAACGATCAGGTCGTCAATAACTACGTCCTTGCTAAGCGAGGCCAGCTGGAGCCATTCAGCACGTTTAAGACTCCAACCCATTGGATGCTCGATGCGAGGACCAATGCCGGCTTTACGCTCGCCGGCGCCGGTAGGATTTTTTTGGCTTCACTCGCGGGCGAGGCGAATCTGTTTATTTCGGACCTGGTGATTGTGAAGCGTCTTCGAAGCTTCGCCGGGTGGCTGAAGGGAAAGACCGCCGCACCCACCGCCAGTAAGCTCGAGACTGAACGCGTGTTTGATCCGGCCAGCATCACGCTTTACCGCGAGAATTTGGAACGAATGATCCTTCTGTCGAAACAGCGGGGCTTCAAAATGGGTATTTTTCTTCAGCCGATCATGAGCGCGGACGATAAACCCTTGTCGAACGCGGAGAAAAAAATATTCGACAACATCCAAGATCTTCCCGCGAGCCGATCGTTCTACCGCGACGCACGCTCCGTATTCGAGCGCCTAAAGCGAGAGAACTCAGATAAGCGTTCACTCTGCATCGAAGATCTCTCGCATGTCTTTGCCGGAGAGATTTCCACGGTTTACAACGATCCCGGCCATCTGGAACCGGCGGGCAATCGAATCGTCGCCGACGCCCTTGTTCGAAAACTAAAAGGGTGCGGCTTTCTGCATCGATGAGAATCCAGCGTTGGAGGCCCTCATGAAGGCTTTTCTTAAATCCGTTCTCCCGGGCGGCGCGCGTGATTCCCTTAGACGCGCGCGCGAGTCTTTGCTGCTGCGCAGCCTGCGCGCGGCCGTCGCCGAGCAAGGCCTGGGCGATTGGGTCGCGCGACACACGAAGGTCTTTCCCGAGCTGTCGCGTCAATACACCGATTTCGTTCTCGACAGTGACTACCTTCAATATAAAGTCCGCGCTCAACAGTCCTTCCAAGTCAGCCTCGCCGCCCCCGTCCTCGCCGCGAGGCCGAAAGCCGTCGTCGTCGACGTGGGCGACTCCTCCGGAGCCCACATCGCGGCCCTCAAGTCGCTTCTGCCCGACGGCGGCCACCGCTTTTTGTCCGTGAACCTCGACGCTCAGGCCGTGGCGCGCGTCAAGGAGCGCGGATTCGAGGCGATACTGTGCCGCGCCGAAGCCCTGAAGGAAAAGGGAATTGTGGCCGATATTTTCTTGTCGTTCGAGACGCTTGAACATCTTAACGACCCGGCGACGTTCCTGCACCAACTGTCTAAGACCGACTGCCAACGTCTGGTGCTCACGGTCCCCTATGTCGCCAACAGCCGCATGGGTCTTCACCACCTGCGTGCCGGCCTCACGAAAAAAGTGAGCCCGGAGACAGTCCATCTTTTCGAGTTTTCTCCGGAAGACCTGAAGCTCCTGGCCAAGCATTGCGGCTGGGCGGTGGAAACCGAACGCATTTACCGGCAATACCCCCTGAATTCACCCTTGCGCGCGACGCGCGCGATCTGGCGCGACTGGGATTTCGAAGGGTTTTACGGCTTAGTTCTGAGCCGCGATTCCTCCTGGTCGTCGCTTTACACGGGATGGTCCGAATGACCCCAAAACGCGCCTCCGCTTTGGCCGAAAATAGTATAATGAATCGTTATTTTCTCGACGGAGGACGTTCTTCTTCATGAAAACAAACACCCCCAAAGCCTCGCCCGCCCCCAAGGCCATTTCCCAGTATTGGGACCACATCACCGAGTACGAGCTCGATGACGCCTGGCGCGCGGCCAACGACACCCCGGCCTACCGCGAGTACCGCAAGAATTTCGACGCCGCCCAAAAACGCCAGTATCTTGGGGATTTCCCGCTCTCGATTGAAATCGAGGCCAGCTACTTCTGCAATCTCAAGTGCCCCTTCTGCCCCCGCGTCGTCAACCTGGGCGAGCGTGAGGTCGGCCACATGAGCCAAGAGCTCTGGGATAAGATCCTCACCGAGTGCCGCGCCAACGGCCTCAACGCCATCCTTATGGATCATGAGGCCGAGTCGATGATGAACCCGCGCTTCATCGGCATGGTCAAGGACGCCAAGGACGCCGGCATCCTCGACATCTGGCTGCACACCAACGCCAACCTCCTGACACCCAAGAAGTCCGAGGAGCTCATCGAGGCCGGCATTACCAAGATCAATTTCTCCATCGACGCGACCGACGACGCCGTCTACGACGTCCTGCGCGTCGGCGGCAACCTCGCCAAGGTGATCAAGAACGTCAACGAGTTCCTGGGCATCAAGCTCGCCAAGAAGGCCCACCACGTGCGCACGCGCGTGAGCTTCGTCGAGCAGAAAGAGAATCTCCACCAGAAACAGGCCTTCCTTGAGCAGTGGAAAGACGCGAAGGGCCTCAACATGGTGACGTACCAGGAGTGCGTGGACTTTTCCCTGTTCGAGAAGCCCGACGCCGACATGGCGCTCTCCGAAAAAGAGCTCGAGGTGAAGTACAAGGACGCCGAGCCCTTTCACTGCAGCCTGCCATGGGAGATGCCCGTCATCGACACCGAGGCCAACGTCATGCCCTGCGGCTCGCCCGTGCGCGAGCACACCAAGGACTTCATTCTCGGCAACCTAAACAAGGGCGACACCATCAAGTCCTGTTGGAAAGGTCCCAAGATGACCGCCCTGCGCGAGCTGCACCAGAAAGGCGAGTGGTACAAAAATCCGGTTTGCCGCGTCTGCGTGAAGTCGATGCGCGATTCCAAGAAGAGCATGCGCGCCCTGCGCGAAAAAACCGCGGCGGTCGCCGCGAAAGACTGAGCCGATGAAAACGCGCGAGCTCGGGCGCCTGCCCGCGCGCGTCTCGGCCGTCGGTCTGGGTACCGCGCAGCTCGCCAATCTCGACGGGTCCGTCGCCGGCATACGACACGTCGCCCCGGCCGATGCCAAGCGCATCCTCGAGACCGCGATAGAAGACGGGGTATCCGTCTTCGACACCGGCGATCAGTACGGCGCCGCCGAGGAATTGATTGGTTCGTTAGACTCTTCCTTGCGCGCACGCGTCATCGTTGCCACTAAGGCAGGACTGCGCGACGATGGACAAAGGGATTTTACACCCGTTTATCTTCGCTCACGTCTGGAACGCTCTCTCAAGCGCCTGAAAACCGAGCGTCTCGATCTGTTTCAGCTCAACAAACCCTCCGCGAATGACTGGCAGGACGGCCATTTGGCCTCTTTTCTAAAAGAAGAAAAACAACGAGGTCGCATCCGCTTCGCGGGCGTGGTGGTGGGAGAAGCGGCGGACGGACTACGGGCCCTCGAAGAATCTTCCATCGACACCGTTCAAGTCCTCTTCCACCTCCTTTATCACGCCGCGGAACCTGTCATCGCCTCGGCCGCGCAGAAAGGGAAAGGAGTGATCATTCGTTCTCCTCTCAACAGCGGTCTTCTTTCCGGCACGTATCGCTCCGACACCGTCGTTCCCGCCGCCGACGAACGTTCCCGCTATTTCGCCGGCGCGGAGTTCCAAAGCCGCGTCTCGGCACTTCAAGCGATTCAGAGCGACCTAAACATAACGGATAGCCAACTAGTCGAATACGCACTGCGCTTCTGCCTATCGGAGCCCGGCGTCTCGACCGTCATTCCCGGCGCCTCCCGTCTAGAACAGTCCCGCCGCTACGCAGCCTGCGGCGACGCGAAGCCGATGTCTGCCCAGGAGCTGGCGAAGGTTAAAGCCGTCGTCGCGGCCCGGATGTCCGGCGTCGGCGTCACTTTTCAGCTTCAATAACATGGGACATTTCGACTCCTTTCTCGTTCAGAACCTAAAAAAGCAGGAAGCCTCCGAGACCGCGGCCGAGGAAAACGGGCAGGATGCCTCGCGCGGCGACTTCGGAGCCTATCACCGACTGCTGAAGCATCGTAAAGACGACTGGGTGAAGCTGCATGCCGTCATCGACAAGGCCGAGGCCGACCAATACGCGGCTCAAGTTTTCGCCGCCGCGGGGCCGCTGCCTTTAAATCCCACGCTTCTCGACGCCGGCTGCGGCCCGGGAGTGATCACCGAGTCGCTCCGGGCTCGATTATCCTGCGCCGCGGCGACCGGGATCGACATCTCCCAATCGGCGGTTCAGTACGCGCGGGAAGAATTCAAAAAATGCCGCTTCGAGACTGTCGGAATCGACGAGCACACGGTCTTACCCAATCAATACGACATCATCCACACCCGCGAGTTTTATCCATTTACAAGAACCGGTGACGTTGCCGTTCATAAAACCTACCTGGAGGTTTTCGCCAAGCACCTCAAACCAGGCGGTCTCCTAATCCATGCGCTTCTGGCTCAAAACGGAACGCTGGCCGACAACAGCCAGGAGCTCGCAATGGACATGCGCCATTGGGGACTCTCCCCTTTTCAAGTAATCCCCTTAGCCAACGCGAGCATTCTTCGTCTCTTAGGTAACGTCCCCTTAAGCCGAACCGCGACCTGGGTCATACAGCAGATCCTGCGACGATCCCAGCGTTACTTCTACATCAGCCGTCGAATCGAGCCATAAAAGCAATGCAACGATCGCAGAATCTTAGTACGCGTCAGAATGTAGCAGATGTGATACTTTGACTAGTCCCGGGACGAGTGAATGTCGCACATGTGATACATTCCGAGTTGAAGGGATAGAATGAGCGCGCCCAGACCCACCGACGCACACCCTGCGGGCAGACCGTCCCAATCGACGGTAAGCATTCAAATAGTTAGTAAAATATAATCCCAATGAGCCGCTCCTCACCGCTCTCTGAAGTTCGCCGCGTCCTCACCCTTGAGGCCCGCGCCCTGACCAGGGCCGCGGCCGCCGTGGACACGCGTTGGATCAAGGCCTTGGACCTGATCGCTGGATGCCGCGGCAAGCTCATCCTCACCGGGATGGGCAAATCCGGCCTGGTCGCGCAGAAGATCGCCGCGACCTTTTCCTCAACTGGCACGCCCGCCCTGTTTCTCGACCCCGGGGAAGCTCTTCATGGCGGATTGGGCGTCGTCCAAAAAGGCGATCTTATCCTTGCTATCGGGAAGTCCGGGGAGTCCGATGAGCTCAACGCCTTGCTGCCCGCCTTGCGCGCGCGCAAGATCGCGCTCATCGCCATGACGTCCAATCCGCGCTCGACTTTGGCTAAGGCCGCGGCTTTGGTCCTGGAAATGCCTCTTGAAGCCGAGGCCTGCCCGCTCAACCTCGCCCCCACCACCAGCACGACCGTGGCCATGGCCCTGGGCGACGCGCTGGCCGTGGCCCTCATGAAGCGGCGCAATTTCAAGGCCGAGCACTTCGCGGCCAATCATCCGGGCGGCCGCCTAGGCAAGCGGCTGACCTTGCGCGTGCGCGACGTGATGCGCGGGGGCAAAGACAATCCAACCGTCTTGCTAAACGCCTCGACGACCGAGCTGCTCACCGCGATCACCCGCCTGCAGGCCGGCGCCGCATCCATCGTCGACCGAGGCGGTCGCTTCCTGGGCCTGGTCACCGACTATGACATCCGCCGCGCGCTCGAGGCCGGCGGCGACTTCCGCCGTCTTAAGATCGCCGCGATCATGAACGCCAAGCCCGCGACTATCTTTCCCGACGCGCTCGCCGCCGAGGCCGTCGAGATCATGGAAGACCGGCGCGCGCCCTTCAACGTCCTGCCCGTCGTCGACGGTCGCGGCCGCTCCGTCGGCCTGATCCAAATCCATGACCTGCGCGCGCGAGGCCTCTGATGACCCTGAAAGAAAAGCTCCGGCGCGGCGTGCCCGCCATCGGCGCCTGGATCACCCTCGCCCACCCGGCCTTCGCCGAGATCGCGGCCCGCGCGGGCTTCGACTGGGTCGCCGTCGATCTCGAGCACAGCTCGATCACCATCCGCGAGTGCGAGGACTTGCTCCGCGTCCTCGACTTGGCCGGAACCACCCCGCTGGTGCGCCTGACCGCCAACGATCCGGACCTAATCAAGCGTGTGATGGATTCCGGCGCGCGCGGCGTGATCGTGCCCTGCGTCTCCACTCCCGAGGAAGCCGAGATCGCGGTCGAGGCGGTGCATTATCCGCCCCGCGGCCGTCGCGGCGTGGGGCTGGCCCGCGCTCACGCCTACGGCGCCGACTTCGCCGGCTATCTCAAGAGATTGGAACGCGAGGCGGTCGTCGTCGCAATGATCGAAAACGCCCAAGGCGTGGAGAACGCCGAGCACATCCTGGCCGTGCCCGGAGTGGACGCCTATTTTCTCGGGCCCTACGACCTGTCCGCCTCGCTCGGCGTCACGGGCAAGCTATCCCATCCGAAGGTCGAGAAAGCCATCGCCGCGGTCCGCGCCGCGGGCAAGCGCGCGCGCAAGCCCGGCGGCATTCACGTCATCGAACCCGATCCCGCCGCCCTGCGGCGACGTCTCAAAGAAGGCTTCGGCTTCATCGCCTACAGCCTCGAGACCCGCGTCTACGACACCGCCCTTCGCGCGGCTCTCAAAGGTCTCAGGGCGCCTCGGTGAAGCCCCGCGTCGTCGCCATCGTGCCCGCGCGCATGGCGTCCACGCGCTTTCCCGGCAAGCCGATGGCCGCCATCCGCGGCGTGCCCATGATCGGCCACTGCTACTTCCGCACGGCGATGTCCAAGACCGTAGACGAGACCTGGGTCGCCACCTGCGACAAAGAAATCTACGACTACATCCGCTCCGCGGGCGGCAAGGCGGTCATGACCAAGGACACGCACACGCGCTGCTCCGACCGCTGCGCCGAGGCCATGCTCAAGATCGAGGCCGAGACCGGAAAAAAGATCGACATCGTCGCCATGGTCCAAGGCGACGAGCCAATGGTCTGGCCAGACATGATCGACGATGCGGTGGCGCTGATGCTTAAGGACCCCCCCTGCCCCATCGCCTGCCTGATGGGCGACATCGAGACGGAGGAAGAGTTTGAGGATCCCAACTGCGTGAAGGTCGTCGTCGACAAAAACAATCGCGCCTTGTATTTCTCGCGCGAGCCCATCCCCACGCGCAAAAAGGGCGCCAAAAACGCGCCGCGGCGCCGCCAGGTCCCGATCATTCCCTTTCGCCGCGACTATCTCCTGCGCTTCAACGCGCTCGCTCCCACCCCGCTTGAGATCGCCGAATCCGTGGACTTGATGCGCTGCGTGGAGCACGGCGATCCCGTCATGCTGGCACTCACCAAGCGCCGCATCATCAGCGTGGACACCCCCGCCGACCTGGCCCGTGCCGAGGCCGCGATGGCCGGCGACATTTTGATATCCAAGTACGCGGCAGGAGCCGCCGCCAAATGACGGGCAAGCTGCGCGTGGGCATCGCCGGCTACGGCGTCGTCGGCCGGCGCCGCCGTCTGCACATCGACAAGCACCCGCGCCTGAAGGTTATCGCAGTCAGCGAGGTTAAATTAGGACGAGACGGTGTCCTGCCAGACGGCGTGCGGCATTACGCCGATTACCGCGACCTCATCGCCAAGGAAACTCTCGACGTTCTGTTCGTGTCCCTGCCCAATCACCTTGCCGCCGACGCGACGGTCCGCGGACTGACCAAAGGACTCCACACCTTCTGCGAGAAGCCGCCAGGCCGCGACCTGGCCGACGTGGCGCGTGTGCGCGCCGCCGAGCGCCGCCGTCCTAAGCTCAAGCTCAAGTACGGCTTCAATCATCGCTATCACGACTCGGTGCGCGATGCGCTCAAAGTTGTTCGCTCAGGCCGCCTTGGAGAGATTCTCAATCTAAACGGCGTTTATGGGAAGAGCCACATCATCCCTTTCGACAAAGGCTGGCGCGCGCAACGGCGCTTCGCGGGCGGGGGCATCCTACTCGACCAGGGCATCCACATGGTGGACCTGATGCGTCTGTTTGCGGGCGACTTCACCTCGGTCAGCAGCGTCGTCTCCAACGCCTACTGGAAGCACGACGTCGAGGACAACGCCTACGCCCTCATGAAGACGAAGGCCGGCGTCGTCGCCTTGATGCACTCCTCGGCCACGCTTTGGCGCCACCGCTTCAATCTCGACATCACTCTCGAGAAGGGCTCGCTGACCTTGGCCGGCATCCTCTCCGGCTCCAAGAGCTACGGCGCCGAGACCCTCACCACGGCGGTCGCCGCCAAGAACGACTCCGGCGACCCCGCCGAGACCATCACGCGCTATAATGAGGACAACTCCTGGCGCGAGGAGATCGTCGAGTTCGCCGACTGCGTGCTCAAGAACAAGCGCGTTCGGCACGGCGACTCCAAGGACGCACTGAAAACCATGGAACTCATCTATCGCATCTACTGCGCCGATCCGGCCTGGAAGAAGAAATACCGCCTCACCGACCGGGTTCCGGCGGCGCGATGAAAAAGATCCTCTCCGGACGCAAGGCCTTGGTCACCGGCGGCACACGCGGCATCGGCCGCGCGATCGCCGAGCGCCTGCGCGACCAAGGTGCCGCGGTCACCGTCACCGGCACCCGGGCGGAAGGCAAGCCTCCCCGCGACTGCGCCTACGAGGCCGCCGACTTCGCCGATAAGGCCGGGACCGAGGCCTTCGCCGCCGCGATGGCGCGTCGGGGCTTTGACATCCTGGTCAACAACGCGGGGATCAACACCATCGCCCCGTTCGCCGCGATTGATCCCGCCGACTACGACGCGATCCAGCGCGTGAACGTTCGCGCGCCCTTCCTCCTCTGCCGAGCTCTTCTGCCCGCGATGACGCGCCGCCGCTGGGGGCGCATCGTCAACGTCAGCTCGATCTTCGGCGTGATCAGCAAGGAAAACCGCGGCGCGTACTCGGCGAGCAAGTTCGCGCTCGACGGGATGACGGCCGCACTGGCCGCCGAGGCCGCGGCCTCGGGCGTGCTCGCCAACTGCGTGGCGCCGGGCTACGTGGACACCGACCTCACGCGCCGCGTACTCGGCGCCAAAGGCATGAAGGAACTCGCCGCGCGCGTGCCCGCCAAGCGCCTGGCCCAGCCGCGCGAGATCGCAGCACTCGCGGCCTGGCTGTGCGGACCCGAGAACACCTACATCAGCGGCCAGAACATAGTCATCGATGGCGGATTCTCCCGCGTCTGACCTCGTCGTTTCCTCCCACAAGGGACCGTACGCGGTGGAATTCCGCGGCGATCCCTTCGCGGAGCTGTGCGCGCTCGCCGGGGCGGGCGCGCACTTCATCATCGACGCCCGCGTGGCCGAGCTCTACGAGCGCGAGCTCGGGGCCGTGCTCGCCTCTCCTTCCGTTTATCGATTAAACGCGACGGAGGAAAATAAATCGATCGAGGCCATGCCTCCCGTGGTGCGCCACCTCGTCGGCAAAGGCCTGCGCCGCGGACAGACGCTCGCCGCCGTCGGCGGCGGGATCACCCAGGACGTCGCCTGCTTCCTGGCCGCGACGATGCTACGCGGGGTGGACTGGGTCTTCGCCCCGACGACCTTGCTCGCGATGGCCGACTCCTGCGTGGGCTCGAAAAGCTCGATCAACGGGGGCGGCGCCAAGAACGTTCTCGGGACTTTTACTCCTCCGAGGCGGATCATCCTCGGCGCCGTCTTCCTGAAGACGCTCGCGGACAAGGACGTGCGCTCCGGCGTCGGCGAGATGCTCAAGGTCCACGCCATAGAAGGTCCCACGTCTTTCGACGCCATCGCCGCCGATTACGCGAGCCTTTTTACCGACCCCGCGATCATGACGCGCTACCTGCGCCGCTCGCTCGAGATCAAGAAGCCCATCGTCGAGGCCGACGAGTTCGACACCGGTCCGCGCCTGGTGATGAACTACGGCCACTCCTTCGGACACGCGCTCGAGGCGGCGACTGAGTTCGCCATTCCCCACGGCATCGCGGTCACCATCGGCATGGACCTGGCCAACTTCGCCGCGGGGAAGTTGGGTCTGGGCGATAGGTCTCATTATCTCCGCATGCGCCCGACCTTGGCCGCCAACTGGCGCGGCTACGAAAAAGTTCCCGTCCCTCTGGGTGATTTTCTGGCCGCTCTTTCCAAGGACAAAAAGAACACGACCAAGGCGCTGGGACTTATCCTGCCCGGCCCCGACGGCCGCGTGCGCAAGGTCGAGGTCCCCTCCGATGAGAAGTTCCGCGCCGTCTGCGCCGAGCACCTCTCAAAAGGACGCTCAGAGATCCTGTCATGAGCAAGGTCGCCGTGGCCTCACGCTCATTTTCAAAACACGCGATGCTTCGCGCGGAGCTGTCGGCCCGCCACCCAGACGTGCGTTTTAACGACGCGGGCTCCTCCCTAAATGGAGAGGAGCTTGTTGCATTTTTATCTGACTGCGAAAAGGCCGTGCTGGCGCTGGAGATCGTCGATGACGGCCTGCTCGCACGGCTTCCCAATCTAAAGCTAATCAGTAAATTCGGCGTCGGTCTGGACTCTTTTGATCTAAAGGCAATAGAGAAACATGGCGTCAAACTCGCCTGGACGCCGGGCACAAACTCGCGCTCCGTGGCCGAGCTGGCGCTGATGTCGGCGCTGGCTCTTTTGCACCGTGTGAGCGAAGCCGCCGCCGACTTGCGCGCCGGGACCTGGCGCCAGCTCAAGGGCTCGACTCTTACCGGCAAGACCGTCGGCCTCGTCGGCTTGGGCTCGGTGGGCCGCGACCTCGTCTCCCTGTTGGCCCCGTTCAACGTCCGCTTGCTCGCGCACGATCCGGCCGCGGATCGCCTCTTCGCCGAGACCAAAGGCGTACGACTTGTTTCCCTTGATGACCTGCTGCGCGAGAGCGACGTCGTCAGCCTGCACCTGCCGCTGACGCCCGCTACCAAGAATATTCTAGACGCCGAGCATCTGGCTTTGATGAAGCCGTCGTCCCTTCTTCTCAACACCGCGCGCGGCGGCCTCATCGACGAGGACGCGCTACTGGCTGCTCTCGACGCCGGGCACCTGGCCGGCGCCGCCCTCGACGCCTTCGCCGAGGAACCGACGAAGAACGCGCGCCTGCTCTCCCACCGCAAGATCCTGGCCACGCCGCACATCGGCGGAAGCACCGAGGAAGCCATCCTCGCCATGGGCCGCGCGGCCATCGCCGGCCTCGGCTGATGAGCCGTCTGATCGTCTGCTGGACAAACCCGGTCGCAGCGCCTGAAGGTCCCCTCCTCAGCTTTCTGCCTCCGACCGCGGAGGAGGCGTTGGCCGGACACGTCTCGGGTCGATTTCTGCGCGCCCGCGAAATGCCCTCCGCGGCCCGCGCTCAAGCCCGCGCCGATTATCTCGGGACCGCAGCCAGAATAGGAGCCGAGCGAGTCGGCGGGCGGACTTTGCGCGAAGAGGCCTCCGACGGCAACGCCTGGTGGCACCACCCGGTTTCTTATAAGGATTGCGAAAATGACCCGACCTTCGCCCGCATCCTCGCCTTGCGCGCCATCCTGTGGGCCGCGGACGCGGTCTCGGCGGACGCCATCGAGACCTGGGGAGCTCCTCCCGAGATCGTCGCCGCGCTGAACGGCCGCTTCAAAGTCATCGTTCATGCCGCGCCTTGGTGCGTGCCGGAGCCCATCTGGTGGCTAAGGGCCCTGGCCTCGCGCGTCTTCGGTCTGATCCGATCCCTTCTCGATCTGATCGCCTGCATCGGCGCGCGTCCAGCCGGGCCCCGGCCAAACGTCCTGCTGCTCGGCTACTGGGACTGGTCCGTGCGCGAAGAGGACGGACGCCTCGTCGATCGCTACTTCAAGGCTCTTCCCGCTGAGATCGCCGCGCTCGGCCGTTCGGTCGGGCGCCTGTGCTGGCTCGACGTCTTCGGCGATCCGGCCCGGGCCTCCCGTGGACGACGTGCCGCGGTGCGCGCCGCGAAATCAGAGAACATCGCCCTTCTTCAGTCCTATCTCGACATAGGAGACGCGCTCGAGGCGGCCTTCGAGCTCCGCCCGCTCTCGGCCTATCTGCGCCGTCGCAACGATCCCGATTTTCGGGTGATTTTTGAAATCGACGGACTCGACTTATTTCCTCTTTTCGCCGAGCGTCTCCTGCGCGGTTTTCTCGACGGCGGACTCCCGCGCTGCGCGCTCATCGAAAAAGCCTCGCAGCGCGCCTGCGCGGCACTCAAGCCGAAAGTCTGCGTCCATTTTCTCGAGCACCACCCGCATGCCCGCGCCGCCTTCGCGGGCGCGCGCGCGGCCGGAGCGCGCACCGCCGCCATCCAGCACGCCGGCTTCTGTCGCGAGAAGACTTTCTACTTCTTCGATCCCGCCCTCGAGTTCCGCGGCGATCCCGACGGCCGCGCGGTCCCCGCGCCCGACTTGGTCTTCGCCATGGGCGAGATGACGCGCAAGCATTTCCTCGACTGCGGCTATCCTTGCGAACGGGTTCTGACGACGGGCTCTCCGCGCTACGATCATGTCCGCCCTCCGGTCCCGGCCAAAACCCGTTCCGGCGCGGGCGTGCGCGTTCTCTTGGCGCCGGCGCTCGATCTCGACGTCGAAGCCGCCTTACTCGCGGCCGCCGCGGCCGCGGCCCACGATGCGCCCGGCGTGGAATTGCGCCTGCGCGACCACCCCTTCGCTCCGCTCAGCCGGCGTCCCGAGTACGCCTCCGTCAAGGACCGCGTCGCGCTGTCGACCGGAAGCCTGGACGAAGACCTCGACTGGGCCGACTTGGTCCTGTTCAGCTACTCCACCGTCGCCGAGGAAGCCGTGCTCAAGGGCGTTCCCGCCTGGCAATGGAAGCCGGTGTCCTACGACGCCTCGGCCTTATCCGAAGCCGCCGACATCCCGCGCTTCACCTCGGTCGCGTCCCTGCGCGAGGCCCTAACCGGCTTCCGCTCCGGCCACGGACTTCCAAAGGACCGGACCC